>NZ_JBYIQX010000099.1:0-3643 GCF_057707805.1 Streptomyces sp. bgisy159 | reverse complement strand
TTCTCGAACGGGGTGGAGCCGGTCCCGGGGGTGTTGCCCGTCATCAGATGGTGCCTCCCGCTTCGTTGCCGGACGGGGTGTCGCCAGGCGGTTGTGCAAGGCATGGACGACGCTGCTCATGCCCTCCACGCAGTCCGAGAGCAGCTTGGAGAGGTTCTCCAGCTCGGTGATCACCGTCTCGTACGCCGTATGCAGGCCGGCCGCCTCCGCCCATGCGCCGTCGCTGAACTTGGCGCCAACCAACTGGGGCTGGGCGACCTTGTCGAGGCCTGCCGGTGAGCCCGTGAGGTTCTGTCAAGACCCCGGATATCAGAAGCGTTCGACCTCTTCACCGTCCGGAACCTTGTAGCAGCCGGAAACGACGTCAAGGCTCAGCATCGCTGGGTCGTTTTTCGCCATTTTGATAATTTTCACGCTAGCTTTCTTGTTGTCGTTGTCGGCGACCAGCTTGATGTTTTGGTTCTTGCTGGTGTCCGGGCCGTAGGTGATGATTTCCCACCCATTCTTGGACAGTCCCTCCTTGAGTCGCTCCATCGCAACATCCAGGTCGCTTGCTGAGGCAGGATAGAAGCTCCATGGGTGGAAGATCCGAAAGTATGTCTTCGTGTCTTTGCCCGGGCAGTCCATGACTCCTGGGTGACTATCAGAAGCCTTTCCCCTGACGCCAATCAGGTCGTAGATGCCACTGGATAGCTTTCCCATGGCATCCGAAGCGTCACGTGACGTGCTTGTGCCAGCGAACGGAACTTCATGAGAGCGGGTGTCGGTCATGCTGCATCCAGTGAGGGTGACGAGGTAAATGGGTACTGGAAGCGCCAGAGCGCTGAACTTTCTCTTCACGTCATGAAGCCTTACTTCATTGCCTAGATCGAGGGATCATCGGCGCGTCATTTTTCTAGGGCATTCCGGTCGCGGCTTCACATAAGCAAGGGGCGCGGCATCCGCAGTGGCACGTCATCACCCTTACCGACAACGACCAGAGCCTGATTCAGCAGACTCTGGGATGGGCCCGCCTCGTCTCCGTCCCAGTAACCGCTGTGTCCCTCGGTGTCCGTGGCCATCTGGTTTGCTCCGAAATTCGGATCGCTGGGGGTGACGAAGCGGTCACCGCCGTGGCCCCAGCGGCCGAGGTCCGGAACGGGGTCTCCCTCGGCCTCCTCGTTCCAGACATGCCCCTGAGGGACGTCCATCTCATCGGCGCCGGAAACCCGGACGCCTGGGCTGCCCGCGAAAATGACGTCGTCGGCGTTGAGCTGCCCCGTCTCGGCTGCAGCTCCAACGAGGGTGGACCCATACGAGTGGCCTATCACGGTGCGATGTGGATCCGAAGCGCCACCGTGCGACGCGTCGAGCCCATCCAAGAACCGGTTGAATGCCGGCGCACCGTCGTATGCGTAGTGACTGAACGGTGCATCTTTGGCCACGCTGTCAGGTGCGTCATAGCCGAGCCAGGTAATCGTGGAAACACTTTCCCCGCCGGATTTGGCATCAGCTTCCCGCCAGACACCGACCATCCGGTTAATGTTGCCTTCGATATTCGAAAGGTTTGAAGTCGTACCCGGCACGTACACTGCCTGATGATCGGCAGTGTCCGGGTTTCCGTTGGCGATGATTACCCGACCATCCCCTTCGGGACTGAAGCTGAGCAAGTATGCCTCAGGCAGACCATTCTTGCCGGTTGCGTTGAAGCGGTCCTGGATCGCCTGCATGCCATCTACCGGTTTTTGCAGCTCATTCCGCTTCATGTCCCATTGTCTCCATTCCTCCGAATAGATCTTTTCTTCCACCTCCTCGCCGGTGAGAGCATTGACGCTATGGACTAGCTGGTAGGCCGGTTGTGGTTCCTTTGCCATCCATGCGTCCAGTTCCGTTTGGGCGGCGCTACGTGCATCGGCGAATATTATCCGGTTGGCTTCGTCCCGGACCGCGGACGGCAGTCCGTCGAGTGCACCTACCGAATCGGGTCGCATAGATAGCCATGCGGCCTGCTGATCCGGGTCCAGTTCCTGCCACCACTGCGCGTTGGACTTCGGATCCCCGTCCTTGGGGGGTTGTGGCAGTGAGCCGAGATATTCCGTGCCTGCTGCTTGCAAACCTTTGGTGTCCGTGAATACATCCGACCAGTCGTCGTCGCTGACGGTCAGGTCGTCGTCGGCCCGCAACGCACGCAACTTCGGAGCCCACTTCACATCAACCTCTGTCGCCTCCTCAAGGGCTGCAGCGATGCGGTCCGCGCAGTCTCGTGCAGGGCCGTGGTTGGGATTGGGGTCGATGTTTGCTGCCTGACGGCCCACGGCAGAAGCCGTGTCGTCCGTCAGGCCGGTGACCGTGCCCCCTGCAGGAGTTTTTCCACCCTCGTCCTTCTCTCCACCGGGTGGATAAGTGACTGAACCATCGGAATTCACCGTGAGACCCGCTGCCTTGGCATCAGCCAGAGCATTATTGAGTTTCCTCTTGACGGCTTTCATCTCGTGCGCGAACGCCTCAAGGGCAGTGCTGGCGAGTCCACATTCCAGCTGTACGTAGTGGAAGTTCTCGGCCAGTTCTATCAGTTGCCCGACTGCCGCCTCCGCGGCCTCACCCTTCAGCGAGTGTCTCATCGCTGCGACGATCTGGGTCCCCACGTGGTCCTTCGCAGCGCTGGCCATGTCGGCGGTGCTGCGGTATCCGCTGGCTGCTTGGAAGTACTCGGTCGGTTGGAGACGTTGGAGCGCTGCCAGGTTCATGGCTTGTGGTTACCGCCTCTTGCCTTGGCCGCCGACGGCCGGTGTATCCGCGTACTCCAGCTTCAAATTGCCGATTTCGATCATGATTGCTTCGTCGGTCTTCAGTAGGTCGCTGCCCGCCTTCTGGAAGAGTGTGGCGAGCTTTTCGCACCGGGCACTGACGCTGTTGATGTAGCGCTCCCAGGACTCGTGGACCAATTTCTGGGCACCTGACGTCTGGCAGTCGAAGTCCGCCGTGAGGCCTTCCTGGCCGCCAGAGAGTGCTACCAACGCCTTGTCGATGTCCTCACAAACTGCGCCAACATCTTGGCCTGCCTTTGACCACACCGGCTTGTCGGACACCATTGTGCCCGTGCCCTCCGCCGGGTCGATGGGCACGTGATTCAGTTGCATCTGCGGGGAGCTTCGAGCGAGTGCCGTGCCCTTGAGCTCTTCCCACTCATCCCACGCCATGCGTGGACCCTCCTGTTTTCGCCGGGCGCGCTCTGTCGCCTCCGGGAGCGCGTGTGTGCGATTGCGTGGTGATCAAGTCGTAAGGTAGCGGCCCCGATGGGACGCCCCATCCGCGTGGGCCACCAGGGCGGCTGAGTAGGCGTACTCAGACGGTGTCAGTACCTCGGTTGGGCGGTGGGGAGGAGGGCGGCATGGCCGGGGGCGGCCCGAAGCCGGTGAGCGCATGGGGGTGCGGAGGCCCGTCCGGAGAGGAAGGCGTGGGTGAGGGGGCGATGAATCTGCGACGCCTGCGAAAGATGCCTGTTGCTGTTATGGCGAGAGCCGCTACGGTGACTGCTCCGATGCCGATCGGCAGCCAGGAGAGGTCGGTGTCCTTGGAGGGGGCTGGGGGGTTGGCACCGGTCGGCCCGGTAGAGGCCGACGGTGTGTCTGCCGCTGCGAGGTCCGGCAGCGGGTACTCGTCC
>NZ_JBYIQX010000098.1:0-3973 GCF_057707805.1 Streptomyces sp. bgisy159 | reverse complement strand
GGAGACAGGTGCCGGCGGGTTCATCGAGGTGAGTCCCCACCCGGTACTCACCCTCCCCGTCCAGCAGACCCTGCAGGAAATGGCCGGTGCCGAACCGGTCGTCCTCGGCACGCTGCACCGCGACCGCGGCGACACACACGACTTCACCGAGTCCGTCGCCACCGCCTACACCAGCGGCATCCCCGTACGCCCCACCCCCCTGCCCCACCACCCCGCCCTCCCCACCTACCCCTTCCAAGGCACCCACCACTGGCTCACCCCCTCCACGCATGCCACACGCGGCGCGTCCGGCCTGGGCGCGGTGGCCGCCGCACACCCTCTGCTGGGCGCGGCCGTCGAGCTGCCCGGCACCGAGACGGTGGTCTTCACCGGCCGTCTCTCGGCAACCACGCACCCATGGCTGGTGAACGAGCGCCCGGCCGCCCTCGGCTGGCTGGTCGCCGAGCTGGCCCTCGCGGCCGGGGCGCAGCTGGGCGTCGGCCGGTTGCCCACTCTGACGCCGCAGGCGCCGTTGGTGACGCCGGCGTCCGGCTCCCTTCAGATCCGCGTCACCGTGGGTGAGGGTTCCCAGCCCGGGGTGCGCACGGTGACGGTGCACTCCCGGCGCTCCGAGGAGGTGGTGGGCCTGCCGTGGATCTGCCATGCGACGGGCGAGCTGGCTGCGGCGGCGGACCGGCCGGACTGGGACCTGGAGGTCTGGCCGCCTGCCGACGCCACCCCGGCCCCCGAGTCCGTGCCGGACGTGCGGCCCCTGCCCGTGCAACCCGCCCTGCGGGGTGTGTGGCGTCGCGGCACCGAGGTGTTCGCGGAGGTCGCCCTCCCGGACACGCTGCGCGAGGAGGCCCGGCGGTTCGGCCTGCACCCGGTGCTGGCCCAGGCCGCACTCGGCCTGGTGGGCGCCAGGGGCGTCCTGCCCGAGGTCGGGGACGACTGGCGGGCGGGACTCTGGCAGGAGGTCTCACTGCACGCGTCCGGCGCCTCCGTCCTGCGCGTCCGGGTTTCTCCGCGCTCCGACGGTTCCGTGGCGCTGTTCGCCTCCGACGCGGCCGGCAGCCCCGTCCTGTCGACGGTGTGCGTCCGCCCGGAGGCCGTCCCGCGCGGGGTGCGCAGAGCAACGGACGTGGCGCAGCAGGACAGCCTGTTCGGCATCGAATGGACCGATACCGGCACGCGGCACCTCACCGCGGACACCGGCACGACCTGGGCCATCGTGGGAGAGGATCCCGTACGCGCGCGGTCGTCGCTGATGGCGGCGGGACGGTACGCGGAGGCCTATCCCGACCTGGCGGCGCTGACCGCCGCGGTGGAGGCGGGCCGCGAAGTCCCCGATGTCGTCGTGGTGCCCTTCCTGCGGGAGGCCGTCGATCCCTCCGGCGGGGACCTGGTGGACGCCGTGCACGCCACGACGGCCCGGGCCCTGGAGACGGCGCGCGCCTGGGTGACGTCGCCCCTGTACGACGACTCCCGGCTGGTGTTCCTCACCCGCGGTGCCGTGCCGGCGGTGAGCGGACCCGACGACGTGTCGCCGCTGGACCTGGCGGTGGCCGCGGTCTGGGGACTCGTCCGCACCGCGCAGTCGGAGTACCCGGGCCGCTTCGTTCTCGTGGACACCGACCTCGCCAAGCCCACCTGGCGTGCCCTGGACCGTGTGGTTTCCTCCTCGGAACCACAGTGGGCGTTGCGCGGGCGGACGGCCCGGGTGCCGCGGATGACCCGCCTCGCTCCCGCCGATGTCCTCCCGGCATTCGACGCCGGCCCGGACGGCACCGTACTGATCACCGGCGGTACGGGCGCCCTCGGCTCCGCGGTCGCCCGGCACCTGGTGACCGAACACGGCGTGAGGGAGCTGCTGCTGGCGAGCCGGCAAGGACCGGACGCGCCGGGTGCTGCGGCCCTGGAGGCCGAGCTTTCCGCGCTCGGCGCCCGGGTCCGCGTGGCAGCCTGTGACGTCACGGACCGCGACGCCCTGGCCGCGCTGCTCGGCGGCCGGCTGATCGGTGCCGTGGTCCACACCGCCGGCGCGGTGCACAACGGCATCCTCCCGTCCCTCACGGCCGAGCAGCTGACCGAGGTGCTCCGGCCCAAGGTGGACGCGGCCGTACACCTGTACGACCTGGTCCGTGAGGCGGGCGTGAGGCAGTTCCTGCTGTACTCCTCCGTCGCCGGCATCACGGGCGGCCCCGGACAGGCCAACTACGCGGCGGCCAACACGTTCCTGGACGCGTTCGCCCACCACCTGCGCGCGCGGGGCGTCCCGGCGACGTCGATCGCCTGGGGGCTGTGGGCCGGGGCCAGCGGTCTGGCGGGGTCCGCCGCGACGGACCGGCAGCCGGCGGCTCTGCACGGAACGCGGCCGCTCGGCACCGAGGACGGCCTCGGGTTGTTCGACGGCGCGTGGGCGGCCGGCCGCAGTCTGGTCGTCGCGTCCCGCCCTGACTTCGCCGCACTGGCCGAGGACGCCGGGTCCGGTGCCGTACCGGCCGTCATGCGGTCCCTGGTGTCCGGCTCCGCACGCCGTATGGCCCAGGACACCCCCGAGGAGCAGGGCGGTCTCGCGCACCGCTTGGCGGCGATGGGTCCGGAGGAACGGGAGACCGTGATGACCGGTCTCGTGCGGGAGCGGGCGGGCGCCGTCCTGGGGCACACGGCACCGGGCGGTGTGGCGGAGGACGCCCGGTTGAAGGACCTCGGGTTCGACTCGCTCACCGCACTGCAACTGCGTACGGCGCTCGCCGAGGCGACGGGGCTCCGGCTGTCGCCGGGTGTGGCGTTCGACTTCGAGACGCCGCTGGATCTCGCCCGGCACCTGATCGAGCAGCTCCTCGCCCCGGCCGCCTCGCCTCTCGACGACAACGGAAGGATCCAGGATGAGAATTGAGAACGTGTTCATCGACTCGTTGGGGGTCGTGCTGCACGATTTCGAGCCCGTCGAGCGGGCCGTGGCGCAAGGACTGATCGCGCAGGACATCGTGGACGCGAACGGCTTGACCGGGACCCATCTAGCCCACGACATCCCGGCCGTCGAACTCGCCATCGCCGCCGCGCGCGTCACTCTGGACCGCTCGAAGCTCGACCCCGAGTCCCTCACGAGCCATGTGCACAGTGCCGTCTACTACCAGGGCCCCCAGGGTTCCTATCCGCCGGGATACGTGCTGCGTGAACTGGAGCTGGAGCCGACCAGCTCGCTGTACCTGCGGCAGGGCTGCAACGGCATGCTCGGCGCGCTGGAGGTGGCCGTCGGTCAGATCACCGGTGCGGCGCAGGCGGAGGCCGTGCTGATCACCTCCGGTGAGAACTTCACCGCGTCGGGCCTGAACCGCTATTCGGGGCTGGGGCAGGCCTACTTCCTCTCCGACGGCGGCGCTTCCGTCCTGGTCAGCGCGGACGAGGGCTTCGCGCAGATCAGATCGCTGAGCTCCGGCATTCTTCCGGAACTCGAGCGGTGGCACCGCGGCGACGGATCCCTGCTGCCGGACGACGGGCAGCGCAACGACGAGGAGATGGCCGAGCGGGCGACGCGGTACAGCGAGACCGAGACGCCTCTCTCCGAGACCCTCGAGAAGCTCACCCTCTTCAACCTCGGTGTCATCCGCCGGGCGCTCGTGAGCGCCGATCTGAACGCCGGCGACATCGCCAAGGTGGTTCCGATCAACATGGACGGCCGCATGGTCGAGTACTCGGTCATGATGCCGCTCGGTCTGCCCATGGACCGGTCGACGTGGGACTACGGCAAGGGCATCGGGCACGTGGGCGGCGCCGATGTGCTGATCACCCTGGAACATCTGGTCCGCCGCCGCGAGGTGGCGCCCGGAGACCATGTGCTGCTGATCTCGCAGGGTCCGGGCTGGATGTGCACGGCCTGTGTCGTCACCGTCCTGGACCTTCCGGCCTGGGCGGTCTGACCGGGCCGCGCCGAGCCTCGTCGCTCCCCGTCGACGCGAAAGGACTCTCCCCCCCCCCGGGAGAGGGACAG
>NZ_JBYIQX010000097.1:0-4281 GCF_057707805.1 Streptomyces sp. bgisy159 | reverse complement strand
CCCCTCCCCCCCCCCCCCCCCCCCCCCCCCGCCCGTGGCTCCGCCGGTGCTCCCCGCGGGCTCCAGGGGACGTGTCGCGGCCAGTCCGAGGTCTGCGCGCCGGTCCGATAGAGGCATGTCTTGGGGCCAGTGGCCGCGGGCCCTAAGCCAGGCGATCAATGCCTTCACGGACAGGACTTCGAAGTCCAGCAGGCCGTCGTCGTCCAGTTCCCGCAGGACGTCCTGGGCGGGGGGCAGCACCGTGGGGCGACTTGCGGGATAGAGGCGCTCCCATTCCTCGATTAGTTGCCGCAGCCGTGGTACCTGCTTGTGCACCGCTGTGCTGGATGCCTCGCGTACCTCGGCCAGCGGCCTCAGCGGGCGTGACGTCGACGAGGGCGCGGGGAGCTGTTTCATCAGCCAGGCGGCCGCGTGGGCTTGAAGGAGTTCGTCGGAGAGATGCCACAGCGTCGTGTGCCAGGCCGCGTCCGGCGCGAGTAGGGAGAGGTCGCGCAACTTCACGTACCGGGCCAGGGACCGTCCGGACCGATGGACGTCCCTGTAGGCGTCCCTGATCCGCTCGGCGAGCGCGGGACGGTTCCGCTGAAGCCATGCCGCGAAATGCCGTTCATGCCGGTCCCTGTTCTCGATCTCCGGGAGGCCCAGGGCGCGCCACGCGCGGTTGGCGTCGGCAAGGGGCACGGATATGGCGCTCAGTTGCCGTTCCCGGTCGTCGTCCTCCAGCAACCGCATGAGCTGTTCCGCGTTCGGTGCGCCGATCCGGTCGGTGAGCCAGGTGAGGAGGGCAGCGCGGTCGGAGAAGTCCTCGGCGTGTTGCCGCAGTTGCTCCGCGAGGTCAAGATCAAGGCAGGCGAGGAGGGGGACAAGCCGCGCGCTACCGGAACGCTGTGACGCCCGCTCGGCGAGGACGGCGTGCAGTTGGTGCGGCCGCAGGTCCAGGACGTCCGTGAGATCCTCCTCGGGGACGTGGTCGGTCTTCAGGCCGCGTTCCTCCAGTTTGGTCAGCGCCTTCCACAGCGGGTCTGCGAGGTAGGGTGCGCCGATGAGGGCAGCCACGGCGGGGGCGGCGGTGCGGAGCACTCGCCAGCCGGTACGCGGCCCGCTGTGCACGACGACCACACGGGGCCGGTCTGGGTGCGGGTGCAGCAGGGCTCGGTCCGCTCCGTGCTCGGTGAGGCGGTGGCCGGCGATCCAGAGGACGGCCTCGCCGGCCACGGTCACGTCGCAGCGATGCAGTAGGCCGGCCACGTCGGCCGCGGCCACGGGCTCCGGACGGGACGCTCGTTCCTCGTCGAACTCCACCAGGGCCGCGACCAGGGTGAGCAGCCAGGATCCCGCGTACTCCATCAACGGCACGTGCGGTGCGTCACGGACGGGCAATCCGTCGGCCTGGATGTCGTGCGCGGCCTCGCCGCACCGCTGGACGTCGAACGTTGTCCTCCGTTGGAGGAAGGCGTGGACCCGGCCGCCCAGTGTCCTGTCCCGTACCGGGATCACGGGCACGGGGACCCGGTCCAGAAGGGCTCGGTTCTGGGCCCCGTCAGGATCCGGGACGAAGGCCGTCTCGTCCGTCTCCGCCGGGTCCAGCGAGGCGAGGGCGCCAGCGCGGGTCACCAGCAGCCGGCGCGGCGCCGCGGGCTGCCCGCCGTCGGCGGTGCGCGTCCCGCCCTCCCCCGGCAGCAGCTGCGCCCACGCCTTTTCGTACTCCCGTCCGATCTCGTGCGCGAGTCTTCCTTCCCTGAGGTGGGCGTTGGCCTGCACCAGGTCCGGCAGGTGGCGGAGCCGGTCGAGCGCGGTGCCGGGATCGTCCCAGGAGCGGATGCCGAGCAGGCCGAGCCGTGCCACGAGCTTGGCGGACCGCCTGCTGCGCAAGGAAGCCGATACCACGCCGAGGAACTGGGGCGGGGGCTGCGTGCCGTGCCACCACCAGGCCGTGCCGGCGGTGGCGAACACGGTCCCCTCCGAGGTGGCGCTCGGGGCGGCCGTCTGCGGGATCCACGGAGCGTGGGTGAGGAAGGCGGACAGCGGAGTGGGCCAGGGCGTCCCGGTGGGATCGCTGTGGCGTACGAATTGCATCTCCAGTGCGGAGTCGGCCCAGGCGAAGGCGAGGCCGTTCACGATGAGCTCCGCGTAGAGTCTGCGGTCCTCCTCGGAGAAGGCGGCGTAGTCGTCCTGACCAGGCAGCATGGCCGCAGCACGGGAGCGTGAGTGGTACTCCACGCTGATGTAGCCGACCCTACGCCGGTTCCGCCAGCGCTCGGCGCTCGTCCGCCACTGCGGCAGCAGATCCGGCCGGTCCGGGGCCCAGAAACGGGAGGGTCGGTTGAGGGCGTCTCCCCTGACACTGATGCGGAAGGTCTCGTACCGGGGACGGAGGCCATGAGCGACGTGGTGCCGTTCGAGGAAGCGCCGCATGGCCTCCACGGGGATCGCGTCGCCGCACAGGTCGTCGGGGCGGACGAGGAGCCGTCCTTCCGTCTGGGTGAGCACGGGAGACAGTTCCCGGACGCGCTCCAGGAATCGGGTCAGGGTGTCGTCGACGGAGGAGTGCTCTGCTGGCCAGCCCGGCCCGAACATGGCGCGGCTCGCGTCGATCCAGCCGGCCCGGGTCAGTACGTGGAGATTCCCCAGGAAGGGAGCCCTGCGGCCCTCCGTCTCCAGAGCGTGGGAGACCGCGCAGGCGTAGCGGAGACAGGCCAGGCGTACGCCGTTGTCCTCGCTGTCCGCGCTCAGTGCACCTGCGACCACCGCGAGCACCCGGTCGACACCGTAGTCGTGGACGAGGTTCGCGGTCCTGAGCCACTTGCGGCCCTGGGCTCTGCGCTTGCGGCCCTTGCCGGACCAGGCGATGCCCTCGTGCACGAAGTGCAGGCCGTCGGGCAGGGTCGGCAGGGAGCCGCCCTGCGGAGTGTCGCGGTCGAAGAAGACGCCATCCGCGCCGGCCGGTGCCGTCATCGACCTGGAAGTAATGACGATCCGCTTGCCGGTCAGGGCCGAGCCGTCGGGGAACGCCTGGGAGAGGTCGTAGTAGAAGTCCGCCCACCATCCGGGATCAATGGTGTCACGTACGGCGGCCCCGGCGAGCCCTTCCGCCCACGACGCGAGGCGCTCTGTTGGGGGTTCGAGGCGCGTGCCCGCGCTCCTGGCCAGGGACGCCAGCCGCCGCAACCGAATGGGGTGCAGATGCGGATCGAGGAGATCCATGACCCCCGTGGCGGCGACGGCGTGCGGGGTGAAGATCGTGGAGCCGTCCTTCCCTTCCCACAGAAGGGCACGGTGCAGGGAGGTGCGAGCCCCGGGTGTCGTTCCGATCACCGGGATGAACGGCACGTGGGCGATGCCATGGTCCAGCCGTTGGAAGGCAGACGTCAGCCGCGCCAGTGCCTTAGGCTGCCAGCACATGAGGTCGACGATCGCGCCGGGCGGAATCGGTGCCCGCCCGTCCGCCGCTGCGAGCACCGCGCGGGCGCTCACCTCAGCCACAGTGTCGAGCAGCAGACCGTTCCACGGCACCGCCTCGTTGAACGAACGACGGTTCATCTCCGCGAAAAACGGTGCGTGGACATAGCCGCGGACGGGTGCCGAGATCTGCTCGCCCATCGGCAGGAAGGCGTAGAGCCGCCCCTCCCGCAAGGGATCGCCAACCGGTACGGCGACCCGTACCTCGGCCTTCTTCTCCCAGGCCATCCAGTCGCGTCGCATCCCGCTCTTCTCGATCGACGCGGCGAGCTCCTCCTGTGCGCGGTCCGGGTCGGCCTTCCCGCAGACGACGATCAGACGCATCCGCCGACGCAAGGTGACCTGCTGCACCTTCAGGCCACGGGCGTGGTGCAGCACCTCCACCTGACGGTCATACGTCCTGCGCCGGGTCTCCCCCGCGGCCCGCCACTCCAGCCGGACACGTTCCAGCCGGTCGAGGAACAGCTCGAACGGGGCGTTGTCGTCCATGAGTTCCCGCACCTGCGCCTCGGCGGCCGAGCGCGCGTCGGCCGACTTCAGCGGCAGACGGATGACGGTGACAAAGCCCCGGCGCGCGAAGCCTTGGACGGTCTTCGGTGGCTCCTCCAAGAAGACCGGCACCTTCAGCGTGAGCAGGTTCTCCTTCAAGTAGTCGGCGAAACCCTCGCGTTCGGGCGCCACCTCGCGGGCGAGCGCGTCGTAGTCGTCGAGCCGGGCGAACCGGAAGGTGAACCCGTCGAGGAGCCGGGACCCCTCCCTGGCCACGCTGTAGACCTCAGGCGCGTCGCACAGGTGCAGCACGCTCTTGAAACCGACGCCCTT
>NZ_JBYIQX010000096.1:0-4519 GCF_057707805.1 Streptomyces sp. bgisy159 | reverse complement strand
CAGGGCCTCTACACGCGCCTCACGCGTGCACTACACAGTCGGACCATGCCTATCAACTCCCCGATTCACTCTGCAATCGGGGGCCTCCGTCATCACAGAGGCACCACAAACCTGTGACCAATCCATGGGGTACATAGCGGTACTACCGGGGTGTATCAGTCGTTGGGGCGCTCCCTGGCCGGGGGCGGCCGCCCGCCCTCGGCCCACTCGTGGTCGGTGCCGTCCCAGTCGGCCACAGAAGCCAGTACCGCCGCTCACCCGTCCTTCCGCCATGTGCGGATCGGCTGGCCGCGTTCGTCCCAGGAGCAGTCCTCCAGGAGCGTCATCCCGTTCTCCGCGAACACCTGCCTGGCCGCGAGCACCCCGTTGGCATGCCACTCCTTGAACACGCCGACGGGCAGCCCGTCCCGCAAGGTCCCCTCCGAACGGAGCGTGCCGTCCTTGTACCACTCCCGGGACAGCCCGTTCTTGTAGCCGTCCACGTAGCTATCGAGGCTGACCAAACTCTCACCGAGGTGCTCGGTCACCTCGCCGGTGAACGGTTCACCTCGGTGGAACAGTCGCTCCGAGTCGTCCATGTCCACTTCGGGGTCGTCGATGTCGATGCGACGCACTGCTGTCATCAGGGAATCCAGTACGGCGGCGGATCACCGCCAACGAGGGCGCACTCAGTCGAGCCGGTGTCACAGTCGGCCGCGAAGATCATTGGTGATTTCCATGAGGCTCGCCAGGTCTTCAGGCGGCATCGCGTAGTGGGACGCCCTGATACGTTCCAAGAGTTCATCCAGCAGGGACACGTGTGAGCTCGCACACTGAGCGTTTTCAGCGTGGCCACTGATCGGGTGACGCCGGTGACGGCGAGGTGAGGGCCGCAACGCACAAGGCTCCCGTGCCGTTGGGGGAGGTGTTCGAAGTCTCAACCCATCGGCACAGGAGCCCTGTTGGTTCCCTATCCTGCCGCACTCGACCTCCCGCATGGCCTCGTCGAGTGGGCCACGATGCTCATCGTCACCCGTAAGGGCGACCGACGGTGCAAACTCCCGCCGCACCAGCGGGCGCTCGTCGCTCTGGTGTACCTGCGCCGCCACGACACCCTTACCCGGCTCGCGTCCGGCTTCGGGATACCCGTCGGCACCGCCCACGCGTATGTCACCAGCGTGACCGCCCTGCTCGCCGAACGTGCCCCGGGCCTGCTCAAGACTCTGCGCGAGCGTGATCCGGAGTTCGTCCTGCTGGACGGGACCCTCGCCGAGTGCGACCGCATCGGCGACAGCCGGGCCGGCACTCGGCCAAGCACCGCCGGCACGGCGTGAACGTCCAGGTCGTCACCGACCCCGCCGGTGAGGTGCTGTGGATCTCGCCCGCGCTGCCGGGCCGCACCCACGACCTGACCGCGGCCCGCGCCCACCGCATCATCCGGATATGCGAGCGTCAGGGCGTCCCGGTCCTCGCCGACCGCGCCTGGGCCCTGGCCGCGGCGAGAGCACCAGTCGAACGCGGCATGGCACGGCTGAAGTCCTGGCAGATCTTCCACAGGTCCCGGATCAGCCCCAACCGCATGAACGTCATCGCCAAAGCTGTCCTCACCCTGGTGAGGCAACGCTGAAAACGCCCACTTGGTTCGAACTCCCTCTGCCCGCCGGCGAAACGGGCCTGACCGACCCGGCGGAGAATGACCTCGGCACAGCGGCCGGTGAAGGACTTACGCCGGTCGTCCGAACACGAGTCGACGAAGGCCCGGACAGCAGGATGCAGGCATGGGCTGCCGTCCCCCACCAGGCTGGTGTGGCTGGTAATCGTTCCGTCGATCAGCAGCGATGAGGCAACGGCCGGAAACGTTTCAGACAAAGTAGTCCTCCGCATCCGGCGCCTCGACGCCTCGCAAGAACCGGGAGAACGCGTCGAACTCATCCGCCCCGAGGAGGTAACCACCCGTGTGATGGAGGTGGAACCAACGCCCCTTCTCGTCCACGAGCAGAAGACCGCGCTCGGACTCCTCATACCCCACCGGGAAGAGCCCGGTTCCCAACCCGGCAGCCAGCTCCGCGATGAGCGCCGCATCCCCTTCATAGCCGGGTGTCGGCTTCATCACCCACACCTCGCCTGCGGCCTTCTCATGCGCGAGACGGAGCAGGCCGTAGCTGCGCACGATCCGCACAGCGGCAGGCGACGCCGACAAGGCGACGCCTTGCCTCGCAGCATCCCGTACCCGCACCTCGACCAGCTCCGCGGCACGCTCACCGATGTCACGGCCGGGAACCCAACCGTTCTCGGTCAGCCAGGCGGACTCGTAGGGCGCGGGCTCGGTTGAAGCCATCGATCTTCCCGTTCTGTGAGCTGAGCTGCACTGAGCTGTCAGGAGTGCACGTGAATTGCCCACTTCCGGATCTTCGATATCGATGCGACGCACTGCTGCCATGAAAGAATCCAGTACGGCGGCGGATCACCGCCAACGAGGGCGCACTCAGTCGAGCCGGTGTCACAGTCGGCCGCGAAGATCCTTGACGATTTCCATGAGGATCGACAGATCCTCAGGCGGCATCACGCAGTCGGACCCCCTGATGCGTTCCAAGAATTCATCCGGCAGGGACACGTGGTGAGCTCGCACACTGAATAATTTCATGCTCATCAACATAGGTGAACTCCATGAGACTGTCCCGCAAGCGCCCTCGGGACGCTCCGAGGGGGGCCGGCCACAACTCCTGGAAGTTGTCTGCGATCTTCATGAAAAACCTTGCCTGGAGCATGGGAGGAACGTTCGACCCTCCTGGCGCTGGGTTCCTACGAGGGCGTACTCGTTCAAGCCGACAGCACCCAACCCGCCCGGCGCCGGCCCAGCCCCGCAGGCGCCCCGCAGATGCCGACATCGTCCGACGCGAGCCGCATGCTTGGGGTTGCGGACCCTGCAAATCGCCCTATTGCTTGACGTTCTCCCAGGTGCGAGTCGGATACCCTTCCTCGTCCCACTCGTATTCAGCCAGAGGAGTTTTCCCGTCCTCACTGTTCAGCATTCGCTTGGCCAGTATTCCGTTCGGATGCCAGCGTTTGAACTCGCCGGAGACGAATCCCATCTTCATGACACCCTCCGCACGCAAGGTGCCGTCCTTGTACCACTCGCAGTAAGGACCGTCCTTGAATCCGTTCCTGTAGGTCACCCTGCTCACCAGGTGACCGGCCAGGTGCTCCACGGCCTCGCCGGTGTAAGGCTCTCCAGCGTAGAGTAGCCTGTGATCGAAGTCGATATCGACTTCATCGTCATCGATGTCAATACGTCGCATATCCATTACCAGGGCAGTTTATTCTCGGCGTTGGGCGGCCAAGCAGTGAACCGCCCAAAGGAACTCGGCACCTCATGCAACATATTCGCACAATTGGCGCAGAACGGCGCTGCCTTCGGCGGCACAGGAACCTCCAGATCGAAGTCCTTCTTGAAAGGAAACCATACGGAAGCGCGGAGTTCACTCAGAGCACTCGCATCATCCGGTAGCCCCAGTTTCTTACGCTCCCACAGTAGCCGGTTCGCAGCCTTCACCTCTGCATGCTCCAAGATCTGCGCAGGGTGAGGTGGGTTGCCCCGAAGGGCTTCGTAACGCTCAGCAAGCAGTGGATGCAGATCATCCAGCGGGATCAGTGCATCGCCAGGCCCGTTGATGCCTTCGAAGACCATGCCCGTACGGGTGTCCATTACTGCGCCGACACAGGCGCCGGTCTGCCCCTTGGAGAATGTCCCGTCGACCTTGGCCTGGATGTAGATGTCCACACGGTCCCGAGAGAGAGCCTGGATGAATTCTTCAACCGGACGACCGTCGACGTGCGTAATGAGACCTTCCGAGATCTCTACACGGGATGGATCCACTTGCCCGAGGAATTTGTCACCTGGACCCGCCCCGGGCAATTCTCCCTCATGCACCAGGGCATCGGCGGGGTCGTAGCCGTCCGCGTATCCCGGCCCCTCCGGCGTGTCGGCATCGGCATCGCCGTAGCTCGAACCGTCCTTGTGTTCCGTCGCAGCATGGCCGACATCGTCCGTCCCATCAGCAACGGATTCGTCAGGAGTGTGGGGGGTGCCGCCTTCCGCGTGATGGTGGGGGGAAGGAGCCTCGTGGGAGGGCTCAGAGGTGTGCTGGTGATGCACACCGTGGCTCTGATCACTCGTACCGGATCCGCCACGACCGCCGTCATCAGAGTGAATGTTGAAACCATCCAGGCCTTTGCCGTGACTGCCCGTATGACTGTTCGGGGAGTCATGACTGGCGGTGGAGCTGTGACCGACGTCGTCCACCCTGCCCTCGGGCAGATGGTCTGCCATACCTCCGGGGAGGTTGTCGCCCAGCCCGGTGCCGGGGCCCGGCAGGTCGCCGCCGGCGTGGACGGTGGGCAGGTCGCCGCCGGCGTGGACGGCAGGGGACGTGGGGACGTCCTCGCCGAGTCGGCCCACGTCGTCCAGGCTGCTGCCCAGGTTGACGTGCTGCACGGGCTCGGGAGTGTGCGCGGCCGCGCCCGCCATCGCCGGTTCCCT
>NZ_JBYIQX010000095.1:0-4943 GCF_057707805.1 Streptomyces sp. bgisy159 | reverse complement strand
TACCCCCTTCGGCTTCCCCGTAACCGGAGTGCCGGCCGGCCGGACGCCGCACGGACACCCCGTGCCGTGTGGCGGCGCGGGCACGACGTCTTCGTCGAGGTGGCGCTGCCCGACTGGGTGACCGGCCAGGACCGTCACGCGCTGCATCCGGCGCTGGTGGACGCGGCGCTGGCGGGTGCGCTGGGCGCGGCCGGAGCGGCGTCCCCGGACGGCGCCGCCCCCGTGGTGGCGGTGCGCTGGCGGGATGTGACCCTGCACGCCACCGGCGCCTGTGTGCTGCGGGTACGGCTGCGGGAGACGGCGGACGGCTCCTGGAACCTGGAGGCGGCCGACGGCGCCGGGGACCCGGTGCTCAGTGCGCGTACGGTGACCGGCGCACCGCTGCGCGGCGACGCCCTACGAGCGGCATCGGCGGCACAGCAGGACGCCCTGTTCGAGGAGTCCTGGCGGCCCTGCGACCTTCCCCGGGCGTCGGGCGGCCCGTCCAGGTGGGCGGTGGTCGGTCCGGACGCGCCTCGGATGCGGGAGGCCCTGTTGTCGGCAGGCCGGCACAGTGAGGCGCATCCCGATCTGCCGTCACTGCTGCGCGCGGTCGGACGGGGCACGCCGGTCCCGGACGTCATGGTGGTCCGTCCGACTCCGCGCGACGGAGCGGACCCGGCGCAGGCGGTGCGCGCCGCGGTGGGTGAAGCCCTCACGTGGGTACGGCACTTCGCCGATCCCCGGCTGGCGCGGGCCCGACTGGTCGTGGTGACCCGGAACGCGGTCGCCACGGACGACGCGACGATGCCGGACGCGGCCTCGGCGGCCGTACGGGGTCTGGTCGCAGCGGTGCAGGACCGGGCCCCGGGGCGCTTCGTTCTGCTCGACACCGACGAGGAAGGCCGTTGCTGGGGCCGCGTGGAGGACGCCGTCGCCGGGGGCGAACCACAACTGGCCCTGCGCGAGGGCAGGGTGCTCGCGCCGCGTGCGGTGCGTGTCCCCGTCGTAGCACAGGAGACCGCCTCCGCCGGGCGTACGGCCCTGTTCGTCGGCGTCGAGACGGAGGGTCCGGTCGAGACACTCCTGGCCCGGGCCGGTGACGGCAAGGGGCCCACTGCGGACGGGCCGCTGCTGACGGGACCGTTCGCGAAGAACGTCGCCGACCGGCTCGCTCCGTCCGCGGGAACCGCCGAGCTGCTGCGCTGGGACCCCGTGGATCCGGCCGGGACGGTGCGGGCACTGCTCGACCGCGCTCCCCGCACGGTGGTGTTGACCGCGGCGGTGTCCGCCGACGGCTCGTCGGCGGACACGCAGGCCGACGTGGACGCCGCACTGCGTCCGTTGATCGACCCGGCGGCGGAGCTCGTGCGATCGGCACCGGGACGGGACATCGCCTCCGTCGTGTTCGCGACGCCGCCGCCCTCCGCGGCCGGGCCGGCGGACGCGGCGGTGGCGGCGGTGTTCGACGTGTGGGCCCGCACCCTGCGGCAGGCGGGGGTGTCGGCGGTGTCCGTGCGCGGCCCCGCGGGGGCCACTGACGAGGCGGCCGATCTGTTCGCCGCGGCCGTCGCCACGGGCCGGACCTCGCTCACCGCGC
This sequence comes from Streptomyces sp. bgisy159, assembly GCF_057707805.1. Classification (NCBI taxonomy): domain Bacteria; kingdom Bacillati; phylum Actinomycetota; class Actinomycetes; order Kitasatosporales; family Streptomycetaceae; genus Streptomyces; species Streptomyces sp. bgisy159. The sequence goes on along the minus strand of NZ_JBYIQX010000095.1, from coordinate 3,364 downwards.
AGCGGCCGGACCTGTCCGTCCCGCACCGGACCGGCCCCGTCACCGCGACGGCCGCGCTGCTCCGGGACACCGCGGGCGGGGCCGTGCGGCGAACGGCGCGCGACGCGGCGGCCGACCCCGCGGCGCTGCGCCGCCGACTGGCGGCGCTCACCTCCGCCGAGCAGGAGGAGACCGTGCTGCGGCTGGTGCGCGACCGGTTCGCGTCGGTGCTCGGGCTCACCACGGCCGGGCGTATACCGGAGGAGGCGGAGGTCCGCGACCTCGGATTCGATTCCCTGACCGCGCTGACCGCACGCGACGCGCTGGAGTCGGCGACGGGGCTCCCCCTGCCCGCGTCGGTCGTCTTCGACTTCACCACACCGGCGGGACTGGCCCGCCATCTCAAGAGGGAACTGCTCGCCTCTGGTGGGATCGGCACCCGGTGCGCGTCGGTCGGCCCGGAGCAGGGTGCGGAGTTCGGAGCTGTCGATGACGTGGGCCCGTGAGGGAAGGACACGGTGGAGCAGGGCGGTCTGCGCCGCATCCCGGTCACCGGCCCGGCGCCCGTCCACCGGCACTCGCTCCTCTGGCGCCGCGACCATGCCCAGCCGGGCGCCGGCCATCCTCCGCACTCACCTCGCCGCCACGACGGTCGGCCACGACGCCGCCGGGACCTGGGCACCGGGCTGGGTGCTTCCGCGCTGAACACCCCCTCCGGCGCGCGTTCCGGCCGGTCACGGCGCCTGCCGGATCTAGAGAAAGACCTAACCCGCCCGCGCCCATACTGGCCCCGTAGGCCGGGGTTGGGAGATCCCCGCCGTTCGCGTGCCCGGCGGCCCGGACCGCCGAAGTCGTGCGTCTCCGTTGCCAAGGTGATTGGAAGTCGAGCGTCGTGACTGAGAAGCCCCGTGTTGCGCTGGTCCGGCCGGTGCATGAGATCCTCGCGGACCACGCCCGGGAACGTCCGGACGCGCGGGCCTTCCAGGACGGCCGCCGTGCCGTCACCTACGGCGCTCTGGAACGCCGCACACGATTCCTGGCCGGCCATCTGGTCGCGCGCGGAGTCGGCCGTGGTGACCGTGTCCTGCTGCGCATGGGCAACCGGGTCGAGATGGTGGAGAGTTACCTCGCCGTCGCGCGGGCGGGAGCCGTCGGTGTCCCGGTCGACCCGAAGTCCTCCGACGCCGAACTCACCCACCACCTGACCGACAGCGGTGCCCGCACGGTCATCACCGGTGTGGCGCAACTGCCGCAGGTGGAGCGGACGTCGAGGGGCGCACTCGACGGTGCTCCGATCGTCGTCGGCGCCGCCGAACCCGTTCCCGGCGCCGACGACTTCGAGCAGCTCGCCGTCACCCCGCCCGCCACCGACGCGCGGGACGACCTCGAACTCGACGAAACCGCCTGGATTCTCTACACGTCGGGCACCACCGGCCGCCCCAAGGGTGTGGTGTCGACCCAGCGCAAGTCCCTGTGGGCGACCGCTGCCTGCACCGCGACGATCCTCGGCCTGTCCGCCGACGACCGGGTGGTGTGGCCCATGCCGCTCCACCACGCCGCCTCGCACAACATCGGCGTGCTCGCCACGCTGGCCGTCGGCGCGTCCGCGTACATCCTGGAGGGCTCGGCCCCGGACGAGATCATCGAGACCGTCCGCAGCGAACGCGCCTCCTTCCTGGTCAACTCCCCCAGCACCTACCGCCGCATGGTGGAGCTGGCACGCGAGGACGGGATGGAACTGCCCGGGCTGCGGGTGTGCATGGCGGCCGGCTCCGTCTGCCCGCCCGAACTGCACCTCGACTTCGAGGCCGCCTTCGGCGTACGGCTCGTGGACAGCTACGGCAGCAGCGAGACCGGAGGCGCCATCACCACCCAGGCGCCGGGCGGGGAGCGCGTCCCGGGCTCCTGCGGGACTCCCCTGCCCGGCCTCCGGCTGCGACTGACCGACCCCCGCACGGGCGAGGAGGTGGCCGCCGGCGAGGAGGGTGAGATCTGGGTGCACAGCCCGGCCACCATGGTCGGCTACCACAACGACCCGGAGGCCAGCCGGGCCGTCCTCGTGGACGGCTGGTACCGCACCGGCGACCTCGGCCGACTGGATGCGGCGGGCCGACTCGGCATCACGGGGCGGACCAAGGAACTCATCGTCCGCGGCGGCGAGAACATCCATCCCGCCGAGGTCGAGCGGGTCCTCGCCGGAGTGCCCGGCGTGGCCGAAGCGGCAGTGGCCGGCACACCCCACGCCGTACTCGGCGAGGTGCCCGTCGCCTATCTGGTGCCGGGGCCCGACGGCCCCGAGGGCATCGACACCGGACAGCTCCTGGAGACATGCCGCCGTGAACTGTCCTACTTCAAGGTGCCCGACGAGTTCCGCCTCGTCGACGCCATCCCGCGGACGTCGAGCGGCAAGACCGCCCGCCGGCACCTGGCGGCGCTGACCACGACGCTCCTCCTCGTCAACCCGGCGGTGAACGTCCGCCCCGGCACGGCACCCACCGCATCGCCCGCGGCGACCGGTGACTCAAGGCCGTCCGGTCCGTCCGATCCATCCGGTCCGTCTGTTCCATCCGGTCCATCGGGTAAGACCGGTCCGTCCGGTCCGTCCGCAGCCAGGCACGAGCTGCTCACCCTGGTGCGTTCCGTGATCGCCGACATCCTCGGTCTGCCGTCCGTCCAGGAGGTGACTCCCGACCGGCCCCTGCACGAGCTCGGCTTCGACTCTCTCTCCGCCGTGGCCCTGCGCGACCGTTTGTCCGCCGCCACCGGGCACCGTCTCACGGCCGCCGTGGCCTACGACCACCCGACTCCGCAGGCCCTCACCCAGTATCTCGAGGGGCTGGCCCACGGCGGGCCGGCCCCCGGGGAGGCGGCAGGGGAGTCCGGGGCCGCGACGACCGAGCGGGACGAGCCCATCGCCATCGTGGCGATGGGCTGCCGCCTGCCGGGCGGCACCCGGACACCGGAGGAGTTCTGGCACCTGCTCATGGCGGAGACCGACGCGGTCGGCCCGCTCCCGGAGGACCGTGGCTGGGACCTCGACCGTCTCCTCGACGACGGAGGCGACGGCGGCGGCAAGTCGTCCGCCCGCCAGGGCGCCTACCTGGACGGCGCCGGAACCTTCGACGCCGCGTTCTTCGGGATATCGCCGCGCGAGGCGCTGGCGATGGACCCGCAGCAGCGGCTGCTCCTGGAGACCGCGTGGGAGACCTTCGAGCGCGCCGGCATCGACCCGGCCACGCTGAAGGGCAGCCGGACCGGCGTCTTCGCCGGTGTGATGCACGGAGGTTACGGCCCGGGCCTCTACGACCGTTCCCCGCGCGACCTCGAGGGCTACCTCGGCAACGGCGCCGCCGTCAGCGTGGCCTCCGGCCGCATCTCCTACTCA
>NZ_JBYIQX010000094.1:0-5303 GCF_057707805.1 Streptomyces sp. bgisy159 | reverse complement strand
GGAACGACCACGATCTTCCGGCCGACGCCCGCCGCGAACTGCTCCAGGGCCTGCGGGTAGCGCGCCAGCGGGAGCCGGTCGCTGATGAACACGTCCGGGTCCAGCACGCCGTTCGCGAACAGCTCGGCGGCCCGCTCGAAGCTGTGCAGGACGGCCATGGAGCCGGTGATGGTGATCTCCTGGTTGTAGATGCGGTACGGGTCGATGGTGACGCGGGCGGCGTAGTCGGCGACCCCGAACTGCAGGAACGTTCCGGCCTTCGCCACCCGCCCCAGGCCGTCCTGGATCGCCGCCGCGTTGCCGGTCGCGTCGACCACCAGGTCCCAGCCCTGGGGCCGCGCCAGCTCTTCCGCGGTGCCGGCGGCCCCGGAGACGCCCAGCCGGCGCGCGGTCTCCAGGCGGGCCGGGTTGACGTCGACCACGTCGACGCTCGCCGCGCCGGTCCGCTTGGCCAGCTCCAGCATCATCAGGCCCATCGTGCCGGAGCCGTAGATCAGGACGTGCGAGCCGAGGTTCGACTTCAGGACGTCGTAGCCGCGCACCGCGCAGGACAGGGGTTCGATCAGGGCCGCGTCCTCGGTGCGGACGTGCTCGGGCAGCTTCACGCAGTTCGCCACCGGCGCCACCGCGTACTGCGCCGCGCCGCCGGCCGTCGTCACGCCGATCGCGGCCCAGCGCTCGCAGAGGTTGTTGTGGCCGGTACGGCAGCGCCGGCACTCGTAGCAGTACAGCGAAGGGTCGACGGCGACCCGGTCGCCCACCGAGACCTCGGTGACCTGGCTGCCGACGCCGACCACCTCGCCGGCGAACTCGTGGCCGGGCACGAGGGGCAGCTTCGGCGCGAACTCGCCCTGGAGGATGTGCAGATCGGTGCCGCACAGACCGCAGGCGGCGACCTCCACGACGACCTCGCGGGGACCGGGCGTCGGGTCCGGGACCTCGGTGACGACGGCGCGGCCCACGGACTCGATGACGGCGGCCTTCATTTGACGGCTCCCAACGAAAGGCCCTGGACCAGCTTGTCCTGGGCGGCGAACCCCGCGGCGAGCACCGGCAGGGAGATGACGAGCGACGCGGCGCACACCTTCGCCAGGAACAGGCCCTGGCTGGTGATGAAGCCGGTGAGGAAGACGGGGGCGGTCTCGGCCACGACACCCGTGAGCACCCTGGCGAACAGCAGCTCGTTCCAGCTGAAGATGAAGCAGATCAGGGCGGTGGCGGCGATGCCGGGCAGCGCGATCGGCGCCACCACCCGGCCGAGGACCGTCGGCAGCCGCGCCCCGTCGATCTGGGCGGCCTCGATGATCGCGACCGGCACCTCGGAGAGGAAGGACTGCATCATCCACACCGCGATCGGCAGGTTCATGGCCGTGTAGAGGACGACCAGTGCCCAGATGTTGTCGAGCAGGCCGGTGTTCCTGGCGAAGAGGTAGATCGGCAGCAGGCCCGCCACCAGCGGCAGCATCTTCGTCGACAGGAAGAAGAACAGGACGTCGGTCCACTTCCTCACCGGCCGGATCGACAGTGCGTACGCGGCCGGCAGCGCGAGCAGCAGGGTCAGCAGGGTGGAAGCGGCCGACGCCGTCATCGAGTTGATCAACGGGGGCCAGGGGCTGGCGCCGCCGTCCACGCCGAAGAACTCGCGGTAGCTGTCCAGGGTGAGCGGGGCGGTCAGGGAGGGCGGGTTGGTCGCCGCGTCCGCCTCGGAGTGGAAGGAGGTCAGCGCCATCCACAGGACGGGCAGCACGAACAGCAGGCCGGCCAGCCAGGCGGCGAACCCGAGGGCGGCCCCCTGCAGCCGGGCCCGGGACCGGGTGAGGGTGGTCATCAGCGGGACACCTCCGCGCGGAACAGGGACGACACGACCCGCAGCGCGAAGGTCGCGAGGATCAGCGAGCCGATCACGACGACCACGCCGGCCGCGGACGCCAGACCGTTGTCGTGCGCCTGGTAGAAGGTCTGGTACACGGTGTACGGCAGGTTGGCGGTGCCGAGTCCGCCGGAGGTGATGGTGTACACCGCGTCGAAGTTCTGGACGATGTAGATCGAGCCGAGCAGCAGGCTGAGTTCGATGTAGCGGCGCATGTGCGGCAGGGTGATGTGCACGAACACCTGCCAGTCGCCGGCGCCGTCCATCCGGGCCGCCTCGATCAGCTGGGGATCGCGGCTCTGCAGCCCGGCCAGCAGGATCAGCGTCATGAACGGGGTCCACTGCCAGATCAGGGACGCCTCGACCGCCATGAGCGGCATCTCGGAGATCCAGTCCGGCTGCGGGGCGCCGTCGCCGCCGATCCAGTGCAGGACGCCGTTGAACAGGCCGTACTCCGGGTTGAACAGCACGTGCTTCCACAGCAGCGCCGCGGCGATCGGCACCAGCAGGAAGGGGGCGATCAGCATGGTGCGCACAGCGGCCCGGCCGCGGAACCGACGGTCCAGCAGCAGTGCCAGCAGCAGCCCGAGCAGCAGGCTGACCAGCACCACGGTCGCGGTGAGCAGGACGGTGGTGCCGACCGACCTGCGCAGCTCGGCGGTGCCCAGCACCTGCTGGTAGTTGTCGAGTCCGGCGAAGTGGCGGTCGTCCGGGTAGAGGGCGTTCCAGTCGAAGAAGGAGATGACCAGGGTGGCCACGAAGGGCAGCTGCGTCACCACGATCATGAAGACCAGGGCGGGCAGCAGGGGCGCCCGGGTGGCCCAGGCGCGCATCCGGTTCGGCCGCCGGGCCGCCGGCCGCGCGGGGGCGGCGGCGACCCGGGTGGGAGGAGTCGTGAGGGTCATGGCTACTGGTACTTCTCTCCGACGGTCTCGGCGAGCTGCTGGCCCTTGCTCAGCGCGCTGTCCACGGACTGCCGGCCGGCGATGGCGGAGCTGATCTCCTGGGAGACCTTGGTGCCCAGGTCGGTGAACTCGGGGATGCCGACGAACTGGATGCCGGGCGCGGGCCGGGGCTGCACGCCCGGGTTCTCCGGCTCGGCTCCCGCGATGGCGTCCCTGGTGACGTCCGCGAAGGCGGCGGCTTCCTTGCGGTACTCGGGTATGTCGTACGTCGACGCCCGCTTCCCGGCGGGGACGTTGGCCCAGCCGATCTGCTCGCCGACGAGCTTCTCGTAGTCCTTGCCGGAGGCCCAGGAGATGAACTTCCAGGCGTTGTCCGCGTTCTTGGACGCCTTCTGGACGCCCCACGCCCAGGTGTAGAGCCAGCCGGAGCTGTCGGTCCTCTCGACCGGGGCGGGCACGTAGCCGATCTTGCCCTTGACGGGGGAGCCGGACGCCTCCAGGGAGCCCGCGCCGGCCGTGGCGTCGTACCACATGGCGGTCTTGCCCTGGGTCATGTTGTTCAGGCACTCGGCGTACCCGGACTGGGCGGCGCCGGACTCGCCGTGCTCGCGGACCAGGTCGACGTAGAACCGGGTGGCCTTCTTGAACTCCGCCGAGTCGAGCCGGGCGTTCCACTCCTTGTCGAACCAGGTGCCGCCGAAGGTGTTGACCACCGTGGTCAGCGGCGCCATCACCTCGCCCCAACCGGGCAGGCCGCGCAGGCAGATGCCCTTCATGCCGGGCTCGGCGGCGTCCACCTTCGCGGCGAGGTCGGCGACCTGCGTCCAGGTGGGCTTGTCGGGCATGGTCAGGCCGGCCTTGTCGAAGACGTCCTTGCGGTACATCAGGAAGGACGACTCGCCGTAGAAGGGCTCCCCGTAGAGCTTGCCGTCCGCGGCGGTGAGGGCCTGGGTCATCGGCTTGAGGACGTCGTCCTGGTCGAAGGCGGTGTCGCCCGCGACGTACTCGTCCAGGGGGTGGAGCCAGCCGTTCTTGGCGTAGATCGGGATCTCGTAGTTGCTGAGGGTGGCCACGTCGTACTGGCCCGCCTGGTTGGCGAAGTCCTGGCTGATCTTGTCGCGGACGTCGTTCTCCGGCAGGACGGTGAAGTTGACCGTGATCCCGGTGTCCTCGGTGAAGTGGTCGGCGGTGAGTTTCTGCAGCTCCTGCATCTGGGGGTTGTTGACCATCAGGACGTTGATGGAGTCCCCGCCGGAGGAGCCGGAACCGCCGGCGCCCGAGCAGGCGGCGAGTGAGGAGATCAGCGTTCCTACGGCGGCCACGGCGAGTACGGCGCGTGGTGCTCGTCGGCTCTGGGTGCGCATGTGGTGCTCCTGAAATATGGGGACAAATCAGTGGGTCGGGGACATGCGGGTGCCGTTGTGGTGGATGCGGGGACGGGGTGGTGCGCTGGCGGGGTGGTGAGGTCGGGGCCGGAGGGGTGCGAAGAGGCGGTGAGTGGCGGGAGAAGCCCGGTGAGGGGTGAGGGGTGAGGGGGTGTCAGACGCGGATGACCTGCGGTCCCAGCAGTGAGTACCGGTGGGCCTCCGCCGCGGGCAGCAGGGTGCTCGTCACGATCGCCTCCAGGGCGCCGATCCCGGCGAACCGGCAGAAGCTGACCGCTCCGAACTTGGTGTGCACACCCGCGAAGACCGTGCGCCGAGCGGCGCGGATCGCCTGTGCCTTGACCTCGCCGACCGCCGGGTCGGGGGTGGTCAGCCCGTGTTCGCGGGAGATGCCGTTGGCGCCGACGTACGCCAGGTCGACGACGAAGCCGGCCAGCATCTTCGTCGTCCAGTGGTCGACGGTGGCCAGCGTGCCCGCGCGGACCCGGCCGCCGAGCAGCAGGACGCAGACGTTCTCCCTCTCGGCGAGCGCGCCCGCGACCGGCAGGGAGGCGGTGACGACGGTCAGCGGCCGGTCGTCGGGCAGTGCCTCGGCGATGAGCTGCGGGGTGAAGCCCTCGTCGACGAAGACCGTCTCGGCGTCACCGAGGAGTCCGGCCGCCGCCGCGGCGATCCGGCGCTTCTCGGGCACGTGGCTGGTGGCGCGGAAGGCGAGCGTCGTCTCGAAGCCGGCGCTCTCCACGGGGTAGGCGCCGCCGTGGGTGCGGCGGACCAGGCCGTGGTCCTCCAGGGCGCGCAGATCGCGGCGTACGGTCTCCTTGGCGACGCCCAGCTGGGTGGCGAGGTCGGCGACGTCGACCGATCCGGCGGCGCGTGCGACGCGCACGATCTCCCGTTGGCGTTCTTCCGCCGTTCTGGTGTTCATGGGTCGCACCTGCCTTCCGCTCGTCCGCCCGTTCGGGCCCGTCCGGGCCCGTTCGGGCCTTGGGGGAAGTTCTACAGCGGGTGCGAGGTGCTGAACAGGCCTGTTGCGGATCCGATACTGCCCGACTGTGCCCGTTTCGCGCGAGGGCGTGCCCGCCGCGGACCTGCGTGCTTGGGCGACGGGGAGTGGGATCGGGCGCGAGCGGTGCCCGAATGCGG
>NZ_JBYIQX010000093.1:0-5875 GCF_057707805.1 Streptomyces sp. bgisy159 | reverse complement strand
TAGGCGCGACGCCGACGGCGAGGGCAACTACGGCTTCGACGTCTTGGTGCCCTGCCCCGCCGACGCAGACCGCGACGACGATGACGAGCCGTGCGGTCCGGCCTGGCTGCCCGCCTACAGCGCCACCGACCTGCTGCGCGCCTACCAGGGGCGGCACGAGATCGGCGACGGCCTGGTCTGCGAAGGCTGCGGCTACGAAGGCGAAATCGACCACGAGGCCGCCGACTGGGAGGCCGGAGCCGACACCGGCGACGACCCCGAGGGCCACGACGACCTGCAGGCGCAGTACGCGGAGGCGGTCCGGTCGTGAACACGCCCCCCCCATCGAACCGATCCTGGGCCCGGTGGAACGCCTCGCCGCCGCCCTGCGCGCGGGACTCGGAGAGGCCTGGGAGTCGACCATGGGCCCCGGCGCCCCCACCGCGATCCTCGCGCACGCGGGCCGGTCGGTCGCCGCCGACCCCGACCCCGAGACAGGCCGCATCACCCTCCAGGCGAGCATCGACGGCGGTGACGGGCGCACCCCGACCGCGATCTACACCGCGGACATCGCCGGGCACCGCGACCTTCTCCACTGGCTGTCCTGCGGCAACCTCACCGAGGCCGCCGCGGTGATGGCGCGCACCCTCCGGCTGCTGCTCGCGCAGCTCCCCTCCCCTATCGACTCGCAGGACGGGGGCGACAGGTGAGCGCGGCTTCCAGCACAACACAGCAGGGATGGGACCAGGCGACCTTCAGCTGCGGCCGGTGCGGCGCCAACCGCACGGCCACCAAGGAGGCCGACTACCTCCAAGCCGTCGGCGCCCACCGCGACGCCCACGCCGTCTGGGACCGCCTCAACCCGATCGAACGCGACGGCCTCGCCTCGATCCTGCGGGTGCTGCTGGCCGATGTCGGCCTCGGCCGGGAATTCCTGGCCCTCATGGACAGCCAGCCCCAGCCGACCACCCGCCCGAACCCCACCACACCGGAAGGAGCCACCCCGTGAGCCTGATCGGTCAGGAGGAAGGCATCGAGCACGGGACCCTGCGCGGCCACCGCCAGCACACCCGCAGGAAGGTCCCCGCGACCGAAGCGTGCGGCTGCCTGCAGGCCAAGCGCGACGACGAACAGGCCAAGTCCGAGGCACGCCAGGCCGGTCACTCGCCCCGGGCCGCCAGGCAGCACCGGTGGAACGGCGGGCAGTTCGCCGCCGGCACCTCCCGCCCGGAGGCGAACACCGCTGTCCGGGAGGCCTGCACCACCGACGGCTGCGCCCAGGAAGCCACCGGCCGCTTCCCCACACAGCGCGGCTGGGTCCGCGTCCACGTCGCCGGATCGACCGAGCCCGCCCGCGACTACTGCTCCGGCTCCTGCGCCACGTACGGCATCGCACTCGCCGAACTCCGCATGGACAACGCCGCCTGAGCTGACGGCCGCCCGTGCCGCCCCAACCCCCGACCAAGCGGGTTGGGGCGGTGCGGAGGACCGGACAGACCCGCCCGGCCCAGCAGAAAACCCCCGAGAGGAGGACCACCCCTCATGACCGTTCTTCACCTCGCCCCCATCCCCCGGGACGACCGCCCGCACAACGACGACGCCGGTCCTGAGCCGATCGTCGCCCTGCACCAGCGGGTGCAGACCTTCGACCTGTCCCAGCGGCAGGAGCAGCGCGGCGAGGAGGCCGCCTTCCAGGCCGTCCTCAACGCCGACGCCGTACTCACCGGCGCCTTCCCCGACACCCTCGACACCGTGGTGCAGGCCATGTCCTGGACCGGCCACCCGCCCGTCCCGGACCAGCAGTTGATGGCCTCCGCCGTCACCTACCTCGGCTCCGCCGACGGCAAGCGCGGCTGGTGGCTCCACTACGCCCGCCGCGAGGAAGGCACAGGCGAGGACGGCGGCCTGGTCCACGTCCTCACCCTCATCGCCCCCTGCTCCTGCGGCACCTACCTCGCCGTGGAACTGGTCGACGAGGACCACCTGATCGTCCTGCTGGACGAACTCGACACCGCCCCCGGTGCACCCGTCGACTGTGACTACCGGCTGCGGATCCGCGCCAGCAGCTACGCCGACCCTGCCCACAGCAGCGTCGAGCCGACCTTCTAGGCCCCGCGCTCGCAACCGCCCCGTGCACGGACGACAGCCATGTACTCCGACCCGTGGCTGGTGACCTTCCGCCTGCTGGATGAGGCCGGCACCCGCCACAGCTACGTGATCAAGGACGCCGCCAGCGCGTTCCTCGCCCGTCAGGCCGCTCGCAAGCTCGCCGATACCCCGGCCGAGCAGGCCGCCCGCCGCGGCGCAGCGATCGACCCCCGCTACGACGACGTCCTCGCCCTCAGCCCGATCGTCCTGGCCCGCACCCTGCGCTTCGAGCCCAGGACACCCACCTGAATCCGCCCCGGGACGGCCGCCTTCGGCCTGAGAAACCAGCCGGCCGTCCCGGGCCACACCACCCCGCCCGCAGGCGAGAGGAGCACCCTCATCATGCCGTCCCAGCACGCCACCGCCCACTCCCCCAGCCCAGCCGCCGCCCGCATGCGCGCCATCGGCCTCCACCGCCGTCGCAACGCACCCCGCCGCGGCCCCAGCTTCCTGTGTGGACCCTGCAACGTCGCCTGGGCGGGCGCGGAAGCCGACTGCTTCTCCTGCGGCCTGCTCGCCACACAGGAACACAGCCACCCCGGCACCGCCCTGCAGCTGCTGCTGATCGCCGTCGGCCGCAGCCCCGTCTTCAAGACGGAGCTCGGACAGCGGGGGGAATCCCGGTGACCGCTACGCTCGCGGACACGTACGACGCCCGCCTCTACGCCCGGGCCCGCCACGAAGCTGAGCCCACCGGCGCCCTCTTCACCGCCCCCCAACGCCCCGCGCCGCTCACGCCCGAGCAGCAGCGCCTCAACTTCGAGCTGCTGGGGCAGGCCATCAGCTCCCCCCACCAGGCCGGCCCCGCCGAGCCGAACCCCACCAAGATTCGCGCGCTCACCATCCAGCCGCCCTGGTCGGACCTGATCGCCCTCACCGACGAGGAGATCGCCAAGCGCATCGAGAACCGCGTGTGGGCCACACACTGGCGCGGCACCCTCCTCATCCACGGCGGCCAGACCATCGACAAGCAGGCCCTGGCCCTGCCCCATGTGCGCGCGGCCCTGCCCGAGGACTACGAGCCGGTACAGGGACACGTCGTCGCCGTCGCCGACCTCGCCGGCATCCACGCCGACGACGGCGCATGCACCCGCTGGTCCGAGCGCGGCTGCTTCCACTGGCAGCTCACGAACGTCCAGCGCCTCCCCGAGCCGGTCCACGCCACCGGATCGCAGCGCCTGTGGAAGCCCAGCCGCACGCTCCTGGACGACATCACCGCCGCCAACCCGCAGCTCACCGCGCGGCTTGAGGCCGCGTAGGCCCGATGACGGCGCCAGCCGGGGCCGCCGCCTTCCTCGCCGAAGCCCACGGCGCGGATCGCTACGGTTCGGTCGAACGTTGCACAGGGCCACGCTTGGCTGGGGCAGGGCTGTCAGCGTTTGACGCGGTTGCGGATGGCGAGGACGGCCAGGCCCAGGAGGATGGGTTCGGTCAGGCGGGAGGTCATCTCGATGTAGGTGCCGGCGGTGGTCAGGTCCTGGCCGGAGGCGCGGAACACCACCGAGTTGAGGGTGTCGTTCAGGGCCTTCTCGAAGCGCTTACCGGTGAACCGGTCGCTGGTGGGATTTTTGGGGTCGTCCGTGCCGATCTCGAAGGTGACCTTGCCGCCGCCGGCCGGGACGGTGCCGGTCGCGGTCTGCTTCGGGGTGTCCTGCGCGAGGCCGAAGGCCATCAGCAGCAGGATGGTGACGAGCATGGCCGCTCCGAGCCAGGCCAGGGCCCGGGAGGCGCGCAGGCCGTAGCCGGACAGTGCCCAGTACGCGGTCAGCAGTCCCCGTTCACTGCGGGGGATATCGTCGGCGTGGCGGCGCATCTCCATCTCCCCGTAGTAGAAGTCTGCCGCCCCTGGCTCGTGCTTGCCGTCCTCGAAGGCCTTACGCAAAGCCCGGTACACCGGAGCCAGTTGCAGCGGCCCTGCCCGCCCGGTGCCGAGGACCCAGCCCTGGACTGCTCCTGGCTGGCTGGCGCGCCAGTGGTGTTCCTCGGCCAGGACGCGGCGCTCGGTGAACCGGATGGGCGGCCAGTGCCGCCAGTGCACGGCGGGCGGTGCGGTGTTGAAAGTGCAGGCCCCCTCCAGGCGGAGTTGGTCCAGGTGAACCGTGCCGGTGAACAGACATTCCGACAGATCGAGGTCGGCCAGGTCCAGATGGGCCGCGTCCACCCCGCGCAGCGACGCCACCCGCACCCCGGGGTCGTACGCGCTCGGAAATAGACCTTCGGCGAGCGGTCGGCCGTCGTTGAGCACGAACGGATCCGGCTCGGCGGCGATCGTGAGGGGGTACTCGAACACCGCATGCGCGAAGTCCACCCGGGCATAGCGCAGGCGGATCTCCGCCGTCGATGACCAGCGGGTGCGACGGCACTCCAGACGGCGCACAACGAATGAGAGGGTCACCGGACTACCGAACATCGCACCAGACAGCACAAGCCGCCCAGCACGCACCAAAGGCCCGAATTGGTCGGCCTCCACGAAGGTCGCCGAGTCGAACATGGCGTCGCCCTGGAAGGTCGCCGAGTCGAACCAGGCGGTGCCCTGGAAGGTCGCCGACCCGAACGCGGCGGTGCCCTGGAAGGTCGCCGAGTCGAACGCGGCGCCGCCCTGGAAGGTCGCCGACTCGAATCCGGCGGTGCCCTCGAAAGTCGCCGACCCGAACGCGGCGCCGCCCTGGAAGGTCGCCGACTCGAACCAGGCGGTGTCCTTGTAGGTCGCCGACCCGAACAAGGCGTTGTCCTTGAAGGTCGTCGAGTCGAACATGGCGCCGTGCTGGAAGGTCGCCGACTCGAACCCGGCGGTGCCCTCGAAGGTCGCCCACAGGAACGCGGCGCCGCGCTTGAAGGTCGTCGAGTCGAACATGGCGCCGTGCTGGAAGGTCGCCGACTCGAACCCGGCGGTGCCCTCGAAGGTCGCCGACCCGAACGCGGCGGTGCCCTCGAAGGTCGCCGACCCGAACGCGGCGGTGCCCTCGAAGGTCGCCGACCCGAACCAGGCGTCACCTAAGCGGGGGTGACCGGTTACGGAGTCACGAAGGGCGTTGAGTAAGGCGATGAGGAGGGATTCGGTGAAGGTGGTGCCCCGGTGGTCGATGCTGGCGCCGGGAGTCAGGCCGGCCAGATAGGCGTCACGGTCGGCGCCAGCCAGGTGGGCGAGACATTCGGTGTAGCCGGGGACGTGGATGCCGCGGCAGCCGAGAGGATCGGCAGCAGGATCTGCACCGTGTGCGCAGTGCGGCCAGGGCGGTGGTTCGGACATGCTCATAAGCGGCGGCTCCACGGTCAGGTGCATGTATGGACGCTCTGGGGTCGGGAGCGGTTCAGGCTCGACCGTGACGGGCAGCGTCGCCCTCGTAATCGGACGACGAGCTCGGCAAGTAGTCGTCGATCAGCAGCAGGCCGACCCCGAGAGAGAGTGCGGCTGTGCTCCTGGCGCCGGGCAAAGGCATCCGACGCGACTCGAACCAAGCGAAGTCATGGATCGGCCCCGTCGCACATATGCCGCACATGGCTGAACAACCCGTAGATATTCGTCAGGCACGGCGCTCTGAGGGACATATGCCTCACATGCCTGTCGTCCGCGCGACACCCGAGATAACCATTGCTCCCGGTTGCATCACGGGGCGACAGCACGCAGCAGCGCACTATGTTCGCTGAGACGGAAGGCTGAACGACTCAGGTAGCCGAGAAGGCGACATTGATCAATTGACATAGGACAGCAGTGGGGGGGGGGGGGGGGGGGGGGGGGGGGGGGGGA
>NZ_JBYIQX010000092.1:0-6299 GCF_057707805.1 Streptomyces sp. bgisy159 | reverse complement strand
CGAGTGAGGGGCGGTTCGGTGAGCCGGTTCCTCGTCGGCGATGCCGAGCGCCTGGTGAACTCGATCCCGTAGGCGTCGGACGTTCGGGATTGGGAAGAAGCGTCCGCTGTCAGTCCTGGGCGCTACCGTGACGCACGGAGGCGCTTGTTGCTGGGCACAGTGAATTCTTCGGCCGCATCAGGAATCGTCCGCCCGCCCTAGGAGACGTGCATGACTGCTGCCCACTTGACCGGCCGCCCTTGGCACGATGTGGACGGCCCCGTGCTTGTCGCGTCGGCAGCCGCTCTGCAGTTGATTCCGCAGAACATTCCGCGCCTTGATGACCGCCTCGCGGGGTGAGGCGGTCAGGTGGGCCTGGTCGGCCAGGGCGAGGAGTTCGTCGGCGACGCGGGCGGCGTGACCGGCGAGGATCGCGGTGAGCCGGTCGGCGGCGAAGGCTTCGGCCTCGTGGGTGCCGGGCTTGTGGAAGGCGTGCGCAGCTGCCCACTGGGTAGGCCGCGCGGCGAGGTGCCCGTTGCCGGGTCCTTTTCCGCACGGCCCCCCGCCGAACCACGCGGGCAACTTTCGCTGCACGTGGCTCTCTCGTTACGCGCTGCGAGACACCGCGAGCGCCAGCGGATCGACGCGTCGTAGGACGTCGTCACTCCGCGCTTGCGCTCGTTCTGGCGATGCCGCCGTCGCCGCCTTCGCCCAGCTCCTCGGTGTTGGCGATGAAGGTGTAGAAGAAGACGATCGACCGCGCGTACTCGCTGACCAGCACGCGCTCGTTCACGCCGTGCCAGCGTGCGGTGTCGGCGGCAGACTCGACCCTCACCGCGGTGAAGCGGTACACGTTCTTGGCGATGGTCGCGGCGAAGTACTTCGCGTCGGCCCCGCCGATGACCAGGTAGGGCGATACCAGCAGGTTCGGAGTACCCCACGCCTGGCGGACCGACTTCTCGATCAGCCGGTACTCCTTGCCATACGGATCGGACTCTGGCGAAGGCTCGCACGAGGCCGGACGCACGGTCACCTCGACCCGCTCGTCGTTGACGACCTTCTTCACGTGCTCGACGACGGACTGCACGGTCTCCCCTTGAAGGATCCGGAAGTTGACCAGCGCCGAAGCAGCGGGCGCGAGCACGTTCTCCTTCACTCCGCCGTTGACCATCGTCACCGCCGTCGTCGTTTGGAGCATCGCCGTCGTCATCGCGCCGGACAGCATGTACTTGATGAACTGATCGTCGCTGCTCCCCACGCCCCATCCCGCTGTTGGACAGTCGTCTTCGTGCACGGGCGCGCTCTGTCTCTTGGAGGCAGCCTCTTCTTCCTCCTCTCCGCCGAAGGCGACGTCCGCCAAGAGCTCGTGGTACTTCGGCGGCAGCTCCGGGCCCAGGAACCGGAACTGGTCCCGCACGGACTGCGTGATGCGATACGGCAACGGATTAGCCTCGAGTCGCGTGATCGCCTGGGCGAGGATGCCGATGTTGGAGTGCTTGGGCGGCATGGCCGAGTGCCCGCCGGGGCCCTCGACCTTCAGCTCCAGGGTGGCGTAGCCCTTCTCGGCGACGCCGATGAGCGCGATGGGGTCCGGGATGCCGGGAAAGAGGCCGGGCGCGAGGGGCAGCCCCTCGTCGAGGACCAGCGCGATGTCGTTCACGCCCCGCGACTTCAGCTCCTCTACGATCGTCCGCACGCCCTCGAGCCCCATCACCTCCTCGTCCTGTCCGAAGACGAGGTAGACGGTGCGGGTCGGCTGGAAGCCCTTCTCGAGGTGCATCTCGATGGCCTCCAGAATGGCGAGGATCATGATCTTGTCGTCGAGAGAGCCGCGGCCCCAGACGTATCCGCCCTCTATGTCGCCGGAGAACGGATCATGCTCCCAGTCGTTCTCAGTGCCCGGCACCACCGGCACCACGTCCTGGTGGCCCATGAGCACGATCGGAGGCAAGGACGGTTCTTTCCCGCCCCAGGTGTAGAGCAGGCTGAAGCGGCGGGGCGCACCGAGGACCTCACGCTTCAGCGTCTTGTGCACGAGCGGGTAGGTGTCCGCGAGGTACGCGTGAAAATCGTTGAACGCCTTCTCGTCGAAGTCGCTGCGGTCCTGGTTGGAGATGGTCCGGAAGGTGATGGCTTTGGACAGCCGCTTAGCCGCAGAGTCTGCTGCGACCGGCACCTCCGCCGGTGCGACCTTCTTCATCTGGAGCGAGCTGAAGCTCTCGTGTGCCGTCGTCATGATGGGTTTCTCCTCCTGACATGTCGGGCAACGGAGCCGAGATGGCACATGCTCCGCCCCCAGATGTCGGCCTCTGCGTGTGTCGCCTCTAGTTCCAGTCTGCGCGCCGAACATCGCCGTGTCGCTTGCTGCGGCCTGGTCCGCTACGGTCCAAAGACCGGCCAGGCGTGTCGGTCATGGCCATTCCTGGCTGCACGCAGGCTGACGGCCGTATCTCAAGTGGCCCTCCGTGTATGAAATTGGCCCGGTACTACAGGGGAGCTTCGGAAGCTTGTCGTTGGCGTCGTTCGTAGTGGATGCGCCGGGCGACGGCTTGGTGGGCTCGGCGCCACAGCGACTGGGCGAAGACGATCGCGTGGGGGATCGTTACGTGCCACAGGGTCTGGTGGAGCAGGCGGCGGATCTCTTCGGCGGTGTAGTCGATCAGGGGTTGAGGATCGGAGGCGGGGTCGGTGGCGGCCAGGCTATGGCGGGTTCGGGCTCGGTCGGCGGCTGTGTGTCTTCGCGGGGCCGGGTGAGGCGGGCGGTGCGGGTGGCGCTGACGGACAGGAACGCGAACGCGGCGATGGCCAGGGCGATGTGCCGGTGCCAGGGTTCCCACTTGCGGACCTCGTACTGGTCCAGGCCGCAGTCGGACTTCGCGGTCTCGAAACAGTCCTCTACTCCCCACCGAAGTCCCGCGATCTTCACCAGGGTCGCCATGGTGGTGCCGGTGCGGGCGTGCACCGCGAAGTAGGCGAAATCGGTGGGGTCGCTGATCGAGCGGCGCACCAGCAGCAGGTGGCACCAGCCCCGGCGCACCGCGCCAGCCGGCGAGGGCCAGGAGACCTGGACCGGTGCCCAGTCGTAGAACCGCTCGCCCTTGGCGCCGTGGCCGCAGGAGCGACGCTCGAAGACCGGCAGCTGCCGCACCGGCTTGTCCACCCGCATCGGCCCCGTGGGCCCGGCCGTGACGGTCTCGTCGCAGGGCACCGCGATCACGTAGCCCTTGCAGTGGCGCTACTGACTTCGGCTCGTCAGGGTGACGTAGGTGTGTACGTGTGTCGGACCTTGCCGGTAGCGGGCGGTCCGTGAGACTCGTCGCATGAGTGAGGAGAAGGCTTCCGGGGACTACCGGGAGAGGGCGGGGCACGTGATGCTGCTGGCGGTGGTGCTCGCGGTCCCGGCGCTCAAGCTGGCCTGGACGCTTGGCGGCGGGGACGCGGCCAGGGACGCACTGATCGCCATGGGGCCGGGCAATTGGGCCGACATCCCAATCGGCATGTTCCTGAACGAGGCCCTGTTGGCCACAGTGCTGGCCGTGGTCGTCTCGCGCGCCACCTACGCCCACTTCGCAGCCAGGGGCGGCGCCCTCAGACATCGGGACACCCCCATGGCAGTGACCGCGGCCACTGCCGCCGTAGTTCCGGCCGCCCTGGGGGTGGTCGTCGGTGCGTTCAACGGCCTGGGCTGGGGCCTGGCCACCGGCCTGGCCTCCTACGTACTGCGGGTGGGGGTGATGGTCGACTACAAGACCGGCCGCCGTGAGCACACCACGGGCCGCCGTACCGGCAACCGGGCCGAGACCGCCCCTCAGCGTGCCGCCGACGCCCTGTGGATCGCCGGACTGCTGCTCGGCGGCATCGTCCTGCCCGCCGTGGCGATCATCGCCGCCCTGGACGGACGCTCCTGGACCAGTGTCGAGACGTGCGACGTGAACACCGGCAGCGGAACCCACCGCGCCCGCCTGGTGGAACTGGCCCGGCAGGGCAACGGCATCGTCGGCTGGGACCTGGCCGGCTCAGAGGTCGTCCACGGCGTCAACTGCGCCGCCGACGACAACGAGACCATCCGACCCCCGTGGTGGCGCGACGCCTGACAACAACTCAAGCCGAAGTCAGTAAAGGCCCGCCCGGCGTTCTCGGTCCTGCCCGTAGACGCTGTCGGCGGCCACCCAGGCGAACGGCACCCGTGCGCAGCGGGCCCGTTCGACCATGACGCGCCCCAGCTCGGGCTTGGTGAGGACCTTCCTGGCGCGGTCGCGCGGCACCCCGGCCTCCTGGCAGCGCGCCGCCTGGCCGGCCCACAGTCTGCCCAGGCACAGGGCGAAGTCGATCAGTGCGCGTCCGTACGGGGTGACGTAGGCGAGGAACACGGCGACATGGCAGTTCTCCGTCTGCCCGTAATCCCCGCGTACTGCGGATCGACCCCGATCGACTTGTCGCCCTTCTTCAGGAAGGCGGTCTCGTCCAGCACCAGCACCGCTTCCGGGTCCCCGAGCTGTTCCACGGTGAACTCCCTCACCCGCTCCAGCTCCCGGTTGTCCTGCGCAGCAAGTCCTTGACCTTGTCCGGCGCGGTGTGACCGAGATACGCGGCGATCTGCCAGGTGTTCTTCCGCTCCACCAGGCCCAACAGGGCCTTGAGATACGCCCGCGCTGTCAGCCGAGGCTCCACCCGGCACCACAACCCGGCGCGCAGCGCGAAGAAATCCTCGAACCACCCGTCCCACCGCTCGACATCCCGCTGCACGTCCTCCACGTGAGGCTCAACGCGTCACGCGGCCAGCAAACACGAAGCTCCCCTGTAGTACAGGGCGGGCGCGGCGGCCCGCAACCGGCCTCAGGCCGCCAGGAACTCGAACGGCGCCCGCGGCCGGAACTCGGCGGAGACCTCCCCGGCCAGCCCGTCACGGGCGACGTCGACCGCCATCACGTCGGCGCCGGAAGCCAGGTCCACCTTGTCCAGGTCCACCCACATCACCGACGGTGAGACCGTCGACTCGAAGTAATAGCGCTTGGCGTCGTGATCGGCGATCGCGCGCCACAACGTGGCACTTATGTTGGGGTGATCGGGATCCTCCATGCCCAACGGCACGCCGATCGCCCGCATCTGGGAGAACACCGACGCCACCGCCATCCTCCGGTCCTCGTACTCCGGAGAGCTCTTGAGGTTGTAGCTCAAGCGGACGAACCGGTCCGCGGCGCTGATCGTTCCTGGCAGCATGCGGTTCCCACCGATCAGGTCCCAGTACGCAGTCAGGGCGAGTTGCTGGTCGTACACCGGCGAATTCGTCATCACCCGGTACTCCGGGCCGTGGTGGACGACCGGGTGACCGCCGAGGTACTCGATCACTGCGCAGTCGCCCGAGGGGTCCGACAGCGCCAGGTGCACCGTGGCCGCCCGGCCGTTCGGAAGCACCGGAGCGATGATGCTGAACGGATCCTTACGCGTCGCCTCCACGGCCTCTGCGACCGTCGCGAAGTTGTCGAGGTAGTACTGCGCCCACGCCCCGATCGAGAGCGTCGTCCTGCCCTCGGCGCCCGGCTCCCCGTAATCGGACTCGGACAGATACAGGATGTTGCACACCAACCCGGCCGCATTCATCCCGTCGGACGACGACGTCCCGTAAAATGACGTCACAACCGATCCGAACCTCGATGTCCAGCTGATCGGGCTACTCCCTGCGCCGCCGTCGCGTTGCATCCCGGCCGGGAACACCCACAGCGCCGTGTCAGCCGTCGGATCGTTCCAGTCCATTCCCCGGCCCGTGATGAACGTGCCCGTACCCGTGCGGTACGTGATTTTGGAACACATGTCGTCCTCCGCTTTCCCGTCGCGACCGAGGGCTTCGCAACCAGCCGGGGCGGGAGACTCTCCGGCCGTGGCACAGCCCATCGGCTGTCTCCCCGGGCGATGCAGCCGGCACATCTGCCCCGTGGATAAGACTACGCCGCAACACGGAATACGCCATTCCGGAAGCCTGAAGTTCCCCCCTGATGTTGGACATCGTGTTTCTACGCTGCGGGGGTGAGGTCTCGCTGCAGCAGGATCCGGTTCTCGAGCGGGGTGAGGTACCCGTGCTCGGGGTGCCGGCGGAGTCTGGTGCGGTTGTACTCGACCTCGATGAAGCGGAAGACGTCGGCCCGGGCCACCTGGCGGCTGCCCCACACAGTGATGCCGATCTCCGCCTCGAGCAGGCCGAAGAAGCTCTCGGCCGCGGCGTTCGCCGGCCCCTTCACCCGGGAGGCGATGACGCCGCAGGACGGGCAGGCTCGCGCCGCCTCGTCTGCCGTGATCAGGTGCACCCGACGCGTCCCGTCGGC
>NZ_JBYIQX010000091.1:0-6315 GCF_057707805.1 Streptomyces sp. bgisy159 | reverse complement strand
GCCTGGGTCACCCGCCAGGAGTTGCGGATCGCAATCGTGACCTGGATCGAGCGCACCTACCACCGACGCCGGCGTCAGAGACGCCTGGCCCGATTGACCCCCGTCGAGTACGAGACCATCATGACCCCAGCCGCAGCTCTGGCTGCATAAACCCCGCTGTCACCCGATCATGCAGCAGTCCCGTTCCTTCGGTACGTCAGTAGCGGGCGGGGCGACCAGAGCGATTAGCACTCCGCCGGCGTGGAGGGCGGCGTCGCATAACCGAGCCAGATCACGGCTGGGCGCTTTGATGCCTCGTTCGACCTTGCTCAACTGCGCCTTGCTGTAGTGCACGACCGCGGATAGCGCTGTGAGACTCAATCCGGCGCCCAGCGCCGCTTCCTCAGCTCTGCGCCGAACTCGCTGGACGGCTGTGGCACGGAAACCTCCAGGACCGTCCATCCAGGTACAAGAGGGTTGCTGCACGAAAGAGTGCGGCACCCGTGACTGGACGGGGTCATGTCCCGCGTGGTGGTGTAGTCACGGCAGCTGTTTCGGTTCCGGTTGTGGGGTGATCTCGGGTTCGGCCGGCTTGGTGGTGAAGAGCTCGGCCATGGAGGCTTCGGAGAAGTACCGGCGGTCGAAGACCTGCCACTCGTCGTGGAGTTCGGCCAGCACCGCGGCGGCGAGCCGGTCCAGGGCGGCGGGGTTGGGGAAGACCTGGACGACGTCGGCCCGCCGTTTGATCTCCCGGTTCAGCCGTTCCAGCGGGTTGGTCGACCAGATCTTCTTCCAGTGCGCCGGCGGGAAGTCGGCGAACGCGGTGATGTCCGTTGCTGCATCCAGCAGCATCGACTTGATCTGCGGGAACTGCCGTCCGAGCATGTCGGCGACCACGTTCAGCTGGCTGCGCACCTGCTCACCGGTGGTCTGCGCGAAGATGGTGCGGATGGTGGCGGCGACCATCTCCCCGGAGCCCCTCTCGATCACTGAGAACACGTCCCGGACGAAGTGAACCCGGCACCTTTGCCAGGCCGCGCCGAGGAAAACGGTGCGGATCGCGGCCACCAGACCGCTGTGGCTGTCGGAGATGACCAGTTGGACGTTCTCCAGGCCGCGGGCCCGCAGCGAGCGCAGGAACATCGTCCAGAACGGCTTCGACTCACTGTCGCCGACCATCAGCCCGAGGATCTCGCGATGTCCGGTGGCGGAGATACCGGTGGCGATGACCACGGCCTGGGAGACGATCCGGTGGTTGACCCGGGCCTTGCAGTAGGTGGCGTCCAGGAAGACGTACGGGAAGACGGTGTGCTCCAGCGGCCGCTCCTTGAACGCGGTCAGTTCTTCGTCCAGCTCACCGCAGATGCGGGAGACCTCGGACTTGGAGATCCCGCTGTCCGCACCGAGCGCTTTGACCAGGTCGTCGACCGAGCGGGTCGAGACACCGTGCACGTACGCTTCCATCACCACGGCGAACAGCGCCCGGTCGATCCGCCGCCGGCGTTCCAGCAGCGACGGGAAGAACGACCCGCTCCGCACCTTCGGGATCTTCAGGTCCAGGTCACCGGCCTGCGTGGTCAGCACCCTGTCCCGGTGTCCATTGCGCCAGGTCGTGCGCGTCTGGGAGTGCTCGCGCGGCGCGGCACCGATCACGTCGGTGGCCTCGGCCTCGATGAGTTCCTGCAGGATGCGCTCGCACACCACCCTGATTGCTTCAACTCCGTCGGCCCGACGTAGTGACTCCAGCAGCCGCATCAGCTCAGACTGGGACAAGGCCATCGCGTGCTCCTCCGGTCGAACTGCCCGTTCACCAGAGAGACTTGCGCGATGGCCTGCCCTTGTTCAGGGAGCATGCACCGCCATCGGATGCACGCCCCCGAGCAGACACCCGCGCGTTCCGGGACACTGCCCGGCTACACCACTTCAAGGGACGCGATCCAGAGTCGCTCCGGCTCCGCCGGGACTCAGGCAACCTGCGCAGGCCGGGC
This sequence comes from Streptomyces sp. bgisy159, assembly GCF_057707805.1. Classification (NCBI taxonomy): domain Bacteria; kingdom Bacillati; phylum Actinomycetota; class Actinomycetes; order Kitasatosporales; family Streptomycetaceae; genus Streptomyces; species Streptomyces sp. bgisy159. Next base: position 4,348 of record NZ_JBYIQX010000091.1, on the reverse strand, counting down.
GTTACCACTGAGGCTTGCGCACCGTGTCTTCTGCGAGGTCCCTGCCCCAATGCGGTCACGCGGGCCGACGGCGACAGGGCCCGCCGGCCTCTACGGCCGCCGGGCCGAATCGCCGGCCCGGCACCACGTTCTGTCATGGCGGGATGAGGGTTTGACGCCCCCTCACTCGCCGAGTAGATTGCATGCCAAATCAGATATCAGATCGGGGATGGAGGTTGAGGGGGTGCTGCTGACGACCGGGCAGGCCGCGCAAGAGCTGGGATGCGCGATCACCACCTTCCGGCGGCTCATCTCTGCCGGATTGCTGCCGGGCCTGTCCCACCGGGGCGTGCGCGTCATGGTCCCGCTCGAAGTCGTCCAGGCGCTGCAGACGCGCCACCAGGCACCGCTCGACCGGCTGCCGGACGGTGAAATCGCCGTCCTGCGCGTCGACGCCGCCCGGCCGACTCATGAAGAGGGGCGCTCGTGGCTCGGTTTCGCCGCCTCCCTTCCGCCCGATGATCTCCTGAAGGCGTTGCGCGGCTGGTGGCGGTGTGACGCGGCAAGCGCCGCATCCGGGGGATTGCTGCCGGTCACCTTGTCCGGCTACGTGGTAGCGGTACTGACCGGGCTCGAGCGGTGGGAGAAGAACCCCGAAGGCCGACACGCCTTCCCCGACGCCCGCCTGGCCGGTTACGTCACCGACCTGGCTGCCCCGCGTACGTCGATCACCTCGAGCCTCGACAGCGACCGCCGCCTCGCCGAGCTGTTGCTGGGCACCCGACTTCCCTCCCACTCGGGCGGTGCCATCGCCTATGTCACCACCCGCACCACCATCAGCTGAACGGCCCGGACAAGGAACGCCCGATGGACGCACAGAGCTACAGCAGCGCGCTTGCCGATCTGCGCACCCTGCGGGACCAGATCAAGAAGACCCGGGCCCTGCTCGCGAGGCAGGAAGCGGACCGGGACAAACTGATCACCCAGCTGGCCTCCTACGAGAAGGCCAAGGCAGAACGGATCGCCCCCGCGGCCGGACTGGGCGTGGCCGATATCGTCGCTCTCGTCCCTGCACTGGCCCCCGACAGCCTGTCCGTGAACGTCCCGCAGCCGCAGTCTCCACTTCCCCCATCGTCCCCGGCCCAGACGGTTTCTGCGGCCGGACCACAGCCGCCGCAACCGGCAGCGGCCGCCCCCTCACCCACCATCGCCTCACCTGCCGGGACGCACACCACACACCAGACGGCGCCGCAGGCACCGCAAGAGCCGCGCAGCCTGCCCTCCCTTCCCCAGGGCGCCGCTGGCGATGCCTGGTTCACCCACACCACCGGCCTGGCCTCCACGCGGCCGAACTTCACCCAGCAGGCCCGCTCCACCGTCTTCCTGGATACCGCCACCGGCGTCCTGGTGCACCGCGACCAGACCCATCACCTCGACCTCGGCGCAGCATCGGCCGCAGAGATCCTCACCGCCGTCTTTACCACCATCCCCGAAGGCGTGGAACGGATTTACATCACCGCCGGCGACCCCTGGCACCACGATGCCGACCGCTACCCCTACCTGCGCGACGCCGTCGCCGCCTGGCTCAGCGCCCCCATCCCGGGCTGGCGCACCGACACCGGCCGCGGCCGCGACCGGATGGCCGGGCACTTCGTCCACGCCCGAAACCCCGTCGGCCGCTACCAGCGCGACAACGGCGAGCAGCACGTGGAAATCCGCTCGGTGGGGGAGTGGTTCGACGTCGACGGCGACACCCCGCACACCGTCCGCGACGCCTTCGTCCTGCTGTGGCAGGCGCTGCGCCGGCACTGGAACGACGCGGTCCTCATGGGCTCCCCCTCGCAGACCGGCCGCGATTTGTGGACGCGCACCATCCCCACCCGCGGCCAGCACGCCGAGGGCTTCCCCGTCCTGTCGGAGGAACTGCGCGGCCTGCTGCACGCCACCGCAGGCCAGGGCCGCAACGAACTCATCACCCCGCCCCGCGTGCCCGAGCAGTTGTCCGAGCTCGTCGAGTACGACCGCACCTTCGCCTACGCCAAGCACACCTGGAAGTCCCCGGTCGGCACCCCCCGCCGCGTCACCGCCGCCGCCTTCGCCGCCTGGTCGCAGAAGGAGCAGATGCGGGCCCTGTACGGATGCGGGCACTGGCAGGTCCGCGTCACCGTGCCTGACGGCTGGGACCACGTCGGCCTGCTGCCCGCCCCTGCCCCCGGCGACCGTGCCTGGCACTACCCGGCCGCGCCCGGTACCACCTTCACCACTTGGGCGGGCGGCCCCGAACTCCACACCGCCCTGACCAACCCCATCCAGCCGTGGAAGATCGAGATCCTCGACGGCATCCTGTGGGAGGACGGCAAACCCCTCGACGACTGGGCCAAGAAACTCAAGGAGACCTGGACCAACCTCTCCGCCCAGGCCCACTTCCAGGGCGATGCCCAGCAGGCCCGTGCCGCTCACCTCGCTTCCCGCGCGGTGCGTTCCATCCTGCTGTACGGCATCGGCTCCTTCGCCCAGCGGCCCCGCATGGTCACCGGCACCACCCCCCGCAGTGCCGAGCGCGACGTGCCCGCCGACGCCGAGATCATCGGCTTCGACGACGAGTTGATCACATGGCAGAAGCCCACCGGCTTCGCCCGCGACCCCAACGCCCACCCCGAATGGGCCGCCGCGATCTGGTCCGGCGCGCGCGCCGCCCTGCTCACCCAGCGCCACCGCGACGACGACACCTACGTCGGTGCCCTGCACACCCCGCCCGGCACGGTCGTCGCCTTCCGCACCGATGCCCTCTACCTCACCCAGCCCCGCAACTGGCCCTACCACCACCAGCCCGGCGACTATCTCCTGCGCGGCCGCCTGTCCGGCCCCGTCACCGCCCCCACAAGCGAGGAAGAACTCCTCACGCTGCGGGATGCCGGACGCGCGGCCCTCACCGCTGAGCGGGAGGCCTGATGCCGCGCCGCCCCCGCCGCCGGCCTCAACCCCAGCCCAAGTTGAACGAAGCAGCCCGCCTCGCCGACCGGCTCCAAGCGGTCGGCTACACCAAACGCGACATCGCCCGCATCATCGACCGCGACCCCTCCCTGGTCTCGCAGTTCTACACCAAGAACAAGGGAGCCGCCTTCGTCCCCGCCCTCCGGCAGGTCCTGGCCGCCGTCGAAACCGGCGGCATCACCGACCTGCCCGAACTCGCAGCCATCGCCGCCCGCCACACCCAGCGGCGTACCACCGCCTCCGGCGCCCGCGCCCGGGTGCGTACCAAGGCCGTCCTGATCACCCCCGCCGGCTCCGGGTCCGGCCGCGTCGGTGCCCAGGCCATCGCCTCCGGCTCCGCCCGCCTGCGCCCCCTGATTGCCGAAGCAGCCCGCCTGGGCCTGCGCCTGGCCTTCACCGTGCGCCTGGCCAAAACCGGCTACCTGCACCCTTCCGGCAGCCGTACCGACTCACCGGGCATCCGCCGCGACGTCATCCAGCGCGCCGACCACAGTGAGGAACGCTCCTACGGTTCCGCCCAGAGCGGCGGCTTCGACGCCGCCGACTTCGCCCGCCGCGTGGACGCCGCGGGCGGCGACGTCACCGCCGCCGTGCACCAGTGGCTGGTGGAGACCGGGCGCATCCGCCCCGACGCTCAGATCATCCACCTCGAAATCCGCACCTGGCGCCCCCGCTGATGACGCGCCGGGCAGCGCCCCTCAGCCTTGCTGGCTGGCAGCCTCCTCGGGCTGTACCTCGTCCTCGGGCGCACCCGTCGGCTCCGGTGCGGCGCCGGTGTAGAAGACGGACTTGCCCTGCTTGCTGCGCTCGGCCTGGCTCTTGGCCACGAGTCCCTCGAGCGTGACCCGCACGACCTTGGTCGTGATCTGGCGATGGGGATGGGCCTGGCCGAGTGCCGTGGAGATCTCCGCGGCGGAGCGCGGTTCCTTCGACTCGGCGAGGTGGCGGCGGATGAGTTCGACCAGGGTGGGCTGGGCCGCCTTCGTGACCCCCTCCGCCTTGGCCGCAGGCTTCTTGACCGCCTTTTGCGGCGCGGAGGCGGATTTGCGTGCCCTCTGCTTCCCGCCCCGCGCGGCACTGGCATTCTTCCGGGGTGAGGGCACCGCGGCACTCTCGGACTCGGCCGCAGGCTCGGCCGGGGCTTCGGTGATGCCAAGGACCTGCCGCATGTTCACCAGCACGGTGTGGTCGTGCTGCAGGGCGGCCAACTGCTGTTGCAGGGAGGCGATGTCCGCCGTGATGCGTTCCTGCTCCTTGACGTTGCGTTCGAGGTCACCGCTCACCTGAGCGGCGTACAGCGATGTCAGTTCAGTGGCGGGAGTGGTTGTCTCGGGCATGGGTACTGACCTTTCCTCGGTGAACCAGCGTGCTGCGG
>NZ_JBYIQX010000090.1:0-6316 GCF_057707805.1 Streptomyces sp. bgisy159 | reverse complement strand
GCCGATCGGCTCCACGGCTTAGGACGAGGTGCAGCCACATCCTGAAACATGCCTCTGACCAGGTCAGGAGGCCGCTGTCGCGAGAGCATGCCACGCTGGAGATAGGACGTCGCCAAGGGCGCCGGAAGGTCCCATCACTCTGGGGAGGCATCAGGTTGCGGGAGGACGGCATGCGGGAGGACTACACGAGCTGGCGTGGTCTAAACGCCAGCGATCAAAACAACGTCGACCTCGGCCGGGCGGAAGGCGTTCTCGATGACGCGGCAGGTGGGTCATGGCTTGTCGTACGCCTGCGTTCAGGCAAGCAGGGCAGCGTAGCGATTCCCATGGATCATGTGAGGCTAGAAAGATCCCGTCTCAGAATAGCCTACGAAGAACAAACAGTACTCCGAGCTCCGCGACTGAAAGCTGCGGTAAAGAAACTGCCGCGCGTGGATGTATTGCGACTAGATTTGCACTATCATCACGAGCTCCCCAAGAAACTCACCCCGCTCGATATGGCCGAGGCGTACGGAAAAGGGAAGATAGATCGGGACAGCCTGATCAAGGAGTTGGCAGCTTGGCCATATGCCCCTGCCGTTGAACCAGATAGCTCTCTTGAGAGCCCCGACGCTTTCGATGACCCTCCAGTTTGGGAGAAAGGGACCATCCACGACCTTGAGATTGCAGTTGATCGTGGATTTATAACCACCGAAACATATGGCGACATATTGGAAGAAATGAGAAGATTGCGAATCAGGCCATAAGAATTTGGCGGTGACGACAGTGACCGACCCTGCAATGCGTACGAGAACCCCTCATGACATACGCGAGCACAAGGATGTACTGATCCAAGCGGAAGCGGATGGAATTCTATCTGCGAATTCCTCTTTCGCCACCGTATCAAATCAGGAGTGGTTCATCCAACTCAAGGGTACCGGAACTGTACCGACGAGACTCCGTATTGAGACGCAGGAGAAAATTCTGGAGGAATTTTGGAGGACGCCTTCAGAAGTTCCCATGGGTCGCATAGCCCTTGTCATGGCAGGCCCGCCTGGTGCAGGCAAGTCGACTGCCGAAAAGCGGGTTCGCATGGAACTCGCTCCGGGGCAGCCATGGCGCAAGATTGACCCAGACCATTTCAAGGACTTGCTCCTTCGCTGGGCATTCAAGCACGGAGAATATGAGACTATCGTCCCCCCTGAACTCCATGAAGATAGAGCACGAGCATATCTGCGCGAGTTGGCCGCGCTGGTTCACGAGGAGTCCAGCATCTTGGCAGCCCGAGCCCGGACCGAGTCGATAAGCAAGGGAGAAAATCTCGTTATCGACGGCACACAGAAGACCTACACCAAGACTAAAAGGCTCATCGACCATCTACTGGACGCCCGCTACTCAATATCTTTGATGGATGTCGAGGTGGGCTTCGCGATATCTTTGCAGCGCGTGGAGGCTCGTTGGGCAAAGGGCTACAATGAAGCCGAAGAAAGCTATATTGACGGCGGAAGCCTGGTTGATCACCTTGGGGGTCGGTGGGTTCCGCATCATTGCGTAGCTGATATCTACCATGGTGGGCGAGCTGACACTACATCAGTTTGCCAGCAAGTAGTAGGACGGCTGGTCGCCGAGTACCCCGGAATTCGAATTCGGGTCGAATCGAACAACTAGCCGAAACGGCAACCACCGCAAACCGCAGCCGTCCACCCGGCCGAGAGTCTGGAACGAAGAGTTCATGCCAGACGCGCGCCAGATCATAAGGCCAACACAGGCGAACAAGCGCGGACGCCCACGGACAATCAGCGCAGGTGAGAGGCACGCGGCCCAAGGCAGCGCCCCTGCTTAACCTGCTTCGAGACGAAGGGGTCATCACCCAAGGTCTCACCGCCATGCTTCTGCTGGCGTGACCTGCTCTGGTCAACGACATGGCAGCGTGGCTGAGGCTGGTGGGGATGCGTCGAGGCATATGCGTGCGTGATCAGTCGGCGCACCCGCCATCGTGGCTGACTGTCGTCGGCTGAGGCTCAGGCACTCCGAGGCCCCAGCGCCGTCAAGGGGACCATGGAGGCAAAGAGGCCGTGCCATTCGCGTGCCAGATCCTGCGGGGAACCACGGGGAACAGTGGGAGCTTGCGCTGGGTGCAACCAGGGCTCCAACGCCACCCTGAAGCTTCCCCTTGATCGTGGACACCTGGAGACTGGGACGTGTGAGCCCAGAGGAAGCAGTGCCAGGTGGGAAGTAAGTACACGAAGCGGTACTCGGAGGAGTTCAAGCGGGACGCCATCGCCCTCGTGGCCTCCTCGGGCCGGACGGTGACCGAGGTCGCCCGGGAACTCGGCATCAGCTCGGAGAGCCTGCGGGGCTGGGTGAAGAAGGCGAACGGCACGGCGCCGATTGCCGCAGGGGCGTCGGTGGCCACTGGTAGCGGGCTGGACGCGGCCGAGCGGGAAGAGCTGAAGCGGCTGCGCAAGCTGGCCGCTGACCAGGCGAAGACGATCGAGATCCTGAAAAAAGCGACAGCCTTCTTCGCGAAGGAGAGCGACCGGTGAGCGAGATATACCGGTTCATCCGCGTGGAGAAGGCCCACTTCACCGTCGTGCTGCTGTGCGCCGTCCTCGGCGCTGCCCGCTCCTCGTACTACGCCTGGGAGGCGGGAGAGCAGGCCCGCTCGGCGCGCGAGCGCGAGGACCTCGCCCTGGTCCACGAGATCACCGTCATCCACGTCGCGTCGGGGAAAACCTATGGCGTCCCGCGCATCCACGCCGAACTGCGCCGCCAGGGCCGCCCGGTGAACCGCAAGCGCGTCGAGCGGCTGATGCGCGAACACGGCATCGCCGGTCACAGCCGCCGCACCGGGCGTCGCAGCCTCACCCGCGCCGACCGCAGGGCCGCCCCGGCCCCGGACCTGATCGGGCGCGACTTCACCGCCCCCGCTCCCGGCCTGCGGGTGGTCGGCGACATCACCTATATCCCCACTGGTGAGGGCTGGTTGTACCTGGCGACCTGGCTCGACCTGGCGACCCGCGAAGTGATCGGCTACTCGATGGCCGACCACCACCGCGCCGACCTGGTCGTCGACGCCCTCGACATGGCCGCCGGCCTGGGCCGCCTGGAAGACGGCTGCATCATCCACACGGACCGCGGATCGGAGTACACCTCTGCCCAATTCCGCGACAGACTCCACGAGTTGGGGCTACGGCAGAGCATGGGCAGGACCGGTATCTGCTTCGACAACGCCGCCGCCGAAAGCTTCTTCGCCGTCCTCAAGGAAGAGATCGGCACCCGCATCTGGAATGACCGGACCAGCGCGCGAGCCGACATCTTCACATCCATCGAGACCTACTACAATCGCAGGCGCCTGCGCAGGCATCCCGACTGGGGCTACCTCACACCCCACGAGACCCGCCAGCGCCACCACGGAACGAAAACAGCTCACGCCCTCGCCGCGTGACAAAACCGTGTCCAAGATCACGGGAAACTTCACCCCGCCCCAGGTCAACGCACCAACCGCCGTCGAGGAACCCAAGCTTCCCAAGCTGATAGCTCAGGCAGTGTGCTCACGGGCCAGCCGTCCTGGCTTCCTCTGGTCGACAACACCGCGACAGCGTGGCTGAGGTCTGTGGGAGTGCAGCGAGGCACACGCGCGCCTGGTCGGTCGGCAGACCCGCCATCGTGGCTGACTGTCGTCGGTTGAGGTGTCGACGACTTGAGTGCACGCACCGTGCGGGCCGGTTGAGGTGAGGTCCCTGCCTTGCGTGATTCTGCGGTGTGGAAGGGGAATGCAGCCCTGTGGCGGAGTAGGGCCAGGGGAGGGGTAAACAGGTGGCGCAACGGGGTAGCGGCCGTGGCAACGACTATCAGCGGCAGCAGCAGGCGTTACGACGTGCCCAGGAGCAACAGGCACGGCAAGTGGAGAGGGAACGCAAGGCCGCTGAGACGGCCAGCAAGCGGCAGGAGCGCGAGCGGAAGGCTGCGTATCAGGAGCAGCAGGCCGAGCAGGCGCAGGTGCGCACGATCGGGGTTGAGCACGAGGTCGAGCAGCTCAGGCAGTTACTCCGTGACGCGGTGGTGGGCGATCCGCCGACGACCTTTGAGCGCCGCCGGAGGACTCACACGCCGAGGAAGTTAGACGAGCGTCCTTGGTCTCGTCCGGAGCCTTCCCCGCGATGGGAGGAGTTCGCACCACCGGAGCCCGGTGGTCTGGCTGCTGTCCTGGGTCTTGGCAGGAAGCGCTATGAAGCTGAAGTTGCTGAGGCGCGTGTGCGGTTCGGCGAGGCACAAGAGCGCCACAAGCGAGCCGAGGAGAAGCGGCTGGCAACGCTGGAGCGGAAGCGTGCCGAGCACCGCCAGGCCGAAGAGCAAGCCCTTAACGAGGTGGCGACTTTCAACGGGAAGTTGGACGAGGAGCGCGAGGCGTACAGGGCCGGCGAGCCCGCGGCGGTCGAGGCTCATCTAGGGGCTGTTCTGGCTGCGTCGGTGTATCCAGTGGGCTTCCCGCACGAGCATCGGATTGCCTTTCGACCTGCCACCGGTGACGCACTGGTTGAGATCCACTTGCCGCCTGAGGCGATCGTTCCTACCGCGCGGGGCTACCGATACGTGAAGAACCGAGACGAGACGACCGTGCTGCCTCGTCCGGAGAAGGAGCGCAAGGAGATCTACGCCTCCGTCCTGGCGCAAGTCGCTCTGAGGACAGTGCACGAGGTCCTGACGGGCGATCCGGACCGGGTAATCAATGGCGTGATCCTGAACGGCCATGTGAGAACCATCGACCGGGCTACCGGTCAGGAGGTCTCACCCTGTCTCGTGACGCTCAGCGCCAGCAGGGAGCAGTTCGGGAAGCTCCGTCTCAGTCAGGTTGATCCAGCGCAGTGCCTCAGGAGACTCAACGCTCTGGTGTCGCCCAACCCCTACGATCTCGAACCGATCCGCCCCATCGTCGAGTTCGACCTGTCGAAGTACCGGCTCATGGACAGCATGGATGTAGTTGCCGGCCTGGACAGCAGGCCCGTACTGGTGAAGCTGACGCCCACCGAGTTCGAGCACCTGATTCGCCAACTGTTCGAGGCGATCGGTATGGAGGCCTGGAACACTCAGGCGTCCAAAGACGAGGGCGTTGACGCAGTGGCCGTCAGTAAGGACCCCGTCTTCAACGGTGAGTGCATCATTCAGGCGAAGCGCTACAGCAAGCTCGTGGGTGTTGAGTCCGTCCAGGCGCTCGCCGGAGTGGTCGAGCACAAGCGTGCTGCCAAGGGGGTCCTGATCACCACATCGTGGTTCGGCAGGGCCAGCCACGACTTTGCCCGCCAACATGGCCGACTCCAGCTCATCGAAGGACCGGAACTCAAGTACCTGATCAAGGAACACCTTGGCAAGGATGTGATCCCTGGCCCGGTCCCCCCGAAGAGGCGCCCCTCACGCTAAGGCCGGCGGGCCGCCCACTCAGCCTGAGGAGCTGGGCCGTCTCTGGGCCGTCCGAGGCTGCTCGACAGCGGCCAAGGACGACCAACGACGACCGCCAGGCGCACCAGCCCACCGCCCCTGAGCAGCGCAAACGCAGGTCACCAAGATCCCCGGCAAGACCCAGGGCAAAAAGAAGTAAGCGGTACTGATCAAGCCCCTTGCTCCCGGGTTCTCCCTGGGCAAGGGGCTCTGTGCTGCTCGTGGCGTCCCGTGGCCGTCAGATGCTCGGCGGTGCCGTCAGGCGCGTGTGCCTCGCCGCCACTCGTAGGTGCCGGGCGAGGTCTCGGCCACCTCCCGGGGATAGACCTCGCGTACCCGGGTGAGCAGATCGCGCTGCTCGCCGACCCACGTCGGCGGGAGCACGAACAAGGGGAGGGTGACCGTGACACCTGACGCCGGCCCGTCGTGTACGGAGACCCAGAGTCCGCCGCTCCCGTCGGGCTTGAACTTCATGGAAGGAGTCCGCCCGGATTCGAGCCACTGGGCGGACCGACCGGACGCCAAGACCGCCAAGGCGCCCTCCCAGTCCGCCAGGTCTTCAGGGAGGAGAGTCACCGGGAAAGCGGCGTTGACGGATTCCGTCACGATGACGATCTCGCAGTCGAGGAAGTCGTGGCCGGTCAGGATCCCGGGTTGAAAACGGCCGAGGACGCGCACGGAGACACTGTGACCGCTGGTGCCGGGCGTGTCGGCCAGGTGGATCAGATCGATGACGCCGTGCGTCGAGCCCATGGGTTACCTTCCGCAGTGATGAGGCCCGAGCATCCTGCCGTACACCAGCCGTCTCAGCCGGGTTCTCGCTCCTTCGGTACGAGGCTGTGCCGACAGTGGCGGCCCATGTGGCGAAGGCCGAGGGGAGAAGCCGGGACAGTTCCCG
>NZ_JBYIQX010000009.1:0-210906 GCF_057707805.1 Streptomyces sp. bgisy159 | reverse complement strand
TGTACTCACCCTCTCGGGCTTTCCTCCGGGCGCTTCCCTTCGGTCTTGCGTTTCCGACTCTATCAGATCTTTTCTCGACCCGATTTCCTCGGTGCTTTCCGGGCCCCGCTTTTTCTTCGCGGTTTCCCTTCCGGCGTTTCCGACTTTATCAGAACTTCTGGGCCGGTCTGACCGGCGGCCATTTGTTTCCGATTCATCGGGGGGCTCTGTGGAATCGAACCGATGGGAATCGTCGTTCCGTGAAGCCGATGTAGATACTAGCCGATGCCGACCGGATGACATCCAGTTCCAGGCAACTGTTCGAATCTACCTCCCCGCGCGACCCGTGTCAACGGCTCTTGTGGGGCGAAGAGGACAATAGCAGCTCAGCAGGCGTCCTCGCACATCAGGCGGCTGTGGGCACGGTGGCGCTGCGCTCGGCCGCCTGGATGTCGCCCGTCTCGCCGGACCGCGCGGCCCGCCCACCGAGCACGTACACGTAGGTCAGGAAGGCGAGCTCGGCCAGCACGCCGATGGTGATGCGGGCCCAGGTGGGCAGGCCGGACGGCGTGACGAAGCCTTCGACGGCGCCGGAGACGAAGAGGACCAGGGCGAGGCCGATGGCCATGCCGAGGGCCGCGCGGCCCTCCTCGGCGAGGGCGGTACGCCGGGTCCGGGGGCCCGGGTCGATGACCGTCCAGCCGAGACGCAGTCCGGTGCCGGCGGCCACGAAGACGGCCGTCAGCTCCAGCAGTCCGTGCGGAAGGACGAGGCCGAGGAAGGTGTCGAGTCGTCCGGCCGAGGACATGAGGCCGAATCCGACGCCCAGGTTGAGCATGTTCTGGAAGAGGATCCAGAGCACGGGCAGGCCGAGGAAGACGCCCAGGACCAGGCAGAGGGCGGCGGCCTGGGCGTTGTTCGCCCACACCTGGGCGGCGAAGGCGGCCGCGGGATGGCTGGAGTAGTAGGTCTCGTACTGGCCGCCGGGGCGAGTCAGCTCGCGTAGCTCGCTGGACGTCGCGATGGTGGCCTGTACTTCCGGGTGAGTGCCGATCCACCAGCCCAGGAGGACGGCGACCGCGGTGGAGATCAGGGCGGTGGGTACCCACCAGTGACGGGACCGGTAGACGGCGGCGGGGAAGCCGCGGGTGAGGTAGCGGGTGGCGTCGCGCCAGGAGGCGCGGCGGGTGCCGGTGACGACGCCACGCGCGCGTGCCACGAGCTGGCTGAGCCGAGCGGTGAGCTGGGGATCGGGAGCGCTGGACCGGATCAGGGACAGGTGTGTGGCGGTGCGCTGGTAGAGGGCCACGAGTTCGTCGGCTTCGGCGCCCGTCAGGTGGCGTCGGCGGCGCAGCAGGGCGTCCAGGCGCTCCCACTCGGCCCGGTGAGCGGAGACGAAGACGTCGAGGTCCATCGGTGTTGTCCTGCTCCGCTTCGTGCCGGGGTCGGATACGGCCCTCAGCTTGGCAGACTGGCTGCTCTCCGAGCAGGTCGGGAAAGGGGCGGCGGACGTGAGTGAGCTGGTGACGGGTGAGGCGGTGGCGTTGGAGGTGCAGCCCGCCAAGCTGCCCAGCAGGGCCCTGGCCGTGTTGCTCGATCTCACCGTGGCCTTGGTCGCGTATGTCGTCGTGGTGATCGGGTTGGTGGTGACGACGGCCTCCCTCGACGAAGCGGCACGGGTGGCGTTGTCGATCGCCGCTTTCCTGCTGGTGCTGGTGGGCGGGCCGATCGCGGTGGAGACACTGAGCCATGGGCGGTCGCTGGGGAAGCTGGCGTGCGGTTTGCGGGTGGTGCGGGACGACGGGGGCCCGATCCGGTTCCGGCATGCGCTGGTGCGGGGTGCGGTCGGGGTGGTGGAGATCCTGCTGACGGGCGGGGTGGTGGCGTGCATCGCCTCGTTGGTGTCGGCGCGCGGGCGGCGGCTCGGGGATGTGTTCGCCGGGACGCTGGTGGTGCGGGAGCGGGTGCCGGCCGGGCTGAACGGTCTTGTACCGCCGCCTGAGCCGTGGCTGGTGGGACGTTTCTCCGAGCTGGATCTGTCGGCGGTGCCGGACGGTCTGTGGCTGGCGGTCCGGCAGTACCTGGGGCGGATGGGACAACTGGATCCGCAGGTGGGATGGGCGATGGCGGAGCGTCTGGCGGGTGATCTCGCGGCGCTTACGGGGGCGCCCGTTCCGCCGGGAGCGCCACCCGCCGCGTATCTGGCGGCGGTGCTGCGGGAGCGGCAGGTGCGGGAGATGCGGCGCGCGGCCGGGGGTGGGGCAGTGGCGGGGGCAACGTACGGTCAGCCGGTGGGGGGCGCGTACGGCGCGCCGGTGGCTGGAAACAGTCCTGTGGCGGAGGTGTACGACTCCGCCGGTTCGGCGGGTGCCCCTTCCCCGGCTGCTTCCGGCGGGGGGCCGGGCGACGGCTCGTCCCCGGCCCCCGGGGTGCGGGCCGGGGACGAGCCGGCCGCCGGGCGGCCGTCGACGGGGTTCGTTCCGCCTGCTTGATCAGTCGGATCGGTCAGTCGGATCGGTCAGTCGAAGGCCGACGGTGGGGATTCGAGGTCTTCGAGTTCGATGCCGGGGGCGGCGAGGACGACGTCCCCGGCGATGTGGACCGTGTGCTGTTCGCCGGTGTCCAGGGCTGTGACCTGGTATTCGTCCACGGTCAGGGGGCCGTTGTCAGTGGCGTGTGCTTCTCTGTTCACCAGGGCCCAGGAGTGGTCCTCGGTGCGGGGCGCGAGGACGGGGTCCGTGAAGGTCACCACGCGCAGGCGGGTCGTGGGGGCGGAGGGGGTGAGGCGCAGGAGCCGGGTGGTGGCGACGAGGAAGGCGGGAGAGGTGCCGGCGAAAGTATGGGCGCGCACGTTGCCTTCGGTGGCTTGGCTGCCGGTGGGGTCGGTGCGGACCCAGGTGACGCCGTCGAGGGCGGCGCCGCGGACCTGCCAGCCGCCCGCGTGGAGTTCCAGGCGGAGGGGGCGGCCGAGTTCGTCGAGGGTGAGGTCGACGGAGCCGTGGTGATCGCCGCCGGGAGTGGTCAGCTGGGCGACGTAGCGCCAGCCGGACGGGCCGGGGGCGCAGTGGAAGTGCTCTTCGGCGAGGGGGGTGTGGTCGTGCGGGTCGTGGAGCGCGTAGCGGCCGCGGGGCATGAGGGTCCTGGGGTCTGACGGGCGGGGCGGGATGTGCCGGTCGCTCTGCCGAGCGGTCGGCGGCGGTCCCGTCGGCGGCCGAAGGGACAGGCCCCCGACACGGGGGTGCGGGGGCCTGTCTCCGAGGTGCGGGCGGCCACCGGCCCGGTGTGGTGTGCGGGCCGGTGGTGCGGGATCAGTAGCGGTAGTGGTCCGGCTTGAAGGGGCCCTCGACCTCGACGCCGATGTAGGCGGCCTGCTCGGGGCGGAGCTTGGTGAGCTTCACGCCGAGCGCGTCCAGGTGGAGGCGGGCGACCTTCTCGTCGAGGTGCTTGGGCAGCGTGTAGACGCCGGTCGGGTAGGCGTCGGGCTTGGTGAACAGCTCGATCTGGGCCAGGGTCTGGTCCGCGAAGGAGTTGGACATCACGAACGACGGGTGACCGGTGGCGTTGCCCAGGTTCAGCAGGCGGCCCTCGGAGAGGACGATGATCACCTTGCCGTCGGGGAAGGTCCAGGTGTGGACCTGGGGCTTGACCTCGTCCTTGACGATGCCGGGGACCTTGGCGAGGCCGGCCATGTCGATCTCGTTGTCGAAGTGGCCGATGTTGCCGACGATGGCCTGGTGCTTCATCTTGGCCATGTCCGAGGCCATGATGATGTCCTTGTTGCCGGTCGTGGTGATGAAGATGTCGGCCTTGTCGATGACCTCGTCGAGGGTCGTGACCTGGTAGCCGTCCATCACCGCCTGCAGGGCGCAGATCGGGTCGATCTCGGTGACGATGACGCGGGCGCCCTGGCCGCGCAGGGACTCCGCGCAGCCCTTGCCGACGTCGCCGTAGCCGCAGACGACCGCGGTCTTGCCGCCGATGAGGACGTCGGTGGCGCGGTTGATGCCGTCGATCAGGGAGTGGCGGCAGCCGTACTTGTTGTCGAACTTCGACTTGGTGACGGCGTCGTTGACGTTGATCGCCGGGAACAGGAGGACGCCGTCGCGCTGCATCTCGTACAGGCGGTGGACGCCGGTGGTGGTCTCCTCGGTGACGCCGCGGATCTCGGAGGCCAGCTGCGTCCACTTCTGCGAGCCGTCCGTGATGGTGCGGTGCAGGAGTTCGAGGATGACGCGGTGCTCGTCGGACTCGGCGGTGTCGACGGACGGGACCTTGCCGTCCTTCTCGTACTCGACGCCCTTGTGGACGAGGAGGGTGGCGTCACCGCCGTCGTCGAGGATCATGTTGGGGCCGCCGGTGGGGCTGTCCGGCCAGGTCAGGGCCTGCTCGGTGCACCACCAGTACTCCTGAAGGGTCTCGCCCTTCCAGGCGAAGACGGGGATGCCCTGGGGGTTGTCGGGCGTGCCGTTCGGGCCGACGGCGATGGCAGCGGCGGCGTGGTCCTGGGTGGAGAAGATGTTGCAGGACGCCCAGCGGACCCGGGCGCCGAGGGCGGCGAGGGTCTCGATCAGGACGGCGGTCTGCACGGTCATGTGCAGGGAGCCGGTGATGCGGGCGCCGGCCAGCGGCTGTGCCTCGGCGTACTCCTTGCGGATCGCCATCAGGCCCGGCATCTCGTGCTCGGCGAGCGTGATCTCCTTGCGGCCGAACTCGGCCAGGGAGAGGTCGGCGACCTTGAAGTCCTGTCGGTTGTCGACAGTCGTCATGGGAGGCTGCTCCTCGGGGTTGGGTCGAGGTGTGGGTACGGCTGGTCTGCGCGGCGGCGGACACAGGGGTGCCCGAAGAGGACACGGGCATGTCCACGTGCGCGCAGCGCAGTCCGTCGGAGGCCCTCTCTCCCTCGGTCGGTCCGTGCTGGGACCGCCCGACCGCCATCAGCAGCGACGTCTGGCTCCGTTCCAAGCTACCTGATGGGCGCTGCCGTCCCCAGTCCGTCTCCGGACAGATCACGCCGATCACTGGGGGTGACCGGCGGGAGAGCTGCCGTGGGTGGGGGGCGCGGTCAGTGGTCGGTGTTCTGGAGGGCGGGTCCGCCGGGGGTGGCCTCGGGGTCCGGGCCCTTGGCGGCCTCGGTCGCGCTGTAGATGTCGGGTTCGAGGTAGATGACGCGGGCGATGGGGACGGCGTCGCGGATGCGGGCTTCGGCTGCGTCGATGGCGGTGGCGACCTCGGCGGCGGTGTCGTCGTGCTGGACGGCGATCTTGGCGGCGACGAGGAGTTCCTCGGGGCCGAGGTGGAGGGTGCGCATGTGGATGATGCCGGTGACGGTGTCACCGTCGACGACGGCGGCCTCGATCTTCTTGACCTCCTGGGCTCCGGCGGCCTCGCCGAGGAGGAGGGACTTGGTCTCGGCGGCGAGGACGAGGGCGATGAGGACGAGCAGGACGCCGATGCAGAGAGTGCCGATGCCGTCCCAGACGCCGTCGCCGGTGAGCAGGGTCAGGCCGACGCCGCCGAGGGCGAGGAGCAGGCCGACGAGGGCGCCGAAGTCCTCCAGGAGGACGACGGGCAGTTCGGGCGCCTTGGCGCGGCGGATGAACTCCTTCCAGGACTCCTGGCCCCGCAGTTGGTTGGATTCCTGGACGGCGGTGCGGAAGGAGAAGCCCTCGGCGAGGATCGCGAAGACGAGGACGCCGACCGGCCAGTACCAGTGGTCCAGTTCGTGCGGGTGCTTGATCTTCTCGTAGCCCTCGTAGATGGCGAACATGCCGCCGACGGAGAAGAGGACGATGGAGACGAGGAAGGCGTAGATGTAGCGTTCGCGGCCGTATCCGAAGGGGTGTTGCGGGGTGGCCTCGCGCTGGGCCTTCCTGCCGCCGAGGAGCAGCAGGGCCTGGTTGCCGGAGTCGGCGACCGAGTGCACGCCCTCGGCGAGCATCGAGGAGGAGCCGCTGAAGGCGAACGCCACGAACTTGGATACCGCGATGGCGAGGTTCGCGCCCAGTGCTGCCACGATCGCCTTGGTGCCGCCTGACGCGCTCATGTCCCCGCGTGTTCCTTCCGCTCGTGCGTTGCCGATGGTGCGGTGCCGTGGTCGGCCGAGCCACCGTCGGCCGTGCCGCGGCCGGCGGTGGTGCCGGTGGGTCATTCTTGCAGCACGGTGCGGTGACGGCGGCTCAGCCGTCCACAGGGGCGGTCATACGATCACAGTGGCGCGGAAGAGGGTGCCGGAGCCGGCCGCCTCGGCCTTCTCCCCCGCGGGCACGAACACCGAGCCGCCGGGGGTCAGCCGGTGCTCGCCGACGCGGACGGTTCCCGCCGTGCAGAGCAGGATCTGCGGGGTGCGCAGGGTGAGGTCGTGGGCGGCGGTGCCCTCGGGGAGGACGTAGCGGGAGAGGCGGAACTCGTCGATGGGGGTCTCGTAGACCTCCTCGCCGTCCGGGGCGGCCTCGGGGCGCAGGACACCGGGGTCGCCGGGCTCGAAGCGGACGACGCGCAGGAGTTCGGGGACGTCGACGTGCTTGGGGGTGAGGCCGCAGCGCAGGACGTTGTCGGAGTTGGCCATGATCTCGACGCCGAGGCCGCTCAGGTAGGCGTGCGGGATGCCGGCGCCGAGGAAGAGGGCCTCTCCGGGCTGCAGGCGGACGTGGTTGAGGAGCATCGCGGCGATGACACCGGGGTCGCCGGGGTGGTGGTGGGCGATGACGGCGTAGGGGGCGTGGTCGCCGCCGAGGCGGTCGCAGGCTGCCGCGGCCTGGGTGACGGTGTGGGCCATCTCGTGGCGGTCGGCGGTGAGGACGGCGGTGAGGACCTCGCGCAGGGCGGCGTCCTCGGGATGGGCGCGCAGCGCGTCGACGTACGGCTTGAGGGAGTCGACGCCGAGGGCTTCGAGCAGGTCGGCCGCGCGCGCGGGGTCGCGGAAGCCGCACAGTCCCTCGAACTCGGTGAGCGCGCAGATCAGTTCGGGCTTGTGGTTGGGGTCCTTGTAGTTGCGGTGGCCGGCGTTCGCGGGGATGCCGCGGCGCTCTTCGTCGTCGTATCCCCGCTCGGCCTGGGCGCGGTCGGGGTGGACCTGGAGGGAGAGGGGGGCGGCGGCGGCGAGGAGCTTGAGGAGGAAGGGCAGGCGGGGGCCGAACCGGGTGACGGTCTCGCGGCCGAGTTCCCCCTCGGGGCCGGCCTGGATGACCTCGTCGAGCGTGCCGCGCGGGGTGCGCGAGGGGGCGCCGGGGTGGGCGCCGAGCCACATCTCCGCCTGGGGTTCGCCGGTCGGTTCGACGCCGAGGAGCCGGGGGATGGCGGTGGTCGAGCCCCAGGCGTAGGGGCGGACGGTGTTGTCGAGGCGGTCCATGCGGTTCTCTCTGCCTGCTCTCTCTCGGTGCGGCGCGTGCGTACGCCCGGGGGGTTACATCAGGCCCCCGAGGCGAGCGCCAGGTAAACGGCGGCGAAATCCGTGATGGCGATCAGTTCGGCGAGTGTCTCCAGCTCGTCGCCGGGTTCGGGTTCGAGTTCGCTGATCGGTGTGTCGTGGCTGAGGACCAGCTCACGGGCGGCGGGTGCGGCGGTGAGGCCGCCGATGGGGCGGTCGCGCAGCAGTACCACGCGCGCGTGCAGGGCGGCCGGCTCCTCGACGCGGTCGCGGAAGAAGTCGTCGGGGTCGGCGCTGGCGGCGAGCGGGCCGGCGAGCAGGGCGCTGTGCTCGGCGAGCGCCTCCGGGAGTTCCGCGACGAGGGAGGGGCGGCCGGCGAGTTCGGCGAGGGCCGCGGCGAAGCGGCGGCCGGCGGGGCCGGCGGAGGCGCCTTCGGTCCACACGACGGGCAGCGAATCGGCGAGTTCGGCGGCGAGGGTCTTGGCGGGGTTGCTGTAGGTGGCGATGGCGGGGCCGCAGCGTTCGGCGACCTGGTCGAGGCGGTCGGCGACCTTCCGCAGGGTCTCGGCCGGGGCGGGGATCAGGGCGATGCGGTCCAGGAGGGCCAGCAGCGGGGTGAGCAGGGCCCACAGGACGCCGGGGGCGGAGGCGGCGAGGGGGATCTCGTCGGGTTCGTAGGGGGCGGTCGCCATCGGGACGAACAGGCCGTGCGCGACGCCTGGCGTCTCGGTGAGCGGGGAGCGGGCGGGGGCGACGGCGACGACGGTGCAGCCCCGGCGGTACGCCTGCTCGGCGAGGAGGCCCAGGCCGGGTTCGCTGCCGTCGGGGGTGGCGATGAGGAGGAGGTCGACGGAACCGGCCCAGCCGGGGAGTTCCCAGCGCAGGGCGCCGGCGGCCGGGGCGACGCCGGTGGGTGCCAGTCGGGTGACCGGGCAGGCGGCGCCGGCGAGGGTGCCGAGGAGGTCGGCGACACAGGTGGCGGCGGCGCCGGGGCCCGCGATCATGACGGCGCGCGGGCGGCCGTCCGGCTTCAGCTCGTGGACGCCGGCCTCGGTGGCGTGCCGCGCGGCGGTACGGACGCGGGCGCCCGCCTCGGCCGCACCGCGCAGCAGCGCGCGGCGGTCGACCTCGGCCAGCGCTTCCGGCGTGTCGAGCAGCGATTCGTCGAACATGGCGTCAGTCTCCGGTCGCCGTTGGTCGTCGGGGGTGGGGCGCTGTGAGGGGGCGCCGGGGAGGTTCGCTGGTGGTGCCGGGGCGGAGCGGGGTGGGTGTGGCGGTGGCCCGGGCGGGGCGCCGGTGCCGGTCGGGGTGTCGCCGGAGCCCGGGTCTCGCCGGTAGGGGGCACGTCGCCGGGGAGCGGGTGCCCCGCGGGCCGGGTGGGCCATCGGCCGGCGGGGTGCTTCGCCGGTGGTCCGGGAGGGGGCTTGCGTGGGGCGGCGCCAAGTGGCGCGTGATCGCTCGGGGTCGCCGTGCGGTCGTACGCCGGGGGTGACGGGGTGGTCGCTCCGCGGCGGGGCCCGGACCGGGGCCGCGGGCGCCTGGTCGGCCCGCCGGAGGGCCGGGGTCCGTACGTGCCGTACCCGTCCGGCCGGGGCGGTGCGGACGCGGCCGGCGCGGGCCGGCGCTTCGGGCGGGCGCCCCGGGTCACGCGGGGCGGCGGGCCTCGTCGACGAGCAGGACGGGGATGCCGTCGCGGACCGGGTACGCCAGGCCGCAGTCCTGGCCGGTGCAGATCAGCTCGGCGTCCCGTTCCTCGAGGGAGGAGTGGCAGGCCGGGCAGGCGAGGATCTCCAGGAGGCCGGCTTCGAGCGGCATGGGGTGTCCCTTCGGAGTGAACGGCGCGGGGTGCGTCCGGGTACGGATGCGCCTGGTCAGCGTACCGCCGGTGGGGGCCGCGGTGCGGGTTGGAAGGGAACGGGGCCGCGGGACGTGCGCGGCGGCCCGCGATGCGCCGGTCGGGGGCTGGACCGGAGCCCGGGCGGCGGTCGCCCGAGCCCGCGCCCGGTCGGTTGCGGGCGGCCGGGGCGCCGTTGGAATTGCGGGCGCGGTCGAGCCGGCGCGCGAGCGCCACCCGCGCGCCTCCCGCCCCCGGCTCACGTCCACGCGCCCCCTGCTGCGCCCCGGCGCCCCGGTGTCGCGGCCACGCTCCCGCCCCGGTGCGCGCGCCCCGCACGGATTCCGGGCCGTGCGCGCTGCCCGGGCCGCGTGGGGGCCCCGGGCAGCGAGAGGCGGGGAGGCGGGTCAGCCGCGGATGACGGCGAGGACCTCGTCACGGATCTTGGCCATGGTGGTCTCGTCGCGGGCCTCGGCGTTGAGGCGCAGAAGGGGCTCGGTGTTGGAGGGGCGGACGTTGAACCACCAGTCGGCGGCGGTGACGGTGAGGCCGTCGAGTTCGTCGAGGGTGACGTCCTCGCGGTCGCCGTACGCCGCCCGGATCGCGGCGAGCCGGCCGGCCTGGTCGTCGACGGTGGAGTTGATCTCGCCGGAGCCGGCGTAGCGGTCGTACTGGGCGACCAGTGCGGAGAGCGGGCCGTCCTGGCCGCCGAGGGCGGCGAGGACGTGCAGGGCGGCCAGCATGCCGGTGTCGGCGTTCCAGAAGTCCTTGAAGTAGTAGTGGGCCGAGTGCTCGCCGCCGAAGATCGCGCCGGTGCGGGCCATCTCGGCCTTGATGAAGGAGTGGCCGACCCGGGTGCGGACCGGGGTGCCGCCGTTCTCCTCGACCACCTCGGGGACGGTCCACGAGGTGATCAGGTTGTGGATGACCGTGCCCTTGCCGCCGTGGCGGGCGAGCTCGCGGGCGGCGACCAGGGCGGTGACCGCGGACGGCGAGACGGGGTCGCCGTGCTCGTCGACCACGAAGCAGCGGTCGGCGTCGCCGTCGAAGGCGATACCGAGGTCCGCGCCCTCCTCACGGACCCGCTGCTGCAGGTCCACGATGTTGGCCGGGTCGAGGGGATTGGCCTCGTGGTTGGGGAAGGTGCCGTCGAGCTCGAAGTACATGGGGATCAGGGTCAGCGGCAGGCCCTCGAAGACCGTGGGGACCGTGTGGCCACCCATGCCGTTGCCCGCGTCGACGACGACCTTGAGGGGGCGGATGGAGGCCAGGTCGACGAGGGAGCGCAGGTGCGCCGCGTAGTCCCGCAGCGTGTCGCGGCGGGTCACGGTGCCCGCCTCGGCCGCCGGCTCGGGGGCGCCCGACTCGCGTCGGCGCTCGACGAGTTCGCGGATGTCGGCGAGGCCGCTGTCCTGGCCGATGGGGGCGGCGCCCGCGCGGCACATCTTGATGCCGTTGTACTGGGCGGGGTTGTGGGAGGCCGTGAACATCGCACCGGGCAGGTCCAGGGCGCCCGAGGCGTAGTAGAGCTGGTCCGTCGAACACAGGCCGATCTCGGTGACGTCCACACCGCGGGCGGCCGCGCCGCGCGCGAAGGCGGCGGCCAGGCCGGGGGACGAGGGACGCATGTCGTGGCCGGTGACGATGGCCGTCGCGCCGGTCACCTCCGCGAAGGCCGCCCCGAACAGTTCCGCCAGCGACTCGTCCCACTGATCCGGGACCACCCCGCGTACGTCGTACGCCTTCACGATCTGCGACAGATCAGCAGCCACGGCCAACCCTCCTGGAAGTCCTATCGGTCACCCCAAACTACCCGCCCCGGCCGACAGTCCGCTGTGGGGCGGCCGACTGGACCCCAGCCGTGACCGCAGGTCGAAGGGGTATGGCCGGATAGCGACAGGCGCTGTCACAACTCGACCGTTGCAGGCGTCAGTTGTCGGGTGAGCGCAGGACGCGCAGGTGGCCCCGGCGGGCGACTTCCATGGGGTCGGCTGCGCGGCCGCCGCCCGCTGCTCCGGCCGCCCGCTCCTGGGGGCGGGCCGCCTCGCGGACGGCGTTGGCGAGGGCCTCCAGGTCGTCGCCGCTGGGGCGGGCCGGAGCCGAGCCGTCGAGCAGGCGGACGACCTCCCAGCCACGCGGCGCGGTGAGGCGCTCGGAGTGCTCGGCGCACAGGTCGTAGCAGTGGGGTTCGGCGTAGGTGGCGAGCGGGCCGAGGACCGCGGTCGAGTCGGCGTAGACGTACGTCAGCGTCGCCACGGCGGGTCGGCCGCAGGCGGTTCGCGAACAGCGACGTACAGGGCTCACGACGTTGGACGGTACCGCACTCTTGAGCGGGCCGCGACGACTCTCCACCAGGTCACTCCACCGTGTCGTGTTGTGAAACGCCTCACGGGCACCTCCTGTCATACCTCGCTGACCTGCGTGAACACCAGTCTTATCCCGATACGGTCCGCGCCGGGCCGGGCACAGTCAGGGACAAACGACCGCAATTGGGCATGAGGTCGCCGCTCTGGGAGTGATACGGAATCGAGTCCCAGGTTGGCCGGAACGGTCGGTCCGCGACATGGCGTGCGGGACAGGTGGCCGGGCGTGGCGAGGACTACGCTTCAGTAGTGATGGACAACCCCGTACCGCCCCGTGCCGCAGGCCCCGGGCCCCGCCGTCGTGATCGTCACGGTCGGGGCATGCGCGGGCCCATCGCGCCGCCGCAGGTGCCGTTGGCCGCCAGTCGTGCGGAGGCGTTCGCCGATCTCGTGCAGGACTCCGTCGAGCGGCTGGAGCGGCGGTGGCCTCAGCTCGCCGAGATCGACTTCATGGTGCTGGAGGTGCCCCGGCTGGACGGGCCCGCGGGGCTCGACGGCCGGTGGAACGACGAGGCGGTGCCGCTGGGCGGTGTGATCCCGGCGCGGGACGGGCGGCGGGCCCGGGTGGTGGTGTACCGGCGGCCGGTGGAGATCCGCACCAAGGGACGGGACGAGCGGGCGGCGTTGGTGCACGAGGTGGTCGTGGAACAGGTCGCCGAGGTGCTGGGGCTGACGCCGGAGACCGTAGATCCGCGGTACGGGGAGGACTGACGGTTCCGGGCGGCCCGTGAGCCGGTGGAGGGGGCGGGCGCGGGTGTGCTCGCCCGGACCTGCGGGACGGCAGTGCGCGGGAGTTCCGGTGCCGGGGCGAGCGAGGCCGCCCCGGCACCGGGGGAGCCGCTACTTGAGCAGGACCGTCAGGTCCTCCCGCGCGTCCGGGACGGTGACCGTGCCGTGGTCGTCGGGCAGGGTCTGGACGGTGAAGGCGGCGGTGTCGGTGTCGGTGGACCTCAGGGTGCGGGAGGCGTAGACGGGGGCGCCGGAGAGGTGTTCGACCGTGAGGGCGTACGTGCCCTTGAGGCCGGCCGGGGCGGGCGGGGTGATGTCCTGGGTGGTGCCGGACTTGATCGTGTAGGTCTTGCTCACCGGCGTGCCGCCCTCGCTGCCCGCCGACGCGGTGACCTTGACCTGGGCCGTCCCGGTGGGGGCGGTCAGGGAGAGGGTGGTGCCCTTGGCGCTGTTGCCGACGGCCGACGCGCGCGTGCCCACGGCGGCGGTGGCGGGAATGAACGCCGACTCCTGTGCGTCGCCCTTGCCGCGCACGACCCGGACGGCCGCGACCACCGGCACCGACCGGTCCGTCGGGGTGAGGACCAGGGAGCCGGCCTCGCCGCGCGTGATGTCACCGAGGTCCGCCGCGGCCGTCATGCCGGCCTTGACGTGCAGCGTCTCGTGCCCGGCGGGGTTGATCAGGCCGGAGACGGATGCCAGCTGGACCTTGAGGTCGGCGTCGGAGCCGCCGGGCGCGAAGGCGACCAGCCGGACCGACACGGCGTCCTTCGGGATGCCCGGGATGACGAGGCTGCCCGCGGGTTCGGCGGTCGCGGCCAGCCAGTCGCCGCCCAGCTTGTCGTCCAGGGCCTGTACGGCGGCGGCGACGCGCCCGCTGCGGACGTTCACGTGGACGGTGAGCTCGTCGAGCTTCTTGTCGGTGAGCGTGGACAGCAGGATGGGGTCGCTGGAGTGCGGTTTGACGGTGAGGTTCTCGCCGGCCGTGGCGGCGAGCGTGCCCTCCTGGTCGTAGAGCTCGATGTCTACGACGGCGGCGGAGTCGTCCGGGTTGGTGAGGTGGACGTAGTCGGTGCGGTCGGCGGCGGTGCTCGCGCCGGGGAACCAGAAGTCGGTGTCCGGGGCGGTGCAGTTGACGCCGAGCAGGCCGCGGCCGGTGCCGGCGGAGACCTCGGTGGTCTGCTGGAGGGTCCAGCCGGACGCGTAGCCGCCCTCGGCGACGCCGACCAGGGCGGGGTCGTCGCCGCCCGAGGTGGTGCCGGTGGCGGGGGTGCCGGGCGCCTTGGCGGTGAGGACGGGCTTCGACGTCTTCTTGTCGCCGCCCGCCTTGTCGCCGCCCGCCTTGTCGCCGCCCGCCGCCGTGCCCGCCTCGGTGGCGGGGGTCAGCCGTGCCGTGCCGCGCCCGCCGGCGCCCTTGGTGACGGGTGTGAAGGACGTGTAGACGGTGTCGGCGAGTTCCGAGCCGCTGGGCGCCGGGCAGATCAGGCTGGTGCGTTCCACGGGCAGTTCGGCGGCCGCCTCGGTGGTGGCGGGCGCGGCCGTGCCGGGCAGCTCCAGCGCGGCGAGTCCGGTGACGGCGGCGAGCGCGGCCGTGCCGGCGATCAGGGACACGAGGGTGCGGTTCACTGCTGGCTCCCGTCGGGGCGCTCACTGCCGGTGCCGTGGGGCTGGTGCTGCGCCGGATCGTAGGCGGGGTCGTAGCCCTGGCCGTACGCCGGGTCGTAGGGCTGCTGGTAGGTGCCCTGGTCGTACGGCGCCGCCTGCTGCCCGTCGTAGGCGTACGGGTCGTACTGGCCGCTCTGGTACGGGTCGTAGGTGGGCCCGCCGTAGCCGTCGGCCGGGTACTGCTGGGCGGCCTGGTACTGGTCGGCGGAGTGGTCGTCGTACCCGGTGGGCGCGGGAGCCGGGGTGTCCCAGTCGCCGTAGGGGTTCTGCTGGGGGACGGCGGGGGGCTCCTGCTGCGCGGCGGCCGGGTCCTGGGCCGGGTCGTCGGCCTCGGCGCGGTCGCGCAGGCGGCGTGCGCGGCGGCCCTCGCCGGCGGTGGCCTGGGCGGGGACCGGCTGCTCCTCGGGGAGGTCGTCGTCGACGTCGCGGCGGCGGCCGGGGAGGGCGAGGACGACGAGGACGAGCGCGAGGAAGCCCTGGGTCCACAGCCAGAGGGAGTGGGTGAACGGGTCGTCGTAGACGACGTCCAGGGTGCCGCCGGAGGCGGGGAGTTCGAAGCCCTGGGCCCAGCCGTCGACGGTGGTGGCTTTGAGGGGTCGGCCGTCGAGGGTGGCGGTCCAGCCGTCCGCGGCGGTGTCGGCCAGGCGCAGGAGGCGGCCGTCGGCGCCCTCGGGAATCTCGGTGTGGATCTCGACGGGCCCGGCGGCGACCGGCACCGGGGTGCCGGAGCCGGAGGCGGGGACGATCGCCGCGCGGGAGACCTCGCCTGCCACGGACCACAGAGCGCTGCCGCCCTGCTGGCTGAGCCGCTTCAGGCCGGGCGTGGCGTCCAGGACGCGGGTGACCTCGCGGGGGCTGTCCTGGTGCACCAGGACGTACGCCACGGCGAACTTGCCGAGCTGGTCGGCCTGGTCGGCTCCGGACCCGGCGACGAGGTTGGCGACGACCTTGTCGAGCTGTCCGTTCTCACCGTCGGCGGCGGCGAGTTCGGCGTCGCCGAGGCGGACGCCGGAACCGCGCACCAGCATGTAGTCGATGCCTGCGGCGGAGTCGCCGTCGAGGACGAGCGTGCGGGCCTGGTCCCGGTTGCCGGACTCCTCGGCGACGAACGCGGGTACCTGGACGGGATCGCGGCGTTCCAGGGGGCCGTCGGCGCCGCCGATCATCCAGCCGGCGGCGACGAGCAGTGGGCCCGCGGCGGAGGCGAAGGCGATGAGCGCGGCGACCGGCTGGCGCCAGCCGAAGCTCTGCTCGGCTACCCGCGCGCGTGCGCCGTCGGCGCCGAGGACGGCGGCGGCCAGCAGGGCGACGCCGTACACGAGGGTGGCGGGGCCGGCCCAGGCGGAGCCGTTGGACAGGGCGGCGAAGACGAAGCCGACCACGGCGGCCACCCAGGCCGTCCAGATGGCGAACTGCCGCTCGGTGCGCAGCAGGGCGGCCAGCGCGGCGAGGACGATGCCCATGAGCATCAGGCCGTGGACCGTGCCGGGGCCGCCGGGGCTGGCGCCGAGCAGGTCGAGCGCGGAGGCGGCGGAGGCGCCGTGGTCGAGGCCGGCCTCGGTGAAGAAGCCGAACGGCAGCAGCGACAGCGACCAGGGAGCGAGGACCAGCAGGGGGGTGCCGAGCTGGGCGAGGAAACGCAGGCCGTAGGCGGTGATGTCGGTGCGGCGGGCGGCCAGGACGGCGAGGCCGAGGACGAGGGCGATCGGCCACACGATCGGGGTGAACGCGGTGGTGAGGGTCAGCAGGAGCGCGTACGCCCAGGTGGCGCGCCAGCTGCCGCGGGTGTCGCGGCGGCCGGTGAGTCCGGCGGCCGCGACGCCCGCGCGCGCGATGAGGGGCAGCAGTACGGCGAGGACGGCGGTGCCGACCCGGCCGCCGGCGAGGGCGCCGGTGGCGGCGGGCAGGAAGGCGTAGACGACGGCCGCCCACGCGCGCAGCAGGCGGGACTCGACGAGCGGGCGGGACGCGAAGTACGCGGTGAACCCGGCCAGCGGCACGGAACAGACCAGCAGGACCGTCAGGGCGAGTCCGGTGGAGCCGAGCAGCAGGGTGGCGAGGCCGGCGATGATCGCGAGGTAGGGCGGCGCGGACGGGGTGCCGCCGGCGCCCACCGGGTGCCACGCGTCGAGGTAGCGGGCCCACAGGTCGGAGGCGTCGGCGGGGGCGGGCAGCAGGGCGCCGCCGGCCAGCGCGCCGCCGCCGAGGAGGTTGCGGCAGGCGACCAGGGAGACCAGGAGCAGGACGAGGAAGAGCACCGGTCCGGGCCTGCGGGCGATGCGCTTGAGCCGGGCGAACTGCTCGATCTCGATGAAGTCGGCGTCGTCGCCGCCGGGGCCGGACTCCAGGCCGCCGCCGTGCCGGCCGGCCGAGGCGG
The DNA here is from genome assembly GCF_057707805.1 of Streptomyces sp. bgisy159. NCBI lineage: Bacteria > Bacillati > Actinomycetota > Actinomycetes > Kitasatosporales > Streptomycetaceae > Streptomyces > Streptomyces sp. bgisy159. The sequence goes on along the minus strand of NZ_JBYIQX010000009.1, from coordinate 194,593 downwards.
TGTCCTGGTCCGAGCCGCCGAGGAGGTTGCCGGCGGCCTGTTCGACGGTGGCCCGGACGGTCGCGCCGGGCGGCGGGAACAGGGGGCGCAGTTCGTCCTTGTCGACGGCCGGGCGACCGCGCCGGCGGCGGCCGGCGATGATCCGCTCCGGCCGCAGCAGGGTGCCGAGCAGGCCGCGGATCTCGTCGACGGCCTGGCCGGGGACCTTGCCGACGAGGTAGGCGAGGGTGCGCAGGAGGGTGCCGAGGACGATTCGCAGCAGTACCCAGGGCAGGGCGGCGGTGCGGGTGTTGACGAGCAGGGTGTAGACGGCGCCCGCCTTGTCGACCTTGTGCGGGGAGGCGGTGGTGCGGCCGGCGCAGTCGACGGTGCGGCGTTCGCGGGAGGCGGCCTCGGCGTGCCGTACGACGGCCTCGGGGGCGACCAGGACGCGGTGGCCGGCGGCGTGGGCACGCCAGCACAGGTCGACGTCGTCGCGCATGAGGGGCAGGCGCCGGTCGAAGCCGCCGAGCTGTTCGAAGACGTCGCGGCGGACGAGCATGCCCGCGGTGGACACCGACAGGACCGGGCGGACGTGGTCGTGCTGGCCCTGGTCCTGTTCACGGCGGTCCAGGCCGGTCCAGCGGCGGCCGGAGGAGGCGATGGTGACGCCGACCTCCAGCAGTTGGCGGCGGTCGTACCAGCCGCGCAGCTTGGGGCCGACCACTGCGACGTCGTCGCGGCCGAGTTCGAGTTCGTTCTCCACGACCCGCAGGAGTTCGGCGAGGGCGTCGGGTTCGGGGGCGCAGTCGTCGTGCAGCAGCCACAGCCACTGGACGGGTTCGCCGTGGGGCAGCTCGGGCAGGTCGTAGGCGTCGTCGCGCCAGGTGCGGGTGACCGGGTCCCAGCCGCTGGGGCGCTTGAGGTACGGCAGGTCGTCCGGGGTGAGGACCGGGGCGGTGCGGGTGGCCTCCTCGACCGCCTGGCCGAAGCCGGTGCGGCGGGCGAGGTGGAGCACCCGGTCGTCGCCGAGGGCGTCGGTGAGCAGTTGGGCGGAGTGGTCCGCGCTGCCGGTGTCGGCGGCCAGGGCGAACTGGACGGGGCGTTCCTGGCCGAGCAGCCCGGCGAGCGCGTCGGGCAGCCAGCGGGCCCCGTCGTGGGAGACGAGGACCGCGGTCACCACGTGACGCGGGAACTCGGGGAGGCGGGTCGGATCGTGTCCCGCTGCGGTGGCGGTGCCCTGGTGGGCGGCCGGGTGGCTGTGGACGGTCATCGAGGTACGGGCCCCGGTTCGATGGACTGCGGTGGACGACGCCGGTGCCGTATGGGGGTGGCGGGGCGTCTCGGACGAGCGCCCACACTATCGGCTGGGCATGACTGCGGCCCGCCGCCTGTGGACAACCCACCTGCGACGGGCCGTTGGGCCCGTGGTCCGCGTCCGCCGGCGTGGGGGTGCCGGGGTGCGGCGGTCCGGTCAGACGGCCGCCTTCTTCAGGCGGCGTCGTTCCCGTTCGGACAGGCCGCCCCAGATGCCGAAGCGTTCGTCGTTGGCGAGGGCGTACTCGAGGCATTCGGAGCGGACCTCGCAGGCGAGACAGACCTTCTTGGCCTCGCGGGTCGAGCCGCCCTTCTCGGGGAAGAAGGACTCGGGGTCGGTCTGGGCGCACAGCGCGCGCTCCTGCCAGCCGAGTTCCTCGTCCGCGTCGTCGACCAGCAGTTGCTGCACCAGCTCGGTCATGTGCGCCCCTCGTCTGTCTTTCGCGTCCCCGTGACGTTGCCGTTACCGATTTCGGCTGAACGACACGAGTGAAATTACAAGTGTGCTGCTCCGGGCGAGTCAAGCCGAGATCTGCTATTGGGCCCCTTATTCACTCTGCGGAACCAAGGCCATGCGGTAAGTGTTCAAATCGCCATAAACCTTGACACCCAGACGGGGTCCGGGCCCCGCAGGGAGAAGGACGCCCGCGGGATCGATCCCGTTCCGACACGCACGGCGAAGCGATCCAGATCACGGTCGGGTCACGGGATCGCAACGGGGCTTGCGCACCCGGCTTGTGCGCCATGTGTCCCGAGAACCCGATGAACAAACCTTTCATCTTTCAGATGAACCGGATGAGGTGAACCATGTCCCACATACCGGGCGTCGAGTTGACACTTCGGGTGTGAACCGCTGTCCTTGTGGGCATGCTCGCGAACTTGGCACTCACCTCGACCCGCCCCGCCGGGTCCCACGGTGCCGCCCGCGCTCGCTGTAGCCGTTGCCGCTGTTCCAGCTGTTGAGCCCATCGCGCTCCGGTTGTCCCCTCTGAGTCCACCGCGACTCGGCTGCTTGTTCCCCGCCTGCACCAAGGCATCCCCGTCCCCCGCGATCCGGGCCGGACGGACCGCGACACCCAGCCCCCGCACCCTTCTTCCGCCGAGGAACCACGCACTCCATGAACAGCGACAGCGACCTGCAGATCGCCGGCGACCTCCTCGAAGTACCCCACCTGCTGCAGCCCCCGCGCGAGCACCCGGCCACCGTGGCCGAGTTCGCCGGCCTGGCCCGCCGCGTCGCGGCCGACCGCGCCCAGTGGGAGCCCCTCGTCCGCTACGACGCCACCACCCGCTGGTACCACCGGCTGCGCACCGGGCCGGGCTACGAGGTGTGGCTGCTGTCCTGGCTGCCCGGCCAGGGCAGCGGGACGCACGACCACGGCCCGTCCTCCGGTGTACTCACCGTCCTGGACGGCACGCTGACCGAGCGGACCGGACGTGCCACGCGCGCGTTGGCCGCGGGCGCGCAGCGCGTGTTCGCGCCCGGGTACGTGCACGAGGTCGTCAACGACACCCTGGAACCGGCGGTCAGCCTGCACGTCTACTTCCCCGGGCTGACCGAGATGCCGATGCACCACCCCGCGCGCTGCGAGGGGCGCGCGGAGCCGGCCGCGCCACTGCGTTCCGTGACCGCCTGACGCGTTGTCGTACCCGCCTGCCAGACTTGGGGCCATGCGCATTGTGGTTCTGGCAGGCGGCATCGGCGGTGCCCGGTTCCTGCGCGGTCTGAAGAAGGCCGTGCCGGACGCGGACATCACGGTCATCGGCAACACCGGCGACGACATACACCTCTTCGGCCTGAAGGTCTGCCCGGACCTCGACACGGTGATGTACACGCTGGGCGGCGGCATCAACGAGGAACAGGGCTGGGGGCGGGCCGACGAGACCTTCCACCTGAAGGAGGAGCTCGCCGCGTACGGCGTCGGGCCGGAGTGGTTCGGCCTGGGCGACCGGGACTTCGCCACGCACATCGTGCGCACCCAGATGATGGGCGCCGGGTATCCGCTCAGCGCCGTCACCGAGGCGCTGTGCGACCGGTGGCAGCCGGGCGTGCGGCTGATCCCCATGACGGACGACCGGGTGGAGACCCATGTGGCCGTCGAGCTGGACGGCGAGCGCAAGGCGATCCACTTCCAGGAGTACTGGGTGCGGCTGCGCGCGTCGGTGGCGGCGCAGGCCGTGGTGCCGGTGGGCGCCGAGCAGGCCAAGCCGGCGCCCGGTGTGCTGGAGGCCGTCGCCGAGGCCGACGTCGTGCTGTTCCCGCCGTCCAACCCGGTCGTCTCCGTCGGCACGATCCTCGCCGTGCCCGGCATCCGGGAGGCGATCGCCGAGGCGGGCGTGCCGGTGATCGGCCTCTCCCCCATCGTCGGGGACGCCCCCGTGCGCGGCATGGCCGACAAGGTTCTCGCGGCGGTCGGCGTGGAGGCGACGGCCGCGGCGGTCGCCGAGCACTACGGCCCGGGGCTGCTGGACGGCTGGCTGGTCGACACGGTCGACGCGGGTTCCGTGGAGCGCGTGGAGGCCGCCGGGATCCGCTGCCGCGCCGTGCCGCTGATGATGACCGACGTCGACGCGGCCGCGCGGATGGCCCGGGAGGCGCTGACGCTGGCGGAGGAGGTGCGCGGGGCGTGACCGGACAGGAGTCGCGGAAGGCCGGGCAGGCCGGTGAGGCCGGGGGCGCGGTGGAGGAGGTCCCGGACGGCTACCGCGTGTGGGCGGTCGACGGGATCCCCGAGGTGGCCGCCGGGGACGACCTGGCCAAGCTGATCGCCGGCGCCGAGCCGGGGCTGGCCGACGGGGACGTGCTGCTGGTCACCTCGAAGATCGTGTCCAAGGCGGAGGGCCGGCTCGTCCGGGCGACCGACCGGGAGGCCGCGATCGACGCGGAGACCGTGCGGGTGGTGGCCCGGCGCGGGACGCTGCGGATCGTGGAGAACCGGCAGGGGCTGGTGATGGCCGCCGCCGGTGTCGACGCCTCCAACACTCCCGCGGGGACCGTGCTGCTGCTGCCCGAGGACCCCGACGCGTCCGCGCGCGCCGTCCGGGAAGGCCTGCGGGCCGCCCTCGGCGTCAACGTCGGAGTGATCGTCACCGACACCTCGGGGCGGCCCTGGCGCTCGGGGCTGACGGACATGGCGATCGGCGCCGCCGGCGTCCACGTCCTGGACGATCTGCGCGGGGGCACCGACGCGCACGGCAACCCGCTCAGCGCGACCGTCGTCGCCACGGCCGACGAACTGGCCGCCGCAGGAGACCTGGTGAAGGGCAAGGCCGCCGGGCGGCCGGTGGCCGTCGTGCGCGGGCTTCGGCAGCTCGTCCTGCCCGACGGCGACGGCGACGGGCCGGGCGCCCGTGCGCTTTTGCGCGGCGGCCCGGACGACATGTTCCGGCTGGGCACCTCCGAGGCGGTCCGGCTGGCGGTCACCCAGCGGCGTACGGTGCGCTCGTTCACCGGCCGGCCGGTCGACCCGGGTGCCGTGCGGCGGGCGGTCGCGGCGGCCGTGACGGCGCCGGCGCCGCACCACACCACGCCGTGGCGGTTCGTGCTGCTGGAGTCGGAAGGGTCGCGGGTGCGGCTGCTCGACGCCATGCGCGAGGCGTGGATCGCGGATCTGCGGCGGGACGGCAAGAGCGAGGAGTCGATCGCCAAGCGGGTGAGGCGTGGGGACGTACTGCGCAACGCGCCCTGTCTGGTGGTGCCGTGTCTGGTGATGGACGGGTCGCACACGTACGGGGACCCGCGGCGCGACGGCGCCGAGCGGGAGATGTTCGTCGTCGCGGCCGGGGCCGGAGTGCAGAACTTCCTCGTCGCGCTCGCCGGGGAGGGGCTCGGATCGGCGTGGGTGTCCTCGACCATGTTCTGCCGGGACGTGGTGCGGGAGGTGCTCGGGCTGCCCGAGGACTGGGATCCCCTGGGGGCCGTGGCGGTGGGCCATCCCGCGGAGGAGCCGAAGGCCCGGGGCGAGCGGGACGTGGCGGGGTTCATCGTGGTGCGGTGACCGTAGGCTCGTAGCCCATGGCGGTGCCGGAGGCGGAACCGCCTGCGGCCCGGCCTCCGGCCGCCGCCCGTCGACCTTCGACCTTCGACCTTCGACCTTCGACCGGTAGGGATCTCGCTCGTGGCAGGACGTTTCGCGTCTCGACCCGCTCGTACTTCCGTGCGGGCCGGGGCGGCGGCCGCGCCCGGGCGGGTACGGACCTACGTGCCGGACGGGCCGCTCGATCTGGGGCTGGTGCTCGGGCCGCTGCGCCGCGGACCCGGCGATCCGACGTTCCGGGCGCTGCCCGACGGGTCAGTGTGGCGGGCCGGCCTGACCCCGGTCGGGCCCGGAACGCTGCGGGTGGCGATGGACGACGGCGCGGTGCGGGGTGAGGCGTGGGGACCCGGGGCCGAGTGGCTGCTGGAGCGGTTGCCGGAGCTGCTGGGCGGCGCCGACGATCCGTCGGCGTTCGTGCCCCGGCACCGGCTGGTGGCGCTGGCCCGGCACCGGCGGCCGGGGCTTCGGCTGACGCGGACCGGGCTGGTGCTGGAGTCGTTGATCCCGTCGATCCTGGAGCAGAAGGTCACGACCGACGAGGCGTACCGGGCCTGGCGGCTGCTGGTGCGCAAGTACGGGGAGCCGGCGCCCGGACCCGCGGGGTCGGGCGAGCGGCCGATGTGGGTGATGCCGGCGCCTCGCACCTGGGCGCTGATCCCGTCGTGGGAGTGGCATCGGGCCGGAGTGGACTACAAGCGGGCGGCGACGATCCTGCGGGCGGTGAAGGTGGCCGCGCGGATGGAGGAGGCGGCGGGCATGGAGCCGGCCGAGGCCCAGGCGCGGCTGGAGGTGGTGCCGGGGGTGGGGCCGTGGACGTCGGCGGAGGTGGTGCAGCGCAGCCACGGGGCGGCGGACGCCGTCACCGTGGGCGACCTGCACCTGCCGGGGATCGTGGGCTTCGCCCTGGCCGGGGACCGGTACGCGGACGACGCGGTGATGCTGGACCTGCTGCGGCCGTACGCGGGGCAGCGGCACCGGGCGGCCCGGCTGATCCTGCTGAGCGGGCGGATCCCGCAGCGGAGGGCGCCTCGGATGTCTCGGGGGGACATCGGCAAGTTGTGAGGCCAGGGGACTACGCCCCCTGGCCTCAGCCACGGGTACGAGTACGGGCGTGGGCTCCGGCCCGGCGTGCAGGACCGGATCCCGGCCCGGGCGTGGGCTCCGGGCCGGGCTGGATCACCGGGTCCGCGACGGCTCCCGCCCGACCCCGCGTCGGCCGTCGGCCCGGGGCGGCCGCTCGGCCCGGCGGCAACCGCTCGGTCGGCCTGAACCGACGATCCGGCTACCGCCGTTCACCCCCTTCGACCACCGATCCGGTGGCCGCTTGCCCGGCCCCTTCGACCACCGATCCGATGGCCGCCGCTCACCTCAGTCGGCCTGCACCACCGACCGGCGGCTGTCGACCCGCGCCTCGGCCGCTCGACCCGTGCCGACGGCCCCGGGCCACTTGAGCCGCGTGGGCCGACGACCCCGGACCACCTCACCTGCATGGGCCGACGACCCCGGACCACCTCAACCGGGTGAGTCGGCGGCCCAAGCCGGCCGGTCGGCCTGGGCCGCCGGCCCGGTTCGCGTCACCGGTCCGGTGAGAAGCGCAGGGCGCCCGGCGGGATGCGGGCGTCGCACCAGACTCGGGCGCCGTCGCGGAGCTCGTTGTCGGGGCCGACGACGGCGCCGTCGCCGATCACGGTGCCGGTGAGAACCGAGCGTTCGCCGACGCGGGCGCGGATGCCGATGAGGGAGTCGGTGATGACGGCTCCGGGCTCGATGACCGCGCCGGGAAGGATGGTCGAGCCGAAGACCCGGGCGCCCCCGGCGACGAAGGCGCCCTCGCCGACCACCGTGCCACCGGTCAGCTTGGCATCGGGCGCGACCTGGGCCGTCGGCAGGACGAGCCGGTCGCCGCAACGGCCGGGGACCGCCGGTGACGGGGCACGGCCCAGCACGAGATCCGCCGAGCCGCGCACGAAGGCCGCCGGAGTGCCGAGGTCGAGCCAGTAGGTGGAGTCGACCATGCCCTGGAGGTGGGCGCCCGCCGCCAGGAGGCCGGGGAAGGTCTCGCGCTCCACCGAGACCGGGCGGCCCACCGGGATGGTGTCGATGACCGAGCGGCGGAAGACGTAGGCGCCCGCGTTGATCTGGTCGGTGACGATCTCCTCGGGGCTGGTGGGCTTCTCCAGGAAGGCCAGCACCTTGCCGGTGTCGTCGGTGGGGACCAGGCCGTAGGCCCGCGGGTCGGTCACCTGGGTGAGGTGCAGGGAGACGTCGGCCGACGTCTCCTCGTGGGTCGCCACCAGCCTGCGGATGTCCAGGCCGGTCAGGATGTCGCCGTTGAAGACCAGCACCGGGTCGTCGGGGCCCGAGCGGAGCCGGGAGGCCACGTTGCGGATCGCGCCGCCGGTGCCCAGGGGCTCGTCCTCGGTGACGTACTCGATGTGCAGGCCGAGCGCGGAGCCGTCGCCGAAGTGCGGTTCGAAGACCTCGGCGAGGTAGCTGGTGGCGAGCACGATGTGGTCGACGCCGGCCGCTCTCGCGCGGGCCAGCTGGTGGGTGAGGAACGGTACCCCCGCCGCCCTGACCATCGGCTTCGGGGTGTGCACCGTGAGCGGGCGCAGCCTGGTTCCCTTGCCGCCGACCAGGAGGATCGCTTCTGTCACCTGTCGTCTCTGCTTCCTGCCGGGACCGGCCGACTCACTCGCGGCCGGTCAGTGTGTGCAGACCGGTGTGTGGCGCCTTCGATGGCCGTGCGGTGTCGCGTGCGGTGTCGTCCCGTCCCAGTCCCACGACTGTCCCCCCGACGGCGCTGAATGTGCCCCCCACTGCCCGTGCCTCCGGCCTCAGCGCCCCTGGAGGCGCGCCGCCGTCGAACGGGCCGAGCCGAGTTTGCCGTAGAGCTGGCGCCCTGGGCATTCCGTGGCGAAACCGTCGCGGTGACCGGAGATGACGTGCAGTCGTACCTTCTTACCTTTTCGGTAGAGATTGCCACCGCCGGACGTCAGGTATGTCCTGCCCTTGGGATTGGCCCCGTACAGCCCCAGCTTCCACGCGGTGAGCTTGGCGACGGCCTTCACGGCGGCGGCGGGCGGCTTGCTGGAGCCGAACGTGCCGATGACGGCGATGCCCGTGCTGTTGGTGTTGAAGCCGAGGGTGTGCGCGCCCATGACCGGCTTCGACACTCCCCCGGCCCGGCCCTCGTAGATGTTTCCGCACTTGTCGACGAGGAAGTTGTAGCCGATGTCCCGCCAGCCCATGCTCTTGACGTGGTAGCGGTACATACCGCGGATGAGTGAGGGTGCCTGGGAGCACTTGTACGTGTTGCCGGTCACCGTGTGGTGCACGAAGGCCGCCTTGACCTTCTTGGTGTAGACGAACTTCCGCTCCCGCAGCTTCTCGTCGGCGCCCCAGCCGCGCCGGGTGACGATGCGCGGGCGCGGTCCGATGTACGGCTTGGCGCGCTGGGCCTCCGTCAGTTCGGCGCCGCGCAGGGAGAGCAGTTCGCTGACGGTGCGGGAGCGGTCCAGGGCAGGGATGTCGGTGGCGCCGATGGGGGCGAGGTCGGCGTTGGCGGCCGACGCGGCCGCCGACTGGGCGCTGAGGACGGCGGGGGTCACGACGGTGCTCGCCTCGTCCGGGACGTCCAGGGTGCCCGCGGAGCGGAGGGGGCTGAGGGCGGCGAGGCGGCCGTGCGCCGTTCCGGTCACGGGCAGGTGCCGGCCGGCGGCGGGTACGGACGGAGCCGTACCGGGGTTCACGAGGTCCAGGCGCAGGCCTTCCGGGAGGCCCGGTTGCACCGCCTGACTCCGCGTTCCCGGCGCGGACCGGTCCGCGGCCTCGGGGCGGACGCGGACCTCCACGCCGTCCGAGGGGCCCACCCACAGCGGGGCGGTACCGCCGCGTACGCGGCCGGAGGCGGCCTCGGGCGAGTCCGGGTCGGCGCCGTGGTCGGCGCCGTCGGGCTCCAACTCGCGCCAGTCGGACCAGGCGTCCGTGCCGGCGGCACGGGTGCGGACCTGCACCCGGCCGCGCAGTTCGGCGTGCGGGTCGTCCCACACGACCCCCAGGAGCGAGAAGCCGGCCACGGTGCGGCGGGGCAGCCCCTGTTCGGCGGTGGCGCCGCCCACGGCCCGGTCGCGGACCAGCGGGACGAGCGGCAGGGACCGGGTGCTGCCGGCCACGTCGGGGACGGCGGACGCATCGGGGACTGCGGGCACGGCGGGCGCATCAGGGACGGTGCGCACGCCGGGGACGGAGGGGACGGAGGGGACGGAGGGCGGCGTTCTGGGGCTGTGCGGGGCGGCCACGCGGGCCCGTGCGGCCGCCGCCTCCCCCAACGGCGCGGCGGGGACGGGCGCCGCGACGGCGGGTGACGCAGCGGCAGCCGCCGCGAAGGCGGGGGGCGCCAGGGGCAGAGCGAGGGCGGCCGCGCAGGTGACGCCGATCGAGGAAGCAAGCAATCCACGCATGCCCTCGATCCTGGACATAGTCATACATATCTGTCCATCGGGGAGTTGACGCACTGTCCGGTGGAGGGGCACGGCGCGTTGCGCCGAACCGGTGGTCCGGGCCGGGGGCGCCGCTGGGTGGGCCGGGGTGGCTGCGCGTACCCTTGCGCGGATGAACGCCACCGATCGCACCCCCGCCGACCTGCTCGGTTCCGCGCTCGCCGCGGACCCCGCGCGCCCACTGGTGACCTTCTACGACGACGCCACGGGCGAACGCGTCGAACTGTCCGTGGCCACCTTCGCCAATTGGGTGGCGAAGACGGCGAACCTGCTGCAGGACGGGATGTCCGCCGAACCCGGGGACCGGGTGGCACTGCTGCTGCCGGCGCACTGGCAGACGGCGGTCTGGCTGATCGCCTGTTCGTCGGTGGGCGTCGTCGCGGACGTGGCGGGGGATGCCGGACGGGCCGACCACGTGGTGGCCGGGCCCGGACGGTTCGAGGAGGGGCTGGCCTGCCGCGGGGAGCGGTACGCGCTGTCGCTGGCGCCGCTGGGGAGGCGGTTCGTGCCGGGGCCTCCCGAGGGGTACGCCGACTACGCGGTGGACGTGCCGAGTTTCGGGGACCGGTTCGCGCCGTACGCGCCGGTGGACCCGGAGGAGCCGGCGCTGATCGTCGCGGGGGCGGAGCTGACCGGCGCCGAGCTGGTGGACCGGGCGCGGGCCGACGCGGCGGGCCTGGGGCTGACCGGGCCGGGGTCGCGGCTGCTGTCCGGGCTCGGCTACGAGACGTGGGAGGGGCTGAGCGCCGGGCTGTACGCCCCCCTCGCCAGCGGGGGTTCCGTGGTGCTGTGCCGGAACCTGGACCAGGCCGGGGAGGACGCCGTGGCCCGCCGTATCGACAGCGAGCGCATCACCGCGACGGCTCGCTGAGAACCCTCCGCCCGGCGGCCATCCCCGTCCGCACCGAGCTCGGCGGCCTCCCCGCCGACGCTCGGCGGCCCGCACACCCGACGCTCGGAGGTCACCCCCGCCCAACCCACCACTCGGCAGCCACCCCCGGCGCGCCGCATCCCTTCTCCCTTCACCCGTTCAGCCCACCCCCGCCCGCACCCTCGCCCCGCTCGCGCCATCGTCGTAGAGGCAGGCGTTCGTCGTAGAGGCAGGCGTTCCTCGTCCGGACCGGCGAGAGGGGTGGACGGCGTGGGCTCTGGCGTGGAGGGCGGTGCGGGGCGGGCCGCCGCGGCTCGCGGGGGGCGCGGTGCCGGGGCGACCCCGACGGGCGCCGGCCGGGCGCGCCGGCGGCGGCGCAGGTGGCTGTGGGGCGCGGCGGCCGGGGTCGCGGCGGTCGCGATGGGAGCCGGCGTGGTCGGGACCGTGCTCTACGCGAAGCTCAGCGCGAACATCACGGCGGACGAGGCGGCTGCGGCCGAACTCGCCCGGTACGAGAAGGAGCGGCCGACCGTCCTGGTCAAGGGCGCGCGGAACATCCTGCTGATCGGGTCGGACTCCCGGGCGGGCGCCGAGAACGGGCGCTACGGGCGTGACCCGGGGACCGAGCGGTCCGACACCACGATCCTGTTGCACCTCGACGCCCGGCGCCGCAGCGCGACCGCGGTGTCGCTGCCCCGGGACCTCATGGTGCACGTGCCGGGCTGCCGCACCCCGGACGGCACCCGAACCGGCCCCGCGTTCGCCATGCTCAACCGTGCCTTCCAGGCGGGCGGCTCCGCGTGCGCCGTCCGGACGGTCGAGAAGCTGACCGGAGTGCGGATCGACCACCACGTGGTCGTGGACTTCAGCGGGTTCAAGGACCTGGTCGACGCGGTGGACGGGGTGGAGGTGTGCCTGGCGCGGCCCGTCGACGACAAGGCCGCCAAACTGAGGCTGCCCGCGGGGCGGGTCACCCTCGACGGGGAACAGGCCCTCGGCTTCGTCCGGGCCCGCAAGTCGCTCGGCGACGGCAGCGACACCGAACGGATGGACCGGCAGCAGCGCTTCCTGGGCGCCCTCGTCAACAAGCTGCGCGGCAACGACGTCCTGCTGAACCCGGTGAAGCTGTACCCGGTGCTCGACGCGGCGACGTCGTCCCTGACCACCGATCCGGGGCTGGCGAGTCTGCGCGGTCTCTACGACCTTGTGCGCGCGGTGCGCGACGTCCCCACCGAACAGGTGCGCTTCCTGACCGTTCCGCGGGAGTCGTACGTCTACGACCCCAACCGGGACCAGCTGGCGGAACCGGCGGCAGAGGAACTCTTCCGGCGGCTGCGCACCGACGCGCCGATCGAGGTCAGGGCGGACAGCACGCCCGGCCCGCGCGGCGACGGGCGTGCCGGGGATCCGGCGGCCGCGACCTCCCCGCCCGGCACGCCCTTCCGGGGCCGTACGGCCGCCGAGGACCCCTGCGGGAAGAGCAGCGGGTAAAGCGCTTGCCAAAACGTGGGCGGGGTGCGCGGTCCAGGCGAACGCCAGTTCACGGATATACACCGGATTGCCCGGTTGTATGGACGTGGAATGTGTCACCGTCGTCGCTCGACGCCGAGTCGGCCGGATAGTGTGAGCGCCCCGGTGCACCCGGCCGCGAGGTCCATCCCCGGGCCGAGCGCCGAGTGACCGAGTGACTGGATCGACCCGAGCGCCTTTGGTCAAGGGGGGAAGGCGCCGCGTGGCCCCGACGGAGGATTCGGACAACCGTGGACGCGCAAGGCCGTGGGCGGGCGGACAACATCGACCCCGCAGACCAGTGGGTACTCAATCCGGACACCGGCGACTACGAGCTGCGACTGGCCCCTTCCGCACCGCAGTCGGCGGTCCCCGGACCCCGTAGAGGCGCAGCGCCGGGCGCGCGGGGCTCCGGTGCCGCCGGGTCCGGGCCGCGCGTCCGCACTCCCGCCCCTGAGCGGGAGCGGCCGCAGGAGGTGCCGGGGCCGCGCCGCCGCCGGGGTACGCCGGCCGACGAGCCGCAGCCGGGCCGGCGCGGCCGCCGGCCGGCGAAGAAGAAGTCGAAGGTCAAGAAGGTGCTGCTGTGGACCGGCGGCACCATGGCGTTCGTGATGGTGGCGGCCCTCGTGGGCGGCTATCTGTACCTGGAGCACCTCAACGACAACATCACGGCGGTCTCCGACGACGGCGCCAGCACGGGCGGCTTCAAGAAGGACCAGGCCATCAACATCCTGGTGATCGGCACGGACAAGCGCACCGGCGACGGCAACGCCGGGTACGGCGACGCGGGCAGCCCCGGCCACGCGGACACCACCATCCTGCTGCACGTCTCCAAGGACCGGTCGAACGCGACCGCGCTGAGCATCCCGCGCGACCTGATCGTGGACGTCCCGGACTGCCCGACGGAGCAGGAGGACGGCACCACCAAAGTCATCCCGGGCACGACCGGGGTCCGCTTCAACACCAGCCTGGGCCAGAGCGGCCGTACACCGAGCTGCACCCTGCGTACCGTCACCGCGCTGACCGGGATCACGCCGGACAACTTCATCGTGGCCGACTTCAACGCGGTCAAGACGCTGTCCTCGGCGGTCGGCGGCGTCGAGGTGTGCCTCGCCAAGGACATCGACGACCCGGACTCCCATCTGAAGCTCCCGGCGGGCAAGCACGTCGTCGAGGGCGAGCAGGCGCTGGCGTTCGTGCGCACGCGGCACTCCGTCGGCCTCGGCGGTGACCTGAGCCGGATCGAGATCCAGCAGCAGTTCCTCAGCTCGCTGATGCGCAAGCTGAAGTCGAACGACACCCTCACCAGTCCCACCAAGATGATCAAGCTGGCGGAGGCGGGCACCAAGGCGCTGACCGTCGACAGCCAGCTGGACAGCATCGACAAGCTCAAGGACCTCGGCATGGAGCTGGGCAAGCTCGATGTCAAGAACCTGACCTTCGTCACCGTGCCGGTGCTCGACAACCCGGCCGAGAAGGTGAAGGCGACGGTCGTGCTCAACGAGGCGACGGCGCCCCCCGTCTTCCAGATGATCAAGGACGATGTGTCGTTCACGGAGGTCAAGCAGCAGCAGAAGGCCTCCAAGGACGCGGCGGCCGCCGCGGCGGAGGCCCGGCTGAAGGGCACTCAGTCCGCGGCCTCGGAGGTGCGGGTGCGCATCCTCAACGGCGGAGCCGCGGCGGGCAGCGCGTCGAAGACCCTCACCTGGCTGCAGAACAGCAAGGGCGTGACCAAGTCCGAGAACGCGGGGAACGCGGAGACGGAGCTGGCGAAGACCACCCTGGAGTACGCGCCCGACCAGGCCGACCAGGCGCGCAAGCTCGCCGCCATCATGGGCCTGCCCGGCACGGCGCTGAAGCCCGGCGAGAGCGTCACCAACGCGCAGGGGCTGCCCACGATGACGCTGACGCTCGGCAAGGACTACAAGGGGGCGGGCGTCTCGCTGACCGCCCCGACGACGGCACCGTCGTCGGTGCCGAAGGCCACCGCGGACAAGGTGCAGTGCGCGAAGTGACGGCCGACCGGTAACCGCCCGTCGGGTGCCGCCCGACCGGTGATCGCCCGTCAGGTGGCCGCCCGTCAGGTGCCGCCCCCTCAGGTGGCCGCCCGGGCAGCGGCCGGCCGGTCGATGGCCGGCCGGTAGTTCCGGGCGTCGTGCGGTACCCGGCGGGTGAGGCAGGTGAGGCCGGGTGCATCAAAGAGTGGTCAAGACTGGGTCCGGCTGTGACGAGAGCGGCCGATCGCGCGTCTTGTACAACGTGGCGGCGGTCCCGTGCGTCTCATGAACGCGGGAAGAACCCCGCGCGCGGCGCGGCTGGAGGGTAGGGGAAGTGGCGCAGAGCAGTGTGCGGGGGGAGGCACCCGCGGCCGGGGACACCACGTCCACGGCACCTGAGGCATCCGGTGCGGCCGAACCGGCGGGCGGGCGGAGCGGCGCGGGCCGCAGTCCTCGCCGTCGGCGGGTGCTGCGCTGGTCGGCGACCGTGCTAGCGGTGGTGATACTGGGCACCGCGGGCGCGGGCTACCTGTACTACGAGCACCTCAACGACAACATCAAGAGCGACGAGCTGTACATCGGCGACGCCAAGGAGCGCGCCGCGGCGGCCCCGGCGAACGCGGAGGGCCAGACCCCGCTGAACATCCTGCTGATCGGCTCGGACGCGCGCAACACCGAGGCGAACCAGAAGCTCGGCGGGGCCCGGGAGACCTTCGGCGGACCGCCGCTCGCCGACGTCCAGATGCTGCTGCACGTCTCGGCGGACCGCTCGAACATGTCGGTGATCAGCATGCCGCGGGACACGCTGCTGCAGATCCCCAAGTGCACGGACCCCGACGACGGCACGGTGTACCAGGCGAGCCAGGGCCGGATGATGACGAACGAGTCGCTGAGCCGGGGCGGTCCCGGCTGCACGGTGGCCACCTGGGAGAAGCTCACCGACATCCGCATCGACCACTTCATGATGATCGACTTCGCGGGCGTGGTGTCGATGGCGGACGCGATCGGCGGCGTGCCGGTGTGCGTGGACGCCAACGTGTACTCGCACACCTCCAGCGGCCACGGCTCGGGCCTGCGGCTGGAGAAGGGCACCACCTACATCAAGGGCGAGCAGGCCCTGCAGTGGCTGCGCACCCGCTACGGCTTCGAGGACGGCAGTGACCTCGGGCGGGCCAAGGCCCAGCACATGTACATGAACTCGATGGTGCGGGAGCTGCGCGCCAATGCCAAGCTGAGCAGCCCGAACAAGCTGCGCAAGCTCGCCGAGGCGGCCACGAGGGCGATCACCGTCGACGACGGCCTGGACAGCATCAAGAAGATGTACGACCTGGCCGGCGAGCTGCAGAAGGTGCCCACCGACCGCATCACCATGACGACGATGCCCAACCGCTACGTCGGCGAGCGCGTGGAGCCCACCAAGGACGCCGAGCGGCTGTTCCGGCTGGTGCGCGAGGACATCGCGCTGGACGGCAAGGACACCGGGAAGAAGCCCGCGCCGAGCCCCTCCCCCACCGTGACCGACCCGGCCGCCGACCCCGCCGACCTCGCCGTGCAGGTACACAACGGCACCGGCACCGACACGCTGGCCCCGGCCCGCGGCCGGGCGACCGACGTGACCGGGCTGCTCACCGCCAAGGGCTTCGCCAAGGCGGTCACCGACCCCTCGGCGGCGACCGCCGAGCCGGCCACCGAGGTCAGCTACCCGAGCGCCGACCTGCGCGGCGACGCCCTCGCGGTCGCCCGGGCGCTCGGCATCCCGGAGAGCGCCGTGCGACGGTCCACCGAGGTCTCCGGCGTCACCGTCGTCGTCGGCGCGGACTGGCGCGAGAACGCGGCCTACAAGGTGCCCGAGGAGAGCGACGAGGTCCCCGAGTCGGCGGACCTGATGAACGCCTCGGACACGGGCCAGTGCATGCACGTGGACCCGTCCTTCACCTGGACCGAGGAGCCGGACGGGTCCTGAGGGCCTGGCAGGTCCGGAACCGGACGGCCTAGGGCCTGCTCGAATCCAGAACCCGACGGGCGCCGAGGGCCTGGTGGGACCGGAACCGGACGGTCCTTGATAGGCCGTCAGACGGAGCTGGGCACCGCCGGGCGGCGGGACGCGATGACCTTCCTGGCCAGCGACTTGGGGCTGGTCAGGAAGCCCCAGCCCCACGACATGTGCATGGTGGCGAGGGCGACGGGGATCCGCAGCCGCGCCTTCAGCGGCAGGCCCCTGCCGGCCGGAACCGACCCGGCGGCGATCGCCGCGAGGTAGCCGCCGGGGATCACGAAGCCTGCCGGGGTGAGCACGGCACCGACCACCAGACCCGCCGCGATGGCGCACACCGCCACCGGCGGCGCGAGATAGCGCAGGTTGATCGACCCGGAGTGGTAGCGGGCGACGACGTGCCGCCAACGCCCGTAGTCCTTGTACTGTTTGGCGAGCGCCCGCACGCTCGGCCGCGGGCGGTACGACACCCGCAGCTCGGGCGAGAACCAGATCAGGCCGCCCGCCTCCCGGATGCGGAAGTTCAGCTCCCAGTCCTGGGCGCGGATGAACTCCTCGTTGTAGCCGCCCTGTTGCTCCAGCGCCTCGCGCCGGAACACCCCGAGGTACACGGTCTCGGCCGGGCCGGCCTGCCCTCCGGTGTGGAAGGCCGCGTTGCCGACGCCGATCTTCGAGGTCATCGCGGCGGCGACGGCGTGCTCCCAGTCGTTCTCGCCCTCGGCGTGCATGATGCCGCCGACGTTCTGCGCGCCGGTCTCGTCCAGGAGCCGCACGGCGGTGGCGATGTAGTCCGGGGAGAGCATGCCGTGGCCGTCGACGCGGACCACGACCGGATGGCGGGAGGCCTTGATCGCGGCGTTCAGCGCGGCGGGCGTACGGCCCGTCGGGTTGGGCACGGTGTGCACGCGCGGGTCTTCGGCCACGAGCTCGGCGGCGATCTCGTCCGTGCGGTCCGTGGACGGACCCAGGGCGATCACGACCTCCATCTCACCGGAGTACTCCTGCGCGAGGATCGCTTGGACGGCTCCGCGCAGATGCCGCTCCTCGTTGAGGACGGGCATGATGACGGACACGGCGGGGAGCTGCGCGTCGGACTTGGCGTTCATAGAGCGCTCACGTTACCGCGAACGGGGGACACGGCGACCCCCCACCGGGTGTGCCACCGCCGGCCGACGATCGTATGGGCCTACGGTTCTCAACGCCTTCCCCCCGCCCGGCGCCGCCCGGAGGTGTCCCATGCCCGCCGCCCCACCGCCCCGGTCCCCGCGCACCCGGCCACCGCGCCGCGGCCCGCGTCCGCCCGCGCCCCGCAAACGTCCCCGCTGGGCCCTGCGGGCGGCGACGACGCTGTCCGTGGTGGTGCTGGCGGCGGCCGGCATCGGCCACTCGCTGGTGACGACCCTGGACGCCGACATCGCCCGGGTCGACCCCTTCCGGGACATGAAGAACCGCCCCCGCCCCGGCCACGGCATGAACGTGCTGCTGGTCGGCACCGACGGCCGGGACCGGATCACCCCGGCCGAGCGGCGGCGCTACCGGCTCGGCGGCGCGCCCTGCCACTGCACCGACACGATCATGATCGTGCACATCTCGGAGGACCGGGAACGGGCCAGCGTGGTCAGCCTGCCGCGCGACTCCTACGCCGAGACACCCCCGCACACCGACCGCACCACCGGCGAGAAGCACCACGGGCACCCGGTCAAACTGAACGCGGCGTACGCGGAAGGCGGGCCCCGGCTCACCGTCCGTACCGTCGAGGCGATGACCCGGGTGAAGATCGACCACTATCTGGAGGTCGACTTCACCAGCTTCATGAAGACGGTGGACGTGCTGGGCGGTGTGAAGATCTGCACGGCCGAGCCCCTCAAGGACTCGTACACGGGCCTGGACCTGCCGCCCGGCACCCACACCCTCGACGGCGGCGAGGCCCTGCAGTACGTGCGCTCCCGCCACGCGGACGCCTCCTCCGACCTGGGCCGGATGAGGCGCCAGCAGAGGTTCATGGCGGCTCTGGTGGACCGCGCCACGTCGTCCGGGCTGCTGCTGAACCCGCTGAGGTTCCGGGACGTGGCCCGGGCGGTGCTGGGCTCGGTGCGGGCGGACCGGGGCTTCGGCACCGACGAACTGCTGGACCTGGGCCGCGCGATGCGCACGTTCTCGCCGCGTTCCTCGGAGTTCATGACCGTGCCCATCGGGCAGATGGGGTACTCGGTGCCGGGCATCGGCTCGACGGTGAAGTGGGACCGGGCCGGGGCGGAACGCGTCTTCCGGTCGCTGCGCGACGACCGGCCGCTGGCGACCGCGCGGCCCGCACCCCCGCCCGGGAAGACCGCCCCGCGCGTCGAGGTGGCCCCGCGGCGGATCCGCGTCCAGGTCGAGAACGGCACGCGTACGGCCGGACTGGCCCGGCGGGTCGACGCGGCGCTGGCCGCGGCGGGCTTCCGTACGACCGGGCGGCCGGTGACCTCCGCCCAGCGCGACGTGCGCCGCACGATCGTCCTGTACGACCCCCGCTGGGACCGTTCGGCGAAGTCCCTCGCGGCGGCCCTGCCGGGCAGCGAACTGCGGTCGGCGAAGGGCCTGGGGGCCACTCTGAAGGTGATCGCCGGGTCCGGCTTCCACGACGTGCGGCCGGTGCGGGCGCCGGTCCCGGCGCCGAGCGGCGGGGCCGAGGTGGTGCGGGGCGACGAGGTCCGCTGCCCATGAGGACCCGGCTGCCGGGGCACGGGAGTCCCGACCGCGAAGACGCCGGGAGCACCGAGGCGTCAGGACCGCGGAGACGTCGGAACCGCGCAGGCACCACACGCACCCGAAGCCCCCGGACCGCGGAGACGTAGGGACCGCGCAGGCACCACCCGCGCCCGAAGCCCCCGGACCGCGGAAAGGTCGGAACCGCGCGGGCGCCGCGCGGGCTGAAGTGTCAGGAGTCGAACAGCGGGGCCAGCGCGCGCTCCAGGTCGGCGGCGTGGCGGAAGTGCACCGTGGGCATGGACAGCGCGGCCGCGGCCTCGACGTTCTCCCGGGTGTCGTCGACGAAGAGGCAGCGCTCGGGCCGCACGCCGGCCCGGGACGCGGCGAGTTCGTAGATCCGCGGGTCCGGCTTGGCGAGGCCGACGCGGGCGCTGCTGACGACGTGGTCGGCGAGGTCGGCCAGCCCCAGGGCGGCCAGGTCGGCCTCCAGGCCGAGGGGGGCGTTGGTGACCAGGACCAGCGGGACGTGGACCCGGGCCCGGCGCAGCAGCGCCACCACCGTCTCGTCGGCGTGGAACGGCGACTCCAGCAGGGTGGCGCCCAGCTCCCAGGCGGTGTCGTCGTCGACCAGGCCGGCCAGGCCGCGTGCGATGGCGGCGACCCACTCCTGCTCGGTGATCCGGCCCAGCATCAGCGGCAGGTCGGTGCCGGGGGCGAAGGCGACCTTCTGGGTGGTGCCCTCTGCGAGCCCGGCGGCGCGCTCCAGCGCCGTCAGGGCGGAGCTGTCGTAGTGCCGGATCACGTTGTCGACGTCACACAGCACCGCGTCGAAGGACCGGCCGCCGGCGGGCCGGTCAGTCACCGGAGACCGTGACCTTCTCGTCGTTGTTCAGCTGCTGCACCAGCTGCTTGACCTTGGCCTTGTCCCAGACCAGGTTGGAGCCCGCGGAGCCGGAGATCGGCATGTTCATCGAGGTGCCGTCGCCGCCGTTGACGCCCTTCATCGCGAAGAACATGGAGCCGAGGTCCCACAGGCTCATGTCCTCGTCGACGATCAGGGAGTCCAGGCCCGCGCCCATCGTCGGGTAGAACTTGAACGGGTTGAGGACCGTGCTCGGGGTGGCCACCTGGTGGGCGAGGGCGGCGAGGAACTTCTGCTGGTTCTTGGTGCGGTCCAGGTCGGAGCGGGCGAGCGCGTAGCGGGTGCGGACGAAGGCGAGGGCCTCCTCGCCGTTCAGGGTCTGCTTGCCCTCTTCGAAGTCGGCGCCGGACCTGGTGTCCTTCATGCCGCCCTTGGGGATGTCGATCTCGACGCCGCCGACCGCGTCGACGATGTTCGCGAAGCCGGCGAAGCCGATCTCGACGTAGTGGTCGATGCGCAGCCCGGTGTTGAACTCGACCGTGCGGACCAGCAGTTCGGGGCCGTCCATGGCGTAGGCGGCGTTCAGCTTGGTGTGCTTGCCGGTGCCCTTGTAGGTCTTGCCGGACTCGGAGCCGACGAAGGTGGGGATCTCCACGTCCGAGTCGCGGGGCAGCGAGATCAGCGTGTCGCCGTTGTCGCCGACGTGCAGGATCATCATCGAGTCGGTGCGCTTGCCCTCGGCGGAGCCGGTGTGCAGCTTCTTCTTCTCCTCGGCGGACATGCCCTCGCGGCTGTCCGACCCGACGATCAGGTAGTTGGTGCCGTCGCCGCCCTCGGGCCGGTCGATGACCTTGGACAGGTCGACCTCGCGGTTGAGCTTGGAGTCGGCCCAGAAGTAGGTGCCGACGGCGGTGACGACCAGCACGGTCGTCACGGTGATCGCCGTCCACTTGATCCGCCGGCGCCAGTCCGGCGCGGGGCGCGCGGCGCGGGCACCACCGGCCCCGCCGCCGGAGCCGCCACCGGGACCGCCGCCGTAGACCTGGCCCGTGCTGTAGCCGCTGTCGTAGCCGGACAGCTGGGCGTTGGTGAAGTCACCCTGTCCGTGGCCGCCCGCGTGCCCGCCCTGCGGGGGCACGCCGGGGGGCTGCGGCGGGGCGGCCGGGCCGCGCCGGACCTGACGCATGACGCGCGCGCTCTCCGGCTGCGCGCCGGCGCTGCCGCGTCCGTACCGGTCGCCGCGGTCGCCGCCGGACCATCCCTGGGGCCAATCATTCATGCGCCCCAGTGTGCCGGGCGCGGCCGCACGTCCAGTAGGGACGTCGGAAAATCAGGGCACCGCTGTTGCCAACCTGACACAAACTCCCGCCTTGTCCGGCGCGGCATAAGGTGGAGGTCATGACAGATCGCGTCACCGCAGCGGACTCGGACACCCCGGAGATCCCGGGCAAGCCGACATCCGCCTCCCGCACCACCCTCAGCCACATCATGACCCACAACGACACCAACCTCCTGGGCACGGTGCACGGCGGCGTGATCATGAAACTGGTCGACGACGCGGCGGGCGCCGTGGCCGGCCGGCACAGCGGTGGCCCCGCCGTCACGGCCTCCATGGACGAGATGGTCTTCCTGGAGCCGGTCCGTGTGGGGGACCTCGTCCACGTCAAGGCACAGGTCAACTGGACCGGCCGGACGTCGATGGAGGTCGGGGTGCGGGTTCTCGCCGAGCGGTGGAACGAGTCCACCCCGCCCACCCAGGTCGGCTCGGCCTACCTGGTCTTCGCCGCCGTCGACGCCGACGGCAGGCCGCGCCGGGTTCCGCAGGTGATGCCGGAGACCGACCGCGACCGCCGCCGCTACCAGGAGGCCCAGATCCGCCGCACCCACCGCCTGGCGCGCCGCCGGGCGATCAAGGAGCTGCGGGAGAAGCGGCTGGCGGAGGGGTTCGAGCACTGAGGCCTCGCCTTTCACCGGAGCCGCGTCTCGGACCGCAGCGGCTTCCCGGCACCGCGGTCGCGGGGCCCCTCGGCCGGGGTCCGGCCGCCCACTCACGACGACAGCCCCCGGCTCACGCCGGGGGCTGCGTTGTTCGGGCTGGTCAGCGGCTAGGGCAGGTTCCTTGCCATCACGATCCGCTGAACCTGATTCGTACCCTCATAAATCTGCGTGATCTTGGCGTCGCGCATCATGCGCTCGACCGGGTAGTCGCGGGTGTAGCCGTAGCCGCCGAGGAGCTGGACGGCGTCCGTGGTGACCTCCATGGCGACGTCGGAGGCGAAGCACTTGGCCGCGGCGCCCTGGAAAGTGAGGTCGCTGTCGCCGCGCTCGGACTTGGCGGCGGCCGCGTAGGTCAGCTGGCGGGCGGCCTCGATCTTCATGGCCATGTCGGCGAGCATGAACTGGATGCCCTGGAAGTCGGCGATCGGCTTGCCGAACTGCTTGCGCTCCTTGACGTAGCCCTTGGCGTAGTCGAAGGCGCCCTGGGCCACGCCGAGGGCCTGGGCGGCGATGGTGATGCGGGTGTGGTCGAGGGTCTGCATCGCGGTGGCGAAGCCGGTGCCCTCCTTGCCGATCATGCGGTCGGCGGGGATGCGGACGTTGTCGAAGTAGACCTCGCGGGTCGGGGAGCCCTTGATGCCGAGCTTCTTCTCGGGCGCGCCGAAGGAGACGCCCTCGTCGGACTTCTCCACGACGAACGCGGAGATGCCCCGGGAGCGCTTGGCCGGGTCGGTGACGGCCATCACCGTGTAGTACTCGGACTCGCCGGCGTTGGTGATCCAGCGCTTGACGCCGTTGAGGATCCAGTGGTCGCCGTCGCGGACCGCCTTGGTCTTCATGCCGGCCGCGTCGGAGCCGGCGTCCGGCTCGGACAGGCAGTACGAGAACATCGCCTCGCCCTTGGCGAGCGGGCCCAGGTACTTCTTCTTCAGCTCCTCGGAGCCGGAGAGGATCACCGGCAGGGAGCCCAGCTTGTTCACGGCCGGGATGAGGGAGGACGACACGCAGACGCGGGCCACCTCCTCGATGACGATCACCGTGGCGAGCGCGTCGGCGCCCGCACCGCCGTACTCCTCGGGTACGTGCACGGCGTGCAGGTCGCCTGCGACCAGGGCCTGAAGGGCCTCGCGCGGGAAGCGGGCCTCCTCGTCCACCGCGGCGGCGTGCGGCGCGATCTTCGCCTCGGCCAGCGAACGGACGGCGTCGCGGAGCATGTCGTGCTCCTCGGACGGGCGGTACAGGTCGAAGTCAGCCGATCCGGCCAAGGTCTCTCACGCTCCAAAGACGCTGTGATGCTGCCGCTTACTACCGTTGCTAATTACCGTTAAGTAACCCAAATTTTAGAGGGCCCGCCCCCGGCACGGGTACGTGACCTTGGCGACAGCCCGGAAACCGCCCGGTGAGGGGCGCTGCCCCACCCCCGATATGCTCGGGCAGC
Organism: Streptomyces sp. bgisy159; assembly: GCF_057707805.1. Lineage (NCBI taxonomy): Bacteria > Bacillati > Actinomycetota > Actinomycetes > Kitasatosporales > Streptomycetaceae > Streptomyces > Streptomyces sp. bgisy159. The sequence goes on along the minus strand of NZ_JBYIQX010000009.1, from coordinate 171,399 downwards.
GCAGAGAACGCCGTCCAGTCCAGGAGCACGCATGGCCGCCCTCAGGATCACCGTGATCGGTACCGGCTACCTCGGGGCGACGCACGCCGCCGCCATGGCGGAACTGGGCTTCGAGGTGCTGGGGCTCGATGTCGCCCCCGAGAAGATCGCGATGCTGGAGCGCGGCGAGACGCCGATGTTCGAGCCGGGGCTGGAAGACCTGCTGCGCCGCCACGTCGCCGGGATCCCGGGGTCCACCGGGCGGCTCAGGTTCACCACCGACTGGGCCGAGGTGGGCGCCTTCGGCGACGTGCACTTCCTCTGTGTGAACACCCCGCAGAAGCACGGCGAGTACGCCTGCGACATGTCGTACGTGGACGCCGCGATCGCCTCCCTCGCGCCGCACCTGGACCGGCCCGCGCTGGTCGTCGGCAAGTCGACCGTGCCCGTCGGCTCCGCCGACCGCCTCGCCGCCTACCTGGCCGCGCACGCGCCCGCCGGGGAGGGCGCCGAGCTGGCGTGGAACCCGGAGTTCCTGCGCGAGGGGTTCGCCGTGCAGGACACGCTGCACCCGGACCGGATCGTGGTCGGGGTGCGCAGCGAGCGGGCCGAACACACCCTGCGCACGGTGTACGCGACGCCGGTCGAGGAGGGCTCGCCCTTCGTGGTCACCGACTTCCCGACGGCCGAGCTGGTGAAGACCTCCGCGAACTCCTTCCTCGCCACCAAGATCTCCTTCATCAACGCCATGGCCGAGGTGTGCGAGGCGGCCGGCGGTGACGTGGCCAAGCTGGCGGAGGCGATCGGGTACGACGACCGCATCGGGCGGAAGTTCCTGCGGGCCGGCATCGGCTTCGGCGGCGGCTGTCTGCCGAAGGACATCCGGGCGTTCATGGCGCGCGCCGGTGAGCTGGGCGCCGACCAGGCGCTGACCTTCCTGCGCGAGATCGACTCCATCAACATGCGCCAGCGCGGCCAGATGGTGGAGCTGACCCGGCAGGCGCTGGGCGGCGGGCCCTTCCTGGGACGGCGGGTCGCGGTGCTCGGGGCGACCTTCAAGCCGGACTCCGACGACGTGCGGGACTCGCCGGCGCTCAACGTCGCCGGGCAGATCCACCTCCAGGGCGGCCAGGTGACCGTCTACGACCCCAAGGGGATGGAGAACGCCCGGCGGGTGTTCCCCACCCTCGGGTACGCCGAGCGCGCGCTGGACGCGGTGCGCGGTGCCGACGTGGTGCTGCACCTGACCGAGTGGCGGGAGTTCCGGGAGCTGGACCCGGCGGAGCTGGGGGAGGTCGCGGCGGGCCGCGTCATCCTCGACGGGCGCAACGCGCTGGACCCGGAGGTGTGGCGCAAGGCGGGCTGGACGTACCGAGCCATGGGCCGTCCCACGGCCTAGCACGGCGCACCCGGACAGTCGCGTCGCAGGGGCGGGCCGGGCGGCGGACGGACGCCGGTTCGGCCGAGGCTCAGTCGGCCGAACCGGCGTCCGAGTGCATTCTGCACCACCTCGGGGCGCGTCAGGGCGCCTTCGCGCGGTAGCGCCGCATCTTCGCGCGGGCGCCGCACACCTGCATCGAGCACCAGCGGCCGCGGCCGGCCGGGCTGCGGTCGTAGTACGCCCAGTGACAGGTGGGTGCCTCGCACGCCTTGAGCCGGGCCCAGGTGCCGTCGACCAGGGCGCGAGCGACGGCGACGGCGACCCGGGAGAGCAGCGGGCCCTCGTCGGCCCGCAGGGACGCGGAGCCGTCGTGCTCGTCGACGGCCACGTACAGGGGCGCCCGCGCGAGAAGGTCGCCCAGGGGGGTCACCGCGCGGTGCGGTGGGTGGCCGGCGTGGGCGAGGAGCGTGGCCCGCAGGGACTCGCGCAGGTCGCGGGCTTCGTTCACGGCGTCGGCGCCGTCGGTGAGCCCGAAGCGCGCCCGGCCGTCCGCCGTGTCGAGCGCGTCGGCGCCCGACTCGATGTCCAGCGTGTTCACCAGGGCCTCGACCAGCGCCAGGCCGCCCGGCGCGGACGCTCTCTCACTCATGGCTGCACGGTACCTCCCGGGATTCCCCTTGCGACGTTACCGGCAAGAGGGCAGGATGCGGTTACACGGTTACCGGCAATCGCTGGTAACGGGTAACGAGGAGGAAGACATGGCTGTCGCCGAGCTGGGTGCCGTCGTCCTGGACTGTCCCGACCCGCGCTCGCTCGCCGGGTTCTACGCCGAGGTGCTGGGCGGGACCGTCGAGGGGGACGGGGAGTGGGTGGACCTGAAGATGCCCGGCGGTCGGTCGCTGGCGTTCCAGGCGGCCCCGGGGTTCGTGCCGCCGCGGTGGCCGGCTCCCGACCACTCGCAGCAGTTCCACCTGGATCTGACCGTGCCCGACCTCGACGCGGCGGAAGAGAAGGTGCTGGCGCTGGGCGCGCGGCCGCTGGACACGGAGGACCGTTCGCGCGGCTGGCGTGTGTACGCGGACCCCGCCGGGCACCCGTTCTGCCTCTGTGCCTGCTGACCTCACCGTGGAGGTGCCATGGCGTCCGTCGCCCGGCTGCGCAACGTCGTCCTCGACTGCCCCGACCCGCTCGGCCTCGCCCGGTTCTACGCGGCGGTCGCCGGGGGCACCCCGCAGGCCGAGGACGACGACTGGGTCGTCCTGGACGTTCCCGACGGCCCCCGGCTCGCTTTCCAGCGGGCGCCCGGCCACCGGCCGCCGCAGTGGCCGCGGCCGGACCACTCCCAGCAGTTCCACCTGGACTTCGACGCCGGGGCCACCTGGGCGGAACTGGACGCCGCCCACGAGCGGGTCATCGCCCTCGGCGCCCGCCCCCTCGACCTGACCGACCGCGAGGCCAAGGACTTCCTGGTCTACGCCGACCCGGCCGGCCACCCGTTCTGCCTGTGCCGCATCGAGCACGGCTGAACCCGCTCCCCCGTGCGCTCCCACGGCCGGTCCCGTCGCCCCGGGGCCGGCCGTCGCGGTGGCGGGGTGCCCGGGGCACGGGCGGTGCGGGGCGGCGCCCGCGGCGGCTACGCGTCGAGGGCGGCGATGTCGGCCGTCGAGGGCTCGTGGCGGTCCCGGCCGGCTCGGGAGAGGAAGTCGGCGGCGCGCAGGGCGCGTTGGGCGTTACCCCAGGTGAGGAGGGCGAGGTCGGTCTCGGACCAGCCCCGGCCGAGGAGCTCGGCGATGAGCCGGGGATAGCCGGAGGCGTCGGCGAGTTCCCGGGGGTGGGCGGCGCCGGAGTCGTAGGTGCCGGCGAGGCCCACGCTCTCCGGTCCGGCCAGGGCGCGGACGTGGTCCAGGTGGTCGGCGACGTCACGGATGCCCGGCCCGGTCTGCTCCGCGGTCAGCGGGACCATGCACAGGCCCTTGGCCGCGCCCAGCTCGGTGAGCAGGTCGTCGGGCAGGTTGTCCGGGTGGGGCCGCAGCGCGCGGGCGGCGGAGCGGGTGCACAGCACCGGCGCCTTGGACAGCACCAGCGTACGGGCGATGGTGGCGTCGGATGCGCCGGAGAGGTCGGCGAGCACCCCGAGCCGGTTCATCTCGCGGACGACCTCCTCGCCGAACCGGGTCAGTCCCGCCTCGCTCGCCCAGGAGGTCCCGGCCAGGGTGAGGACGCGCAGTCCCAGCGAGTGCAGGACGCGCAGGATGCCCAGGGAGTCGTCCAGAGCGGGCGCCGCGGCCGGACCCAGCAGCACCGCGACCCGGCCGCAGTTGCGGGCGTCGATGACCTGCCCCGCCGAACGGGCCAGCCGCAGCCCCTCGGGGTGCGCCTTGATCACCGAGCGGACCAGGTCCAGCTGCTCCAGGGTGGCGCCGACGGCCCGGTTCGCGACCAGTCCCTCGGGCAGGTGCAGGGACCAGAACAGCGCCGCGACATGGCCCTCGCGCAGCCGGGGGACGTCCGTGTCGACGGCGGTCTCCCCGGCCTGAAGGTCGTACCAGGGCAGATGGCGCAGCGCCCAGGGCAACCCGCTGTAGCCGTCGGCGATGGGGTGGGCGGCGAGCAGGGCGTGCGCGCGGTCCAGGGGGTCGCCCACGGGCTCGTCGACGCCGGGCCCCGCCAGGTCCGGGCCCTGTGGCTCCGGGAAGGGGCCGTCCAGCGGCCGCTCGCCGACCTCGGGCGCGGTGTGCAGTTCGTCCTGGAGGTCGGCCATGGCGGTCTCCGTACGTCGTGATCGGCGGCATGGTCTGCGCTGGGCGATCAGCAGTACGCATCACCGTCGCACGGAGGCGGGCGGGTCACCCGCCGGACGGTGCGTTCGGGTGCCCCGCGCCGGACCGCGTCGTCCGTACGCCGGGCTCGCGCGACCCGGCGTGCGCCGGGTCGCCCCCTCGCGCCGGGCGCACACACCGCGCACGCACGCCCCTCCAGCACACCGGACCGCGCGCGCCATCTCCCGCGCACGCCCCTCCAGCACACCGGACCGCGCGCACCGGGCCCCGCACGCCGGACCGGAGGCCGCCGGGCGGCGCACACCCAGCCCCGCACGCCGGACAGCGCACGCCGCCCACATACACCGGGCCGCGCACACCGGGTCGTGCACGCTGGACCGGGGCCGCCGACGGCGCACACCGGAGCGCGCATACGGATCCGCACGCGCCGGGCCGTGGAGGCCGCTCGCCCCACGCCGGGCGGCGCACGCCGCTCACCCACACCGGACCCCGCACGCCGGACCGGGGCTACCGGCCCCGGTCGCGCGGCCGGGCGCGCACGACTCGCCGCACCCCCGGGCACCCCGCACCCCCGGGCGCCCCCGGGCCGCTCAGCCGCCGTCCAGCGACTCGATCGTCGCGTTCGACGCCCCCCGCGTCGCCCGCAGCTCGCGGGCCACGTCCTCCGCCGCGCCCAGCACCCGCACCGCGTTGCGCCAGGTCAGCTTGGCGAGGTCGGCGCGCGACCAGCCGCGCTCCAGCAGTTCCGCGAGCAGGTTCGGGTAGCCGGAGACGTCGGCCAGGCCGTCCGGGGTGAAGGCCGTACCGTCGTAGTCCCCGCCGATGCCGAGGTGGTCGACGCCCGCGACCTCGCGCATGTGGTCGAGGTGGTCGGCGACCGTGGCGACGGTGGCGACCGGGCGCGGGTGCGCCTCCTCGAAGGCGCGGTGCACCGCCATGGCCTCCGGGGTGGTGGCCAGGTGGTGGAAGCCGTGGGCGCGCATGTTCTCGTCGGCGGCGGCCGTCCAGTCCACGGCGGCCCGCAGCACGAACTTCGGCACGAACGTCACCATCGCCATGCCGCCGTTGGCGGGCAGCCGCTCCAGCACGTCGTCCGGGATGTTGCGCGGGTGGTCGCACACCGCGCGGGCCGACGAGTGGGAGAAGATCACCGGCGCCGACGTGGTGTCCAGCGCGTCCCGCATGGTCGTGGCGGCCACGTGGGAGAGGTCGACGAGCATGCCGAGCCGGTTCATCTCCCGCACGACCTCCCGGCCGAAGGCGGACAGCCCGCCGACCTTCGGCTCGTCGGTCGCGGAGTCCGCCCAGGCCACGTTGTCGTTGTGGGTGAGCGTCATGTACCGCACGCCGAGCGCGTACAGACCGCGCAGGGTGCCGAGGGAGCCGGCGATGGAGTGCCCGCCCTCCGCGCCCATCAGGGAGGCGATCCGCCCCTCCGCGCGCGCCGCCTCCAGGTCGGCGGCGGTCAGCGCGGCCCGCAGCTGCCCGGGATGCCGGTCGATCAGCTGCCGTACGCAGTCGATCTGCTCCAGGGTCGCCGGAACCGGGTCGGGGAGGTCCGACCGCACGTACACCGACCAGTACTGCGCGCCGACCCCGCCCGCGCGCAGCCGGGGCAGGTCGGTGTGCAGGTGCGCGTCCTGCCGTACGGCGATGTCGCGGGCGTCGAGGTCGTAGCGGACCTGCTCGCGCAGCGCCCAGGGCAGGTCGTTGTGGCCGTCGACGACGGGGAACTCGCGCAGCAGTTCCCGCGCCTCGTCGAGTGAGGTCATGGCGGCCGTCACGTCCCGAAGCCGAAACCGCCGCCCGCGCCCTCGACCTTGGCGCGCAGCCGCTTGCCCTTCTCGGTGGCCTGGTCGTTCAGGTCCTGCTGGAAGTCGCGCATCCGGCCGAGCAGGTCCTCGTCATGGGCGGCGAGGATCCGGGCGGCCAGCAGACCGGCGTTGCGGGCGCCGCCGACCGAGACGGTGGCGACGGGCACACCGGCCGGCATCTGCACGATCGACAGCAGGGAGTCCATGCCGTCGAGGTACTTCAGCGGCACGGGCACGCCGATGACCGGCAGGGGCGTGACGGAGGCGAGCATCCCGGGCAGGTGGGCGGCGCCGCCGGCGCCCGCGATGATCACCTTGAGCCCCCGGTCCGCGGCCTGCTCGCCGTAGGCGACCATCTCGCGCGGCATCCGGTGCGCCGAGACGACGTCGACCTCGTAGGCGATCTCGAACTCGTCGAGCGCCTTGGCGGCGGCCTCCATGACGGGCCAGTCGGAGTCCGACCCCATGACGATGCCAACTACAGGGCTCATTCCGTGATCGTTCCTCTGAGGTAGCCGGCTGCGTGACGGGCGCGCTCCAGCACGTCGTCCAGGTCGTCGCCGTAGGTGTTGACGTGGCCGACCTTGCGGCCGGGCTTCACGTCCTTGCCGTACATGTGGATCTTGAGCTTGGGGTCGCGGGCCATGCAGTGCAGGTACGCGGAGTACATGTCGGGGTAGTCGCCGCCGAGGACGTTGACCATGACCGTCCACGGGGCGCGCGGGCGCGGGTCGCCGAGGGGGAGGTCGAGGACGGCCCGGACGTGGTTGGCGAACTGCGAGGTGATCGCGCCGTCCTGGGTCCAGTGGCCGGAGTTGTGGGGGCGCATCGCCAGTTCGTTGACGAGGATGCGGCCGTCGCGGGTCTGGAACAGCTCGACGGCGAGGTGGCCGACGACGCCCAGTTCCCTGGCGATGGTCAGGGCCATCTCCTCGGCCCGCAGCGCGAGCGCCTCGTCGAGGCCGGGCGCGGGGGCGATGACCGTGTCGCACACGCCGTCGACCTGTCGCGACTCCACGACCGGGTAGGCGACGGCCTGGCCGTGCGGGGAGCGCACGACGTTGGCGGCGAGTTCGCGGACGTAGTCGACCTTCTCCTCCGCGAGGACCGGGACGCCCGCCTTGAACGGCTCGGCGGCCTCCTCGGCGCTGTCGACGACCCACACGCCCTTGCCGTCGTAGCCGCCGCGGACGGTCTTGAGGACCACGGGGAAGCCGTCACCCTCGGCGCCGTCCGCCAGGCCCTCCGCCGCGAAGGCCGCCACGTCCCGCGGATCGCTCACGATGCGGTGGCGCGGGCAGGGGATGCCGATCGCGTCGAGCCTCGCGCGCATCACTCCCTTGTCCTGGGCGTGCACCAGCGCGTCGGGGCCGGGGCGGACGGGGATGCCGTCCGCCTCCAGCGCCCGCAGGTGCTCGGTGGGTACGTGTTCGTGATCGAAGGTGATCACATCGCACCCCCTGGCGAACTCGCGCAGGGTGTCCAGGTCGCGATAGTCGCCGACGACGACATCGTTCACCACCTGGGCCGCCGAGTCCTGTGGGGTGTCACTGAGGAGCTTGAACCTGATGCCGAGCGGGATGCCCGCCTCGTGTGTCATACGAGCGAGCTGGCCACCGCCGACCATGCCGACTACCGGGAACGTCACGCCCCTAGGGTATCGGCCGCCGCCGGAGGGGAGGATTCCGCCTCGGTGGCCATGAGAGCGACCACAGGAAATCCTCGAACGTGGATGGTTAGCATGGCTGGGTTGACGCATCCGCGACCCGGACGGGGGCCTGTACGACCATGGGACATGGTTCCTCGGGGCTGCGCCGCCTTGCGCACGAAGTCGCCAAGTTCGGCGCCGTGGGCGGGGCCGGCGTCCTGGTCAACCTGGGCGTCTTCAACCTGGTGCGGCACACGACCGACCTGCAGGTCGTGCGGGCCGGTGTCATCGCCACGGTCGTGGCGATCGTCTTCAACTACATCGGGTTCCGCTACTTCACCTACCGTGACCGCGACAAGAGCGGCCGCACCCGCGAGCTCGCGCTGTTCCTGCTGTTCAGCGGGGTCGGCCTGGTGATCGAGAACGGGCTGCTCTTCGCGGCGACGTACGGATTCGGCTGGGACACCCCGCTGCAGAACAACATCTTCAAGTTCCTCGGCATCGGTGTGGCGACGCTGTTCCGCTTCTGGTCCTACCGCTCGTGGGTGTTCCGGGCGCTGCCGGTGCGGGAGGCGGAGGCAGGGCCGGGAGCGCGGCCGGAAGCGGAGGCTGCCGCGCCGGGGACGCGGTCGTCCACGGGCGTCCGGCCGGCCGCCCCCGCCCAGCAGCAGCCGCACGAGTACCTGACCCGGACGACTTCCTGACCCGGATGACTTCCTGACCCGGACGACTTCCTGAGGCGGTCGGCTCGGGACAGCGGGGCCGCGGGCCGACGACTGCCCGGCCCGTCGGCTGCCTGGCCCGACGGCTGCCTGGCCCGACGGCTGCCTGGCCCGACGGCTGCCTGGCCCGACGGCTACCTGACCGTCTGTTCCTGCTGCTCCGACTTCCGCGGCGGCGTCCGCGACAGGAACAGGCCGAACACCGGCGGCTGGGCCTGCAGCATCTCCAGCCGCCCGCCGTCCGCCTCCGCCAGGTCGCGGGCGACCGCGAGTCCGATGCCGGTCGAGTTGCGGCCGCTGATCGCCCGTTCGAAGATCCGCGCACCGAGGTCGGCGGGGACGCCGGGCCCCTCGTCGGTGACCTCGATGACCGCCTGGTTGCCGGTGACCCGGGTACGCAGCGCGACGGTGCCGCCGCCGTGCATCAGCGAGTTCTCGATCAGCGCGGCCAGGACCTGGGCGACCGCGCCGGGCGTGCCCACCGCCCTCAGGTGCCGCTTGCCGGAGCTGACGATGGCCCGGCCCGCGCTGCGGTAGGCCGGCCGCCACTCGGCTAGCTGCTGCTGGATGACCTCGTCGAGGTCGAAGGTGACGGCCGAGCCGGTGCGCGGGTCGCGGGAGTTGGTCAGCAGCCGCTCGACGACGTCCGTCAGCCGCTCCACCTGGGCCAGCGCGACGTTCGCCTCGTCCTTCACGGTGTCCGGGTCGTCGGTGAGGGTGATCTCCTCCAGCCGCATGGACAGCGCGGTCAGCGGTGTGCGGAGCTGGTGGGAGGCGTCGGCGGCGAGCCTGCGCTCGGCGGTCAGCATGCGTGCGATCCGCTCGGCGGAGGAGTCCAGCACGTCGGCGACCCGGTCCAGCTCGGGGACGCCGTAGCGCTTGTGGCGGGGGCGCGGGTCGCCGGAGCCGAGGCGTTCGGCGGTCTCGGCGAGGTCGGTCAGCGGGGAGGCGAGGCGGTTGGCCTGCCGGACGGCGAGCAGTACGGCGGCGACCACCGCGAGCAGGGCCACCAGCCCGATGATCAGCAGGGTGCGGCCGACCTCCCGGGTGACCGCGGACCGCGGTTCCTCGACCCGTACGGTCTCGCCGCCCTCGCCGCGCTCCTCGGCGTGGATGACCTCGCCGCCGGGTTCGGTGCCGAGTTCGATGGGGTCCCGGCCGGGGATGCGGACGACCGCGTACCGGTCCTCGGTGACCTGCTCGCGCAGCAGCTCGGCGGTCACGTCCTCGTGCCCGAGGAGGCGGCTGTCCACGATGCCGACGAGGCGTACCGCCTCGGAGTCCACCCGCTCCTGGGCGCTGCTGCTGATGGTCCGGGTCTCGACGATGACGAGGGAGATCCCGAAGACGGCGATCACCACCAGCACGACGGCGAGGGTGGACTGGATGAGTCGACGACGCACGGAACGGCTCTCCGGGTCAGGTCCTGCGGCCTTCCGGCCCTGTCTGCGCTCAGCTCTTCTCGAAGCGGAAGCCCACGCCGCGGACGGTGGCGATGTACCGCGGGTTGGCCGCGTCGTCGCCGAGCTTCTTGCGCAGCCAGGAGATGTGCATGTCGAGGGTCTTGGTGGAGGACCACCAGGTGGTGTCCCAGACCTCACGCATCAGCTGGTCGCGGGTGACGACCCGGCCGGCGTCGCGCACCAGCACCCGCAGCAGGTCGAACTCCTTGGCGGTCAGCTGGAGTTCCTCGTCGCCCATCCACGCCCGGTGCGACTCGACGTCGATCCGCACCCCGTGGGTGGCGGGCGGCTGCTGGGGCTCGGTGGAGCCGCGCCGCAGCAGGGCCCGCACCCGGGCGAGCAGTTCGGCGAGGCGGAACGGCTTGGTGACGTAGTCGTCGGCGCCCGCGTCCAGACCGACCACGGTGTCGACCTCGTCGGCCCGCGCGGTCAGGATCAGGATGGGCACGGTGTGGCCGTCGGCGCGCAGCCGGCGGGCCACCTCCAGGCCGTCCATGCCGGGCAGGCCCAGGTCCAGCACCACCAGGTCGATGCCGCCCTGCATCCCGGCGTCGAGCGCGGCCGGTCCGTCCTCGCGCACCTCGACCTCGTACCCTTCGCGGCGCAGTGCGCGGGCCAGCGGCTCCGAGATGGACGCGTCGTCCTCGGCGAGCAGTACACGGGTCATGAGCCGATGGTAGTCCGCGGCGCCATTCGGCCGAGGTGTGATCGCTGAGCCGGATTCTTACCGAGGGACACACCGGACAAGCCGCCCTCCGACGAGGCGCCCGATTGGTCACCGAGAGTGGTCCAGACCTATGGTTTCCATGGTGGTACCGGATATGGACCTTGGAGCCCATGCATCTGGCTCCTTGATCGCCTGTGATCCATCTCTCAAGTGCTTCCATATCCGGCACTGTCCTGCCGTATGGTGAAACAACGCCTGTAGCACCGCAGGGACCTTTGGCGACGACTTGACGCTGAAGGTCTCTTTTGTGTGCGGGCCGGCCGAGGCCGGCCTCGAAAGGAATGACCTGTGGCCGGGCCTCATGCGCGACGACATGCGCAAGGGCGTGGATCCCGGTGGTCGCCGTCCCCGCTCCCCGACCCGGTCGGAGCGGACTCCCCCCGGGCGTGGGGCGGACGGGCCGATCGCGCCGGTGCCGGCCGCCCCACCGGGCGCGCGTCGCTCCACTCGCGCGTCCCGACCAGCAAGGAACGACATGGCGACCAGCCTGACGAAGGACTCGGTCCAGCCGGGCACCCCCGGCCCCGACAAAGCCTTCTTCGGCCACCCCCGCGGTCTGGCCACCCTCTTCATGACCGAGATGTGGGAGCGGTTCTCCTACTACGGCATGAAGGCCCTGCTCCCGCTGTACCTGGTTGCTCCGGGCGGCCTGCACCTGAGCGCGGGCACGGCGACCGCGATCTACTCGGTGTACCTGTCCCTGGTGTACCTGCTCGCCCTGCCCGGTGGCTGGTTCGCGGACCGCGTGCTCGGCCCGCGCAAGACCGTCGCCGTCGCCGGCGCGATCATCATGCTCGGCCATCTGACCCTGGCCCTGCCGTGGGCCGGCACCTTCTACGGGGGCCTCGGTCTGGTCGCGATCGGTTCCGGACTGCTCAAGGCCAACATCTCGACGATGGTCGGCCACCTCTACGACGGCCCGGAGGACCCGCGCCGCGACGGTGGCTTCACGGTCTTCTACATCGGCATCAACCTCGGTGCCTTCGCCGCCCCGCTGGCCATCGGCACCGTCGGTGAGAACGTCAACTGGCACCTGGGCTTCGCGCTCGCCGCCCTCGGCATGGCGCTGGGCCTCACCCAGTTCCTGCTCGGCGGCCGCCACCTGGACAGCCGGTCGGACGTCGTCCCGACCCCGCTGACCGCCCCGGAGAAGGCGGCGACCCTGCGCAAGGCCGCCTTCTGGGCCGCCGTCGCCGCGGTCTTCTACCTCGTCGTGGGCGTCTCCGGCGTCTACACCCTGAACTGGCTGCTGGTCCCGATCACGATCGCCGGCCTGGTCATCCCGGTCCTGGTCATCGCCCGGATGAAGCGGGACAAGGAGCTGGACCGCGCGGAGCAGTCCAAGCTGACCGCCTACATCTGGTTCTTCGTCGCCGCGGCCGTGTTCTGGATGATCTACGACCAGGGCGGCTCGACCGTGTCGCTGTTCGCCGAGTCCTCGGCGGAGAACTCGGTCTTCGGCTGGGAGTTCCCGGTCTCCTGGTACCAGTCGGTCAACCCCGTCATGATCATGGCGCTGGCCCCCGTGTTCGCCTGGGCCTGGCTGGCGCTGGCCCGGCGCGGCAAGGAGCCGAGCACCGCGGTCAAGTTCACGATGGGCCTCGTCCTGATCGGCGCCTCCTTCTTCCTCTTCCTGGCGCCGCTGTCGATCGCCGAGGGCGGGCACAAGGCCGCCGCGCTGTGGCTGGCCGCGATCTACTTCGTGCAGACGCTCGGTGAGCTGACGATCTCCCCGGTGGGCCTGTCCGTCACCACCAAGATGGCGCCGCAGAAGTACGCCTCGCAGATGATGGGCGTCTGGTTCCTGGCGGTCACCGCCGGTGACGCGACGACCGGTCTGCTGTCCATCGCCGAGGTCGACCTCAACCGGATGGGGGTCGTGGCGCTGGAGGCGGTGCTCGCGGTCGTCGCGGGTGCGGCCGTGTGGATGTACCGCAAGAAGGTCAAGGAACTCATGGGCGACGTTCACTGACGTCCGCCGTCGGCAGGGCCGTGAAGGCCGTCGCACCCCGGTGGGGCGCGACGGCCTTCCCCTGTTCGTGGGCGGCCGCCGGCGGGCAGGTCACCTGGCCCGGCGACGGGGCATGTACGTGAAGACGGCCGCTCCCAGGAGGACGGTGGTGCCCGCGACCAGCCCCAGGGCCTTGAGGGCACCGTGGTCGCCGGAGCCGGTGTCGGCCAGGCCGCCGCCGGTGGACGTACCGCCGGAGGAACCGCCGGCCCCGGAGGAACCGCTGCCGCCGGAGGCGCCGCTCGCCTGTTCGGTGGTGTCCAGAGTCAGGGAGACGGCCGTGCGGTCGGGTGCGCAGGTCGTCGTCGTGCCCAGGGCGTTGATGGTGAGGACGCCCGGGGAGAGGGTGGAGACGCCGGTCGCGCCCGGCCTGTAAGTGCCCTTGAGGTCGGGAATCTCGATCGGCTCCCCCGATTTGACCGGCCGGGCGTTCGCCGGGCCCTCGACGTGGACGGTGCCGGAGTCGGCGCCGCCCAGCGCCACCTCCATCGACGGTTCGACGGAGTTCGCCGGGATGTCGGCGGGGCTGTTCATCACCGACTTCCTGAACCGCACGGTGAGGTCGTAACCACCGCCGCTCTTCCTGGCGTCGATCTGGACCGGCGACGTCGCCTTCTTCTCGCCGAGGGGCGACTGGCAGGTGTACGGCACGTCCACGACCTTGCCGGTGAAGTCGGTCTGCCCGCCGGTGTCGCCGGGTGACGGGCTGGGGCGGCTCGACGGCGACGGGGGCGGCGAACCCGACGGCGGCGCCGAGGGCGAGGAGGACGACGGGGGCGAGGAGGAGGGCGGCTGCGACGCCGTCGGGGACTGGCTCGTCGGGCCGCCGTCCCCGGCCGTCACCGTGATCGTCGCCGCCGGCGCCACCGGCTCGGTCGGTGAGCAGGTCGTGTTCGTGCCCATCGCGTTGACGACGTACGCGTCCGGGGTCAGCGTCACCCGGCCCGCCGCCGTCAGCTCCAGCGTGCCCCTCATGTCCGACAGCACCATCTGGGCGCCCTTGGGGATCGGGGGGTTCTTCCGGGGCCCCCGCAGCGCGATGTCGGTGGTCTGCGCGCCGGCCGCCCGGAGGGTGCCGGAGGGCTGCACCGAGTCGGCCGGGAGATCGATGATGTCCGGGTTCCTGGACGCGGGCCGGGTGAACTTCCAGACGATGTCGACGGTCTCGCCCACCTTCGCCGTGGCCGGAACGGTGATGTCGACCTTCGTGGTGCCGTCCACCGGGGGGATGCCGGCGGGCGGCACGCAGTGGGTGGCGTACGACACCTCGGCGGCCTGGGCCGGTCCGGTGGCCAGGCCGAGCAGGGCTGCCGTGCCGACGGCCAGGGCGGCGGCGGTGACGGCGGCCAGGCCTCTGGGGAGGGGAGGGCGGCCGGAGGCACGTTCCGGAGCGCGTCGGGGAGCACGTCCGGGGGCGCGTCCGGGAGGACGCTCGGGGAGGGGTGCGGGGCCTGGGGCGGTGGCTGGGCCTCGGGCGGGGCCGGTGGCTGGGCCGGGGACCGGGCCGGGGGTGGCTCTCTCGCGCTCGCTCACGTGGGGGTTCCCTTCCTGCCGGGCGTCGTGGGGGTCGTGCGACGCGTCGGGCGGTCGTCTTCGTGCGGTGCGGAGAGCCGCCCCGCCGGGCCCGGATCGGTGTCCGGGGTGAACCACGGCAGGGTCGGGGTGCGGGTGGGTGCCGGTGCCGGTGCGGGTTCGGATGGGCGGGGGTTCCTGCGGCCGGTCAGGCGTACGGCGAGCGCGGTGGCCCCGCGTACGGCGGGCGCGGTGAGGCGGCGTACGGCGGCGAGCGGCCTCGGGGTGAGGCCGGGGTCGGGGCTCGGGGTGGAGCTCGGGGTGGAGCTCGGGTGAGGGAGAGGCTGCTCGGGGAGGAGTTGCTCGGCGGGTCGCCGCTCGGCGAGAGGCGGGGCCGGGGGAGGCGGGGTAGGACCCCGGGCGGGGAAACGTCGGGTGACGGCGGGTCGCGCGGGGCCCCGGGGACGTACCCGGTCCACCACCGCCATCCCGGCACGGAACACCCCCACCGGGACCACCAGGCACAGCAGCACCCAGAACACGGTGACGCCCCACGGCCGGCCGACGCCCCACGGCTGCCGGGCGAGGACCTTCCCGCCGTACCGGACGGAGACCGTGTAGTCGCCGTGCGCCCCGGCGGACAGTTCGACCGGCAGTTCGACGCGGGCCTTCTTGCCGGGGGCCAGGGTGCCGCGCCAGCGCCGCTCCTCCCACTGCGGGGCGAACACGCCGTGGGCGGTGCCGACCTGGAAGACCAAGTCCTTCAGCGGCTCGGTGCCGACGTTGCCCACGGTGAGGACCAGGGTGCGGGCCGGGGGCGCCCCGAACCAGGTGAGCAGGGAGCCGGAGCCCTCCAGCCGGGGCGGGGACAGCATCCGCAACCGGCCGGCGGAGGGCGGGGGCAGCGCCGCCACGGGGTGCCCGGCCACCTGGAACACGGCGTCGGCCCGTGCCCGCTCGCCG
This sequence comes from Streptomyces sp. bgisy159, assembly GCF_057707805.1. Classification (NCBI taxonomy): domain Bacteria; kingdom Bacillati; phylum Actinomycetota; class Actinomycetes; order Kitasatosporales; family Streptomycetaceae; genus Streptomyces; species Streptomyces sp. bgisy159. The sequence goes on along the minus strand of NZ_JBYIQX010000009.1, from coordinate 156,399 downwards.
GTCGCGGTGGCCGCGTGGACCACGCAGGGACAGGGCACCGGCGGTTCGGCGACGGGGAGGCGGTGGCTGAACCGGCCGTCGGCGTCCGTGGTGACGGCCCGGCCGTCCGCGTTGGCACAGGAGTTGGTGCCGCCGATCACGCCCCGGGCCGGCACCGACTGTCCGCAGATCAGCAACATCACCAGGGTGCGGGGCCGCCAGCCGCTGCCCCTGACGGTGACCGAGCCGCCGACGCCGGCCTGGGTGGGGGCGACGGTCACGACCGGCCCGGCTTCGGCCGCCGACGCCGGGCCGGTCAGGGGGGACAGAGGGAGCAGGGGGAGCACGGCCAGGAGGGACACCAGCAGCGGCAGAAGCAGCCGCCTCGACGGCCTGGCCCTGACCCGCGGCTTCACTTCGGGGCTCCCGTCGGTGCGGGCGCCGGCCGGAGCGGTCCGGCCGGCGCAGACGGTTCCTGCGGCGAGGTCGGTGTCGTCGGCGCGGGCGGTCCGGGCACGGACGGCTCGGTCGGTCCGGGCGGTCCGGGCGGTCCGGGGGGCGCGGGCGGTCCGGGGGGCGCGGGCGGTCCGGTGAGCATGGCGTGCGCGGGCGCGCGGTCGGCTCCCCGCCTGCGGCGTCCCCGTCGCCGTAGCGAAGCGGCCGCACCCACGAGCGCCGCCGCTCCCGCCGCCGTACCCGCCACCGCGCCCCACGGGACGAAGGTCGCCGACGCGTCGGCCGTGGCGCGGGCACCACCGGGGGCGGTCACGGTCAGGCGTACGGTGACGGCGTCCAGCACCGGGCGGTCCGGCCAGGGCTCGGTCAGCCGCAGCCGGCCGCCCGGGGGCACGATCACCGGCAAGGGGCGCTCGGCGCGGTCGAGGACGGGGCCCAGGACGCCGTCGGCCCGTACGGCGAGGTGCGGTGCGAGTGCGGTCGTACCCCGGTTGACCAGCGTGTACGTGATGCCGTCGGCACCCACGGCCGCCTGCTCCACGCTGAGCGCGGCCAGCTTCGGTCCGCCGACCCGCAGCAACAACCGTACCGTCGCCTCCCGGCCCTGCGCGTCCCGTACGACCACGCTGCCCGTGCGGTCACCTGGTGCCGCGTCCGCCGGGACCGTGACCGTGAAGGGGATCTCGGCGCGGGTGCGGGCCGGGACGCGCGGTGCCGGGTCGGCGAAGACGAGGGGCGGGCCGGTGCCGGACAGGCGGACGGCGAGCGGGTGGTCGTCCGGGTTGGTGACGGCGACGGTGTCCTGCAGAACCGTTCCGGGGGTGCCCTCGGCGTAGAAGGAGGGGCGTCCGCCACCGGAGGGCGCGGCCGACCAGCCGCCCCCGGTCTCCGCGAGCGGCGGGGCGGCGCCCAGCAGCAGCGGCAGGGCCGGCAGCAGGACACGGACGGCGACGGCGTACGGCATCGGCGGCTCCGGCGGTCGTATCCGCAGTGCTCGGGTCGGCAGTGCTCGGGTCGGCTGTACTCGGGCGGGCTGTACTCGGGTCAGCAGTGCCCGGGTCAGCGGCGGGTGGGGCTGCCGGGGGCGGGCTCGTTGCGGGCGGGCCGGCGGCGGCTCAGCCACAGGGCGCCGGCCGCGCCCGCGAGGAGGACCGTGCCGCCGAGGGTGGCGAGGGCGACGGCGGAGTCCTCGGGGCCGGTCCGCGGGAGCCGGTTGCCGGAGGCTTGGCCGCCGGAGCCCTGGCCGCCTGCGCTTTCGTTGCCGGAGCCGGGTTTTGACGGGGTGTCACCGCCCCCGCCACCGCCGGCCGCCGTCACGTCGAGAGTGAGGGACGGGCCGGGGCTGTTGGTGGGCGTGCAGGTGGTGGTCGTGCCGAGGGCCTTGATGGTCAGCACGCCGGCCGTGAAGGTGACCTTGCCGCTCTTCTTCGGGGTGTAGGTGCCGCTCAGATCGCTGATCTTGATGGGGGTGTCGGCGGGGATGGCCGCCTGGTTGGCCGGGCCGGTGACGTTCAGCGTGCCGCTGTCGGCGCCGCCCAGCTTGATGGTGGCGCTCGGGTTCATCGCGCCCTTGCCCAGTTCGACGGGGCTGGAGGAGACACCCTTCTGCCAGGACATGGTGATGCGGTAGCCGGAGCCGCTCCTGACGCCCTTGATGTCGATGGGCGACACGGCGCTCTTGTCGCCGATGGGCGTCTCACAGTGGTAGTTGACGTCGACGACCTCGGCCCGGGCGCCCGGCGCGGCCGTCAGGACGGCGGCCCCGGCCAGGGCGGCGGCCGACGCCAGCGCGGCGCCTCGCTTGTGCTTCGACACGGTCCGTCCCCTCACTCCCGCGGTGTCCCTTGCCCGGCCGCCTTCCTGACGGCACATCAGATCGGCCGTCAAGGTACGCCCGGGGACCGAAGGAGGGAAGACAAGCGGCGCGCCGGAAGCGCCGGGCGGCGCCGAAGGACGTGGGGACCGGAGAAGGCGGGGCCGCCCCCGCTCAGGCGCCCCGCACCGGCAGCCCCGGACCGCTCCCTGCGCCGGGGCGCCGAAATCCTCACCGAAGCGCCAGAGGTCAACGCCGGAGCCCCCAGGATCTACGCCGGATCGCCCAGGATCTACGCCGCGGCACCCAGGACAGCAGCCTCAGGGCGCCAGGGGCTGCGCCGAAGTGCCCAGGTCTACGCCGGAGCGCCCAGCTCCGCCCAGACGGTCTTGCCGGCGACCCCGGGCGTACGGACGACCCCCCAGTCCAGGCACAGCCGCTGCACGATGAACATGCCGTGCCCCCCGGGCCGCCCGGAACGGTGCGGGGTCCGGGGTGCCGGCTGCCCGCTGCCGCGGTCGACGACCTCGACGCGGATGACCTTGTTGTCGCAGCCCAGCCGCATCTCCTGCGGCCCCTCGGCATGCAGGCAGGCATTGGTGACCAGCTCGGAGACCACGAGCAGTACGTCCTCGGCCGCGGCACGCTGGTCCGCGGTGGCGGCGGGCAGCCACCCCCACGCGTACAACGCCTGCCGGGCGAAGTCCCGGGCCAGCGGGACGACGCCACTCGCGCCGTCGAAGTCCAGTCTGCGGACCTGACGGCCGGCCGATGCCCCCGAAGCGCCGCTGGGCTCCGGGGAGCCCGGCGAGACAGGCCGGGTGGTGCTCATCAGCGCTTCACCTCACCGATTCACCAGTTCACGATGGAAAGATCACGTTTTGAAGGGTCCAGGACATCGAAGAAGTCGCGGTTGCTGCGCCACCGCTCCGTACGGCTGTCCGTCGCCGTTGCTCTGTGCCGTTGTTTGCGTGTGTGCCGATGTCCGGTTCCGTCGGCACGTCGGGACACCGCCGCCCGCATGTCTCCTGCCCGACGGATGCGACGGAACACCCCCCTTTCGGCACTCCGTGCAGGAAGGGAAGTGACCTGCGCGACAATCAGCCGTCTTCCTCGGCGAGGGCCGCCTCGACCGAGTCGTGCACGGTGAAGACGGCGTCGGCGCCGGTGATCTCGAAGACCCGGGCGACGACCGGCAGCATCCCCGCCAGATGCACTCCTCCACCTGCGGCCTCCGCCTTCAGCCGTGCGCCGAGCAACACGTTGAGTCCGGTGGAGTCGCAGAACTCCAGCCGTGAGCAGTCGATCACCAGTCGACTGAAACCCTTGGTGAGACAGGCGTCGAGGGGTTCACGCAGCAACTCGGCGGTGTGGTGATCGAGCTCACCCGCCGGCGTCACGACGGCGCTGGAGCCCTCTTCCCGCACCTCCACCAGAAGCCGGCCCGACTGTGCGCTGCCGACTGTCCCGCGGTCCATGCCGTCTCTCTCCCGGGGTCGTCTCGGTCCGTGCTGATGCCCTCGAACACTACGCCTTCGTTACGCGTTTCCACAGCCGAACAACCCCCCGTAAACGGACATAAGTACACAGATCGTACTTGCGGTGACCTCGGGAAAGCGGGTAGGGCTAGTAGAGACACGTAACCGACACGGCCGGCTTTGGAGGCGCCGCACACCGCAGTGCACGTACTGGCTTCGGCAGCCATATGCCGAGAACGATGGAGGACATCATGTCACCGCGGCTCGACGCACCGCATCCCTACGGTGCGACGTCGACACCCACTCCGGAACATCTGGATCCCATCCATCCCGTCGATGTCATCGAGGGACTCCCCGAGATCCCTCCGTACGACGAGGTCGGACCCGTCGACGCGCGGGCTCTCTCCAAGACCCTTTTCGAGCGGCTCGAATCCCTCGAAGAAGGCACCCACGAATACTCGTACGTCCGCAACACCCTGGTCGAACTCAACCTGGCCCTGGTCAAGTTCGCCGCCTCCCGCTTCCGCTCCCGCAGCGAGCCGATGGAGGACATCATCCAGGTCGGCACCATCGGCCTGATCAAGGCGATCGACCGCTTCGAACTCTCCCGAGGCGTCGAGTTCCCCACGTTCGCGATGCCGACCATCGTCGGCGAGATCAAGCGCTTCTTCCGCGACACGTCGTGGTCGGTACGGGTACCGAGGCGACTGCAGGAACTCCGTCTCGACCTGGCCAAGGCGGGCGACGAACTGGCCCAGAAGCTCGACCGCGCCCCCACCGTCGCGGAACTGGCCGAGCGCCTCGGCATATCGAACGACGAGGTCGTCGAGGGCATGGCCGCCTCGAACGCCTACACCGCCTCCTCGCTGGACGCCCAGCCCGAGGAGGACGACACCGAGGGCGCGCTGGCCGACCGCATCGGCTACGAGGACCACGGACTCGAAGGCATCGAGTACGTCGAGTCGTTGAAGCCCCTCATCGCCGAACTCCCGCCGCGCGACCGCAAGATCCTCTCCCTGCGCTTCGTGGCGAACATGACCCAGTCCGAGATCGGCGAGGAGCTGGGCATCTCCCAGATGCACGTCTCACGGCTGCTGTCGCGGACGCTCGGGCGGCTGCGCAAGGGGCTGATCTCGGAGGAGTAGGCGTCGCCGGGCGCGACCGGCGACGGAGCCGGTTACGCGACGGGCGGTGACCCGCGAACGATGCCCTCCGCGGCGCGAAGGGCGACCGGCGACAGCCCCGAGAGGCGCCCGGCGTCGCGACCGGCGAAGTGCCGGCGATGCCGATGCGCCGGTGATGTGCCCAGCGGTGTGAACCAAGAGCGCGGGCGGCAAACCTGATGAGGTGGCCGCCCGCTCTTGGTCGTCCGGACACGCACTCCCCCGAGCCCCGGTTACCCCGGGAAACCTCCCCAAACGTGTTCTGCGCCACTATGGTCACCCCACCCCAGACCGACCAGTAGGTCAGTTTCAGGTGAGGAGCGACCCCCATGCCCCGTGCCGACGCGAGCGGCCGAATCGGCGGACCGTCCATGTCCGGTGCCCCCGACACGCGTCTCGCCGAGCTGCTGCGGGCGGCGCCCGCGCTGGCGTACCCGGCGCTGCGGGAGCTGCGCGAGCGGCACGAGCCGTACCTGCTCGACTACGCGCGGCTCTGCACGGTGGGCGAGACGGCGGCCCGCGGTCTCGCGGCCCGCGCCTTCGCCCTGGCGGCCCGGGAGACGGCCCACGGCAACGACCCCGGGCTCCCCTGGCGCCACCACCTCCTCCTGCTGTCCTGCCGACTGGCCGCCGACTGGGCCGGCGACGACCGGGCCGCGTCCCTCAACACGGCCGTGGTCACCACCCCCGTCCCCACCCCGCCCCTCCTCCCCGCCTTCCGCAGCCTCTCCTCCCGCACCCAGGCCCTGCTCTGGTACGGCCTGGTCGAGCGGGAGCCCGCCCCCCGTACGGCGGCCTTCCTCGGGCTGCCCCCCGAGGACATCACCCCCGGCGTCGCCCCGGCCTTGCAGACCCTGGCCCGCACCGCCCTCCGCCTGCGCCTCACCGCCTCCCCCGACCCGGACTGCGCCGACTTCCACCGCCTCATCGAGGAGTCCGTCCGTCCCGACACCCCCCGCCACAGCGCCGACCTCACGTCCCACAAGGCCCACTGTCCCCACTGCACGGCCGCGTACGAGGAACAGTGCGCCCTGCGGGACGCCCCGGCCGCGACCCTGGCGGAGGGCCTGCTGCCTTGGGCGGGGACGGCGTACGCGGCGGAGCGGCGTACGGCCGCTGCAGCGGTCGCGGGCAGCGAACACCCGTCGACGCCGGCCACCACTCCCCCGCCGCTCCCGACACCGCTCCGGGAGCAGACGCCCGCGACGGCCTGGCCCCCACCCCGCCGCTTCGTCCTGGCCTCGGCGGCACTGGGCGTGGCCCTGGCCCCCCTGCTGCTTCTCCTCACCCCCGGGGACGCCCCGACCGACCCCGCGACGGACACGGTGGCGGCCACCCCTCGCCCCCTCCCCCCGGTCACGGTCCCGCCACCCCAGCCGTCCCCCGCACCGGCCTCTCCGTCACCTTCTCCGTCTCCCTCACGCACCGCCACATCCCCTACCCCGACCCCCACCCCTCCCCCCACCCCGGCCCGCACGCCCACCGCGCCCCCGAAGACCCCGAAACCGACCCCGAAGCCCCAGCCGGCCCCGACCTACCCGCCCGGCGCCGCCTACGCCCAGGTCGTGAACCTCACCACGGGCCGCTGCCTGGAGGTCGCCGGCGACTTCACCAACGGCACGGACGTCGTCACCGTCCCCTGCTCCGCCTCCCCCAGCCAGCGCTGGCGCTACGACGCCGACCTCGGCGTCCTCCAGTCGTACGCCGACCCCGCCTACTGCCTGGACAGCCGCGGGTCCACCGACCGGGGCGCCGGCATCTGGACCTGCTCCTCGGTCTACGGCCGCAACGGACGCAACCTCACCTTCCTGATCCCCTCCGACGGCACCATCCGCCCCGCCATCGACCCCGACACGACCCTGACCGACAACGGCTACGGCGACGTGTGGTTCCAGCCGGCGGGGTGGGGCGGGGGGCAGCGGTGGGGGGCCTTGACACTGGATCCTGAGGATCTGAGAGCGGACATCTCGTGGTCGTGAAGAACTATCCGCCGCAGTTCAAGGCGGACGCGGTCGCGCTGTACCGGTCGCGGCCCGAGGCGACGATCAGGCAGGTCGCCGCCGATCTGGGGATCAACCCCGAGACCCTGCGGAACTGGGTCCGCGCCGCTGGTGCGAGCCGGCCGCGGGGGCGCCGGGCGGAGGTGCCGACCGAGCCGCCGACACCGTTGGAGGCGGAGAACGCCGCTCTGCGCAAGAAGGTCCGCGAGCTGAAGGAAGAGCGCGAGATCCTGCGGAAGGCGGCGAATGAAACAAAGGAAGCCACCTCATTCCAAATCTGGTCCTCGCTCAAGAAACTCGGCGGCGGATACGACCGCCTCCATCAAGCCGCCAGCGACGAAAGACGAACCAGGCACTGAAGTATCTTCGACACGATAGCGACCGCTATCCAGAGGTTTGATGTGAATCTCGCGCGATCCCTGCACTCCAAAATTCGCACTGAGCCGCAATGTCCCATGGCTCAAATTCGGGAACAATCGACGGAGGCGATACTCGGCGTGAGCGGCCTCCACAAGAGGTCGCTCGTCTTCAAATATTTCCGAATTCAGAAGCCAGTCCCACTGGGCCCGCACCGGATCACCCGCCTCCCGCTCCCTAGCGAGTCGCGTAAGCACCATGAAAGGAAAATTCTCTGCGAACTCACCTACCGACATGCCATCACGCCACGCCACCGACGCAGCAACCAGAGCAGCGAGATCATCGGTGGCACCTTCAGCCCAGACAAACCGGCCCTCTTGGACGCCAACAAAGAATGTCCTTGTGGACTCGTCGAGCCACACCAAGATTTTTCCACGACTTGAATCCACCTGCGCGGTGGAGATCACGCCGGACCCACCCTCGGATTGACTGCACACTCCGGCCAAATCGAGGCCGACTTTATCTGCCACTTCAGCCATGGCCGAAGATAGCGAGCCAGCATCCCGAATCTCCGGATAGAGATCGAAGTTGATCATTCCCATCAACACTACCCCGTCCACAAACTCAATCTATGTAGGGACGAATTCTACCGAACGAACCCCAGTCAGGTTCCGGCACTGGGAATTCAACGAGAGAACCGCCCTTACCTGGCCGATAGAACTTGATACTGTCCCACGAACGTCCGCCATGAACCACAGACCTTGCAATCATACCCATCTCGATATCTGTGGCATACGGGTGCCCTGCGGTAAGCCCGTCCCTCGCAGCGTCAGCGAAAGACCCAACTCCCTTCATGTTCACGTGAAGAGTATTTTTGGTATCCCTGATCGCTGCCTCCACCGGCCCTTGCCAGCCTTCCACTTTCCCGAAGTGCTTGTAGCCCTGCTTTTCGGCCCACTCGTAGGTGCCTTCAGCCTTCTGACCCAACGCAACGTTGCAATTGTGAACGAGTATTGGAGTCTGTCCAGCCAGCACATAGTACGCATGGATGTCCTCGATGGTGAGATCATGCGTGCGCTGGCGCTTGGTGTAGTGGCTGACTGCAGTGATCTGGACATGGGTCCCAGTGCTGGTGCGGAGCATCTGGCCAACTTGGAGGTCCCCTGCCTCTACCCATTCCTTCAGGTCGGGAACCCAGAAGGGGTGGGTATCAGTTGCCACGATGCTGGAATAGTCGCCGCCCACGGACAGGACAATCTCGGTGAAGTCCTTGTCATCTTCAGTAGTGATCGTCTCAGCTACGCGCCTTTCAGTGGTCTCACCTGTCTCCGTGTCCGTGGTGACGACCACATCACCGACTTCGACGTCTTCGATAGCCTTTTGCGTTCCGTCTGCAAGGAGGACATCGGTCCCCGGAAGGAAACTGTGCCGGCACCCGCCGAGGATCGTTGAGGCCAGGTTTCCTACGATTTTTGCTTCCATGAGTGCGTAGAAGCTGCCGCCCCAAGCGGCGCCCCAGGCGGCCCCCTCGCCCTGGTCTGCGAGTTGACCTGAAGCGCTGTGATCAGCTTCGTCGTCCAGGTAGTTACCTACTGCACTGCTAGCTGCCCCAGCAACTCCACTGCATCCAGCCGCTACAGCGAACCCCGCACCACCCGACAGCGCCCCTGTGCCTCCGGCGACGCTATAACAGACCGTACCTACAACGAATTCGGTTCCGAACTGAACCAATTCTCTATGATCAGATGCCCATTCCTTGGTGTCCTGCAGTGCCTCACCTACGCCACACCATGTGTGCCAACTGCAATCATTGCCGCCGTCGTCGCCGGTATCGCCGGTACTCTCATCAGCTGTACCTCCGCCGCTTCCGGTGCTGCCCCCGATCTGGGTTCCGACAGTCGTGGCGGCAGGGGCGTCGCCACCACTGCTGTCGATCCAGCCGCCACTATCGCCCGGGAAGATCTTCCGGCCATCGGGGTCGGAGTAAGTGACAGGGCTATTCGCCGCGTAGCTGTAGCCGTTCAGGGTCTGGGCGTTGGTGGCGTCCAGGACAGGGTCGACGCTGATGAACTGGCCGATAGTGGGGTCGTACTCGCGGGCGCCGATGTGAGTCAGGCCAGTCGTGGTATCGCGGGTCTTGCCGAGGAAGCCCTTGTCATCGGGCCAGGGGCCGTAGAGGGGCTTGCCACGGTCGGCGCCGAAGGGGGTGGTGTAGCGCTTGGTGAAGGTCTGGTTGGTGTCCGGGGTGAGCGCCAGGCTGGAGGTGCCGTGGTGGTCACCGGACAGGTAAGTGAGCTTTTCGGTGCCTGATTCGTTGGAGCGGACTGCTGCCGTGACGCCGCCGGCCGCGTAGTAGCGCTGAGCCCAGGTGGTGCCGTCGGCGCGGAGGTGGAGTTCGGTGGCGCCCGCGTACAGGATGCGTTCGCCGTTCTCGGTGGCGCGGATCAGCAGGGCGCCGGTGGCGTCGTAGACGTAGTCGGTGGACTTCCCGTTCTCCGTGACCTTGCTCAGCTGACCCTCGTCGGACCAGAGCAGGTCCTGGCCGGCGGCGGGGCCAGGGCGCTTGATGGTGTTGCCGATGGCGTCGTAGGAGTAGCTGCGCTGCGGGGTGGTGCAGTCCGTGCCCGTCGTGGTGCCGGTCAGGGTGTGCGGCTGGGCGGGCTTGGTGTAGCAGTACGTTGTCTTCGTGTCGCCGTCGCTCTTGTGAACCGTTTCGCTGGTGCGCTGGCCGGCGGTGTTGTACGTGTAGCTGTTCCAGTACGGGGCCGGGCCCGAAAGGGCGGAAGCGCTGCGGGTGTCGGCGCAACCCTGGGAAGTGGGCGTCCAGGCCTCGGTCAGACGCTGGTGGCCGTCGTAGGCGAAGCACTGGGTGTCCGGTGAACTGCCGCCGCCGAGCGTCGTCGGGTCGCTGATCGCGGTGACGTTGCCGGTCTGGTCATAGGTGTAGTTCAGGTCCTGCAGCATGTACGGGTGGGTCTGGTCCGTGACATTGCTGCGGGTGAGGCGATCCGTGCCCTCCTCATAGCGGTTGGTGACGTAGAAGTTCTTGTTCTCGGAGCCACCGGTGCCCAGCGTGAGCTGGAGAGGCTGGGCGAGGGCCGAGTAGGCCACGGCTCTGAGGTAGCCGGTCGAGCCTGTGATAGCGGTCAGGTCGCCCAGACCGTCGTAGGCGAAGCTGATGATCTCCGAACTCAGGCCGCCCATCGCGGGCTCGCTGCTGTACTGCAGCGTGCCGTCGAGGTTGTAGTACGAGGTGTATGTCAGCGCCGACGGTGCGCCTGCCTTCACGAACGCTTCGCTGCCGGGCAGTTCGAGCTTCGAGGCGGTGGGGCGGTTGAGTTTGTCGTAGGCGGTGACGGTCTGCGTGTAGGCATCGCCCGTCCTACCTCCCACGTAGCGGGTGGAGGACGTCGGCAGACCTTTGAAGACCGTGTCGTACGTGTAACCGGTGAGCTGGTTGGCGTCCGTCATCGAACCGGACCATGTGCCGGTGACACGGCTCAGCTCGTCGTACGCGCTGAGGACGGAAGCGCCGCGCGCGTCTGTGGTCTTTGTGACACGGTCCAGGACGTCGTACTGGAGGGTCGTGTTGCCCTTGTCCGGATCCGACATGCTGGTCTGGCGACCGAACAGGTCGTAGACGTAGGACCAGGTGGCCCCGTCGGGGCCGTTGATCGTCTTCGGCTTACCGTCCGGGGTGTATTTGAACTTCGTCGACGTGTACGAGGCCCCGGGGCCTGTGCCGTAGGCGGCATCGGCGGGCGTCGTGCTCGCGTAGGCGCGCGTCTCCGTCGTCCGGCCGCGTACGTCCGTGATCGTGCGCTGGGCCGATCCGCCCTCCAGGGCGGTCGTGGCGACGGAGTCGCCCGTATAGCTCGTGGTGGTCGACCACTTCTTCACGCCGTAGACGTACAGGGTGCTTTGCGTCGCGCGTCCAGCGCCGTCGAACACCGTCTCCGACTGCTTGGGAGCGCCGCCGTACTCGGCCCGCGCGTAGGTTCCGTTGGGGGTGCTCGTTGTGTCGAAGATGTCCGCGTACGTCTGGTACGCCAGGCCGCGCGTGTCGTAGCGGGTGTCCGTCAGGAGCCGACCACCCTCCGGAGTCGGCGACTGGGTCTGCAGCGGGCGCAGCAGCGCGTCATAGAGGGTGTAGCTCGTGTTGTAGGTCTTGCCGTCCCTCTTCAGCGTCGATGTCGACACCCAGGACGGCTCGGGGCTGCCGAGGTGGTAGTCGAAGGTCACGCTGGCCGCGTCGCCACCGCCACGGACGCGGTTGGCCTGCCACACGGCAGTGATGCGTCCGAGCGCGTCATAGGTCGTCTCGGTCTTGTTGTTGTTCGGGTCGTAGGTGCGCAGGGCCAGGCTGCGACGCGGGTCCAGGTAGGTGATGGTCCGGTGCCCTGTGGTGGCGGATCCGACGGGAGGTGCGGTGACGGTCGTTCTCGTCAATGGTCCCGCGTCGGCCGGCACGTAGGCCGTGGTGCTGGTGCCGCCGTCGGCGTTCGTGACGCTCACCGGGCGGCCAAGGGTGTCGTAGGTGGTGGTGGCCGTGGTCTGCCAGCCCGTGGGCAGGCGTTCTCCGCCCAAGTCCGCGGTGGCGGCGTAGCCGGTGGCGCGGCCGGTCCAGGTGGGCTGGCCCTTCGTCGGCTTCTGGGTGGCGGACCAGCTGCTGGCGCCTGGGGTGTCATAGACGGTGGCGCTGTCCGCGAGCACGTCGCCGCGCGTTGCGTATGTCGCCGGCAGGTTCAATGAAGCGTCTGCGGTCGCGCAGGTGCGTGCGACGGTGCGGATTCGGGAGACCAAGCTGATCAGGCCGACGTCGGTGTTGCGGGCGTACCACGTCCGGGTACAGGTCTCATCGCCGTTCTTGTCGGCATCCCCCAGGTCCTCGACCGTGGTGGGCATGCCGTAGGCGTCGAAGGTCGTGGCTGACTGCCGCGAACGCCATGTGTTCGATGCCGTCAGATAGGTGTAGCCATATGTCTTCTGGGTGCGGACGTAGCGGGCCACGTGATCACCGGCACCGGGTGGGCTCTGGCGAGCCGTCTCCTGCGACCACGGGTCGTTCGCCGTCGCCGCGAGGGCGGTGGTGCCGTTGTACGTGACCTGCTCGCGCAGCTGTCCCGCGTAGGGGGCACTGTCGGTGATCGAGGCCACGGTCAGCCCCGGTACGGACAGCGGGGCGACGGAGACCGACTTCGTGGTCCCGTCCGTCTTCTTGTCGCCGTGCATGCCCTGCATGTACAGGGAAACCGTCTTGGAACGTGTCCTGCCGGTTGCACCCGTCCAAGCGGTGACCTGGCGGTAGCCCCGCCAGTCCGACCACGTGCGCTCGTCAGCCGGGGCGAACGGGTCGTCGTTGTAGTGCCACGCCGCACCGCTGTACTCGTAGGCGTGCTGCACCGCCTCGTTGTTCGCCGCCGGATCGAAGACGCCTACAGACAACACCCGGTACTTGTGGAACCAGTCGATCGAGGCGTTCTCGGCACCGTTGATGTTCCAGAACTGCGGGTAGCACGAACGCGTGTTGGTGTCCGGGGCCGCGTCCAGGACCTCGCTGCGCACGCACTCCTCACCCGACAGCGTCACTCGTGTGATGGCTCCCGTCTCAGACGTCACCGTCGAGATGCGAGGCCGGGTCAGCGGCAGGATGTCGTCCGTCGCGTCCACCCGGTTGGGGCGAAGCTGGTAGGTGAACGAGATGGGGTTGAGCCCGATCGCCGTGTCACCGGCCTTGCCGGTCCGCTTCAGCGACTTCAGCGTGAGCACCTGGTCGCTGCTGTCGCCGATGTCCCCACCGTCGAGGTACTCCTGGGTCAGTTCCCAGGAGTCCACCGGGTCGTAGGTGGCCGTGGTGGCTTTGTACGAGAAGGTGTCGATGCCGGTCAGACGCTTGAGGATGAAGAACGACGGACCGGCCGCGTAGCACTCGGTGTCGCCGCTGGCGCAGATGGCGTCGTAGGGAACGTCAGGCCAGTCCTCGGCGGTCTCCTTGGTCGGGCCGCCGGAGCAGTCCGAGGCTGTGCAGCGATCGGCGTAGCGGAAGGTGACCTTCGCGTCCGCCTTGTCGGTGAACAGGACGCCGGCCCGCAGACCGTACTCGACGCGGTTGAGGAAACCACCCCGGGTGTAAGCGGCGTTGGCGGTCGTCGCCTTGTTCTTCTTGTAGTAGTTGGTCTTCTTCGTGTACCAGTACGTGGCCGCGTTGCCCCGGGTGTCCTCGACATAGTCGAGATTCCAGCGCCAAGCTTGCGTCAGCGCCCGGTCGGCGAACGTGCTGCCTGCGGAATAGCCCGGCTCGCCCGAGTCATCGCCGAACACGGGGACTGTCCACACCGAGTTGGTGCGCTGCGTGTCCGCGCCGTCCAGTTTGTTCTTGCCGAACACGTACTTGGTACCGTCTCCTGTGGTGACGGTCCAGTACTCGCCGTTGTCGTCCTCGTTGTCCGCGCCTGTGGACCGGGTGACCTTGGAGGCGTCGTCGTCCTCCAGGCGCCACGCGCCGCTGTTCTTGTCCTTGACCAGCCGGGTGGATTTGCCGTTCAGCACCAGACGCGCGTTGTCGTACTTCCAGCACTGGTCGAAGACGTCAGTGTGGCCGTCGTCGTCGCAGGAGCCGTAGGCGCGCTCGATGTAGGACTCGGTGAGCGCGAAGCCCTCACCGACCGTCGTGCCCTGGTTGTTGGTCGTCGCGGTACGGCCGTCCACGCTGCCGGAGTCGTACGACAGCGACAGCGACGGCGCGGGACCCGCCGCTGCGGGCGGCATCGTGAAACCGTACGACCAGGTGAAGGAGCCCGAGCTGCCACCCGACTGCCACGCCGAGGACTCCGACAGCGGTGTGGCCGAGAAGTCCCCCGCCCCCTTGGGAGACTCCCCCGAGCCGGAGGACGTGGCGGTGACGGCCAGGACTGTGGCGGTCGAGGAGCCGCTGTCGGCGGCCCGCAGGAGCTGGGGCGACGCGCCGGACGCAGACTCGGCGAGGCTGACCTGTGCGGAGACCGACTGGCGTTCGATGTCGTTCTGCGAGTTCAGGGGCGTCTGTTTACGGCATTCAGGCTTCTGCGGTGTCGTGAGTACACAGGCGGGCAGTCGCACCAGGTGCAGCCGCTGAGACCAGCCACCGCCGATGGCCGAGGCGAAACTGCTGTAGTCGACACTCACTTCGGCAGCACCTGGCGTGGCTGCCTCAGCGGTGAGCAGCACCCCAGTGATACCGGCCTTGTCGGCAGCCTTCTGGTCCAGGACGGTCACCCGTGCGGAGCCGCCCGCAGCGGCTGTGCCGGCCTTGGCAGGAGCCATCGTGACAGGGACACCCGCCAGGGCTGCCCTGCCCGCCTTTCCGCCGGCCAGGTTGACGGCCGCTGCCCCCGGCTTCGGCCAGACGGCCTTCCGCTCCGACTCGGCGCGTCGGGCCTGCTCCGCGTTGGCCTTCTGCTCCCGTGCCACCTGTTCGCGGGCCTTCTTCGCGCCCGGCCCGTCGAACTCCTTGACCTTGCTCACACGGGACTCGGGCACTTCGGGCCGACCGAGAGCACTGGGCCCTCCGGCAGCCTCGGCCGCCTGGGCCACGCCTACCGGAACGACGAGGGCCAAGGCCAATGACTGCACCAGCAGCCGACCCGTGCGCCGCCGATGGCGTCTACCGCGCACCTTTGAGGTGCCTATGCCAAAGACCATTGCTCTCGTCCCACCCAGTCCCGTTTCAAGAAGTTTCGGCAAGTCGCTCGCGCGGCACCGCGTGCACCGCGCCTCAAGGTGAGGTCAACCCGCTCGGGCTGACGTCACCACCTGCTCGTCAGTCGCCTGCGGTCTCTGCGACCTGGTTCGCACTGGCCATGGCGCCAGCCCATACACGCACCTCAGCGATGCGTCCGTAGTACTGCCGGGTGCCGCTGTCAAAGCCCTTGCCGACGATGAAGTCACCCGATCCGACCTTCGCCGTGTATGCCTGGGCATCTTGGTTTCGGTTGATCCCGAGATAGAGGCTGATGGTGGCTGCCTGGGCGTCGAACACACCGGTCAGCCGGGTCATTCCGTTCGGCAGCGGCGTTCGAGCCGACACCACCGACGAGGACGTCCCGTCGGCGTTCAACCGCCCGAAATGCCACTTGCCGTACGGGACCAGACGCTCATCGCCGACAGCGTCATCGAACTCGCTCACCAAGTCGGTCAGTTCGAACCATATGTTCCACGCGGAACCGTCCGCGGCCTTCTGGCCCAGCACTTGTCCCGTGTAGCCGACGCCCTTGCCGGCCAGCGTGTCCGCATTCACGGAAGCCAGCGTGGTGACCGTGAAGGACCCGGTGTCGTCCACGATCGGCCCTGCCGCAGTGGCGGCCTCACCCGCGCCGTCCAGCAGGATCGTCTCACCGTCCAGCGAGGCCCCGCCGGTCAGGGTCAGCGACCTGCCGTAGCCGGCCGTGTCCTGGATGGTGCCACCGATGCTCTGGCTTGCTTGCCAGTCCGCGACCAGTTCCACGCTGTTGAAACCGTCACTGATCGCGAGCCGGGCCTCGTCGGCGATCTCAGCTTCGCTCAGGGCCCGCTGCCAGGCCGCAACCTCGTCGATCGAGCCCGGGAAGTAGTCGACGTAGCTGCCGTGCCACACTACGCGTCCGATCTGCAGCGGCCCGGCCGCCTGCCAGGAAGGCTCTACCGAGTCACTGCCCTGCAGCTTGCCGTTCACGTACAGCCGGATCTGCTTGGCCGGAGCGTCGTACACGGCTGCCAGATGTGTCCACACGCCGGGTGTCGCCGGCTGCTTGGCCACCACAGTCTGGTCGACGATATTGCCACTGCTGTCGTCCCTTGGCGACGTACGCAACGACCAGGTCCCCAGCGCGCTCTGGTAGGAGAGGTAGAAACCGCTGTAGAAGTCGCCGTCCTGTCCAAGCACCGTGCGGTTCCCGGTGGCACCAGGATTGATCATGGCCCACGCGGACACCGTGTACGAGGCCCGTGTGTCAACGACCTGACCCTCGGCCGACGCGTATGCGCTGCTGCCGTTCAGGGACAGGCCCTTGTCCGCGATCGGGCTCTCCGGACTTGAGCCGTCCTGCTTAAGCTCTCCCCGGCGACCTCGGTCATCAGGCGTCGCATCACCCGCGAGGGTCGCGTTGTACTGCGGGACTCCGTCACCGGCTGCGGAGTCGACGGCCGCGCCCGTCTCCTGATCGATTTTCTCGAACTGCCAGCGGCCCACCGGACCAGCCCCCGGTGCGACCAGGAATTGGATCTGGTTGAACGTTCCCGTGCGTCCGGCGCCTATGTTGTCCACGCCCCGCGCTCGCAGGATGTACGTCCCCGAACGGTCAATGGGCACCGTGACCGTCGAGCCGCTGGACACAAGCCCGGTGGACCAGTCGCCGGTGAGAAGGGTGTACTCGTAGGACACCACAGTGCTGTCCTCCGCCGTGTTCGGCGACAACGTGAACGTCACCGGGGTTCCAGGACCGCCCTGCGCCGCGCAGGTGGTACCGCACTCGCTGTACGGACTCTTGAGCGTGATCTGTGGTGGCTTGGGCGCCTGTGAGTCCACCCGGAAGTAACAGAACCCGTCCGACACCTCACTGCTGAGGTAGCTGGATCCATTGTTGTAGTACGACCATGTCCAGGCGTGATAGCGATACAGCTTGCCGTCGGTGAGATTCGACCACTTCAGGCTGACCAACTGGTCGTCCTTGGCGGGAGTGGGCGTAGGTGCCAACGAACCGTTGCCCGCAGGCGTGTCCGTCCAGGTGCCGTCGGGGTTCTGGTGGTCCAGGTCGAAATAGACACGCAGCTGGGCGTTGGCCTCGCCACCCGGCTGAGTCTGGGCCACCGCCCGCAACAGGGGTGCGGGGTCGGACACAATCGCGGGCTTCGAGGCGTCCTTCATGCACGAGGTGCCCGTTCCGGTGGCCAGTCCCAGCCCAGTCGGCTTGGCCGGCAGGCCGACGAAGGTCACCGCCAGTACCGCGTCGTTCTTGAACCGCTTCCACGCCGAGGTGTCCGACTCGTCGTGCGCACGGACTTCCAGTGTCAGCCGCGAGAACTTCCCCTGCGCGAAGGCCTGCACGGTCGGAGTGAGGTTCTCGTTCGTCTCTTCCGGGTTGTCGTGGAACTCGATCGGCGCGTCCGGCGCGTCCGGGTCGCACAGCGAACCCCGGCCGGCCGAGACGTACCGGTCCACCATCCAGTCAAGCTCGGTGGGCCGCGTCGACCACGTCGTGGAGGAAGAGATGTTGTTCGTCCGGACCAGATCCACCCATCGCGGAGCGCACTGGAACGCCCACGGCTCCGTCACCCGGAACGTGGCATCAAGCACCTTCTTGCCGGCCAGCTTCGCCGGAGAGAACTCGAAGTACAGCTTCTGCACATACCCGGGGCCGCAGTAATAGCCGTTCCAGGTACCGCACTTGCCCGCACCCTTACCCTGACCGTCGTCGCCGTTGCTCCAGCCGTAGGACTCGTAACCGTCGCTGCGCAGGAGAGTGCGCTCCGAGGAACCCCAGGTCACCGGTGGGTCGATGAAGAGAGGGAATGCCGATGCCTCGGTCTGCGTCAGCATCTCCGGGGCGGGAACCACCGAGAGCGAGTCCTCGGTGACTTGTACGTCCATTCGGGCAACCTTGTCGCCCTGGCCGGGTTCCAGGCCCGAGCCCGAGGGTGCCGTCTCCGACGGGTCGGACGGCTCGGCGGCGGTCGCGCCCGACGTCTCGAGCCTCGCCAGCTGCGTCTGCGTCCCGGTCGGCTCATCCGCACCCGCCGAGTCCCACATCCGCGCGGGCGGCGCCCTGAACACCGTACCGCCGTTCCCGTCGACGGCCGTGAGGTTGCCCGACACTCCCTTGTGTATCTTCAGGCCGTCGCTCTTCATCCCGAACGTCAGCTTCTTCAACTGGTCGTTCGTTGCCGCCTCGGGCGTCTTGACCACGAAGACCTGTTGGAGGCTCTCCGGCGTCGTCGTCACTTTCAGGTCAACGCCCGGGAGCACCTCGGGGTACAGGGCGTTCGGGCCGTCCAACTGCGGTGCAGGAAGTGCGCCGGGCCACTGCAGCTCCAGCGAGCGGCCTTCATCCTCGATCACTGCCAGCGGGCTCTTGTCGCCGCCCGACGAGAGGGCGATCCGTACGGCCGCCGCCTTCGGACCCACCGAACCGTCGGAGCGTCTCTCCAGCGTCGCGTCCGGCGCCTGCCATCCGCCGTCCGGTGTGCCCACCCGCACGGGGACGGCCGACTCTTCCAATGTGAAGGTGTCACCATCGGGGTTGGCGTAGACCGTCGAGCGTTCAGAGCGCTCCCCCAGTACCTCAACCCGCTGGCCGGTCTCCTTGGCCTTCGCCAGCGCCTGTTGAGCCTCGGACAAGGGGGCGGGATCTGATGTGGGAACGGCCGCGGATGCCTGCTGAGCAGGCAGCACCAACATCCCCAGCACAACAGCGAACGCAGCGGCCGTAGCGGCGGCGCCTCTAGGTCTCCGGCGTCCAGGACGACCTGCCGCGTTTGTACCCACCTGCACCGATACCCGCCCCCGAAATCACAAGATCTTCAAAAAGTGGCCACATTCAAGGTGCAACCTCACGGTGCGTCAAGGGAGATTCACGGTAGGCAGTGGTTATAAGTCGACACCAAAGGTTCAAATGGGGCGGCATCCAAACGATCAAATTCGGTCAGGGTTCGATGACGACGTGATTGCGCCGTCTGATGCAGTCAACCCTGGGCCGGAGGCTCTCGGCAGCACGCTGCAGATCGCACTGGCAGGTCAGAGGGGAGGCGGCCACTGTCGGTGGGGCGATTGACAGCAATACGGGGTAGTCGATTCCAAGCCAACGATGAGGCAGCGGATCGGTCCCAACACCAGCTCAGCGCCCCGACGCGACCCAGCAGGCCCAAGTACGCGCCTTCATGGCACGGGGCAGCCCCCGCCGAGGGAGGTCGCCTCGGGCGAGGGCTGTTGAACTGCGCCAACTTGAACCAGTGCGCAGCGGACATCGAGGAGGCGGGGTCCCCGACGGCCCGCACCGACGGTCAGGGCTGACCGATATCCACGGCCCACACGCCCGTGCCGTCATCGGCCTCTGGTCTCGCGGTCAGGATCTGCCCCTCCACGCCATCCGACGCGGCGGCGCATACCGCGTGCACGCACGGCCACTTCATCCACGCCGCCGCCAACTGTTCGACCGCGGCGGCACCCGCGAAGTCGAGCGGCAGGAACTCCAGGCCGGGCAGGGCGCCGGCATACGCGGCCACGCCGGGGTGCTCCAGGCCTGCGGCGACGAGGCACAGGGCGGGGACGCGCGCGCTGGACCGGATCTCGGCCTCCACGACGGCCAGGCCGGAGACCAGTCGGTGTCCGCGGCATAGGGCCAGGACCGCCGTGTGATCGAGAGTGACCATGTACGGGCCCAGTCGACCGGTGTCGATCGCGGCCCGCCACTCCCACGCTTCGCGGACGTCGTCGTCGGTGAACTCCTCCCGCAGGTGGGCACGGACGTAGGCCATCGCCTTGGCCGTGTCTTCGGCCTGCTCGGCCCCGGTGGGGGCGGCGACGACTCGTTCGGCGTAGGCACGCCTGCTCATGCCGCGTTCTTCCGCCAGCACGCGGAGGCGATCCCTTGTCGATTCACTGATCTTGAGCGTGGTGTCAGCCGTAGAGGAAGAACACTCCTGAACACCGGCAGACGGCGGCTCCTCGCCCGGCCGCGCTCACCTGCTGGAACACACTCAGCGCATACGCGTCGCGCGGCTACCCTGACCCGGCTCTGTGCCAACCCGTCGTCGATCGCCGAGGAGACCCCATGTCCGCCAGGTCCGTCCGTGTCGGCCGATGGGCCGATCTGCCCGTGCTGCTGGTGGCGGTGGTGTGGGGGTCGAGTTATCTGGCCGCCAAGGGGGTGACGACGGCGGGGACGGTGGTGGGGGTGCTGGTGCTGCGGTTCGCGGTGGTGGTGCCGGTGCTGGTGGCCGTGGGGTGGGGGCGGCTGCGGGCGTTGAGCGCCGCGCAGGTGCGCGGGGGTGCGGTGCTCGGGGTGGTGCTGGCCGGGATCTTCCTGCTGGAGACGTACGGGGTGGTGCACACGTCGGCGACCAACGCGGGGCTGATCATCAGCCTGACCATGGTGTTCACGCCGCTCGCGGAGAGCCGGGTGCGCGGGACGCGGCTGCCGGGGGCGTTCCTCGCGGCGGCCGGGGTGTCGGTGGCGGGGGTGGCACTGCTGACGCAGGGGGCCGGGTTCACCGCGCCGTCCGGGGGCGATCTGCTGATGCTGGGGGCGGCGCTCGCCCGGACCGTGCACGTACTGGCGATGGCGCGGATGGAGTCGGTGCGGGGCGCCGACTCCATGTCGTTGACGACCCTTCAGCTGGCCGGCGCCGTGGTCGTGTTCGGGGCGCTGGCGGTGGTGCCGGGGACCGGGGCGTCGCCGTGGGCGACGGCCGGCGGGTTCGACGGCGGGGACTGGGCCGGGCTGCTGTACCTGTCGGTGCTCTGCACGCTGTTCGCGTTCTTCGTGCAGATGTGGGCGGTGCGGCGGACCTCGCCGTCCCGGGTCAGTCTTCTGCTGGGCACCGAGCCGGTGTGGGCGGCGCTCCTCGGTGTCGCGCTGGCCGGGGACCGGCCCGGGTGGCTCGGGTACGTGGGTGCGGTGCTGGTGCTGGCCGGTACGGGGTGGGGGCGGACGGTGGCCGACCGCGCGGTGCGGTCGGCCGGGGCCGGAGAGACGGGGGTGCGGGCGGAGGGCGGTCAGGCGACCCGTACGCCGGCCCGCCACACCCCGGACACCAGCGGGACGCCCGGGCGGTAGGCCAGGTGGACGTGGCTCGGGGCGTCGAGGAGGAGCAGGTCGGCGCGGGCGCCCGGGGTGAGGCGGCCGATGTCGGTGCGACGCAGGGCCGCCGCGCCGCCCGCCGTGGCCGACCAGACCGCCTCGTCGGGGGTCATGCGCATGTCCCGTACGGCGAGGGCGATGCAGAACGGCACCGAGGACGTGAAGGACGAGCCCGGGTTGCAGTCCGTGGACAGGGCCACGGTCACGCCCGCGTCCAGGAGGCGGCGGGCGTCCGGCCACTCGGCGCGGGTGGAGAACTCGGCGCCGGGGAGGAGGGTCGCGACCGTGTTCCCGGCGGCCAGGGCGTCGACGTCGGCGTCCGTGAGGTGGGTGCAGTGGTCGGCGCTCGCCGCGTCCAGTTCGACCGCGAGCTGGACGCCGGGGCCGTAGGAGAGCTGGTTGGCGTGGATGCGCGGGTGCAGTCCCCTGGCCTTGCCGGCAGTGAGGATCGCCCGGGCCTGGTCGCCGTCGAAGGCGCCCTTCTCGCAGAAGACGTCGATCCAGCGGGCGTGCGGGGCGCAGGCGTCGAGCATCTCGCCGGTGACGAGGGCGACGTACGCGGCGGGGTCGTCGGCGAGGTCCGGGGAGACGATGTGGGCGCCGAGGTAGGTGACCTCGTCGGTGTGGCGGGCGGCGATGCGCAGGGCTCGGGCCTCGTCCTCGACCGTCAGGCCGTAGCCGGACTTGGTCTCGAAGGTGGTGGTGCCCTGGCGGAGGGCCTCGGCGAGGTGGTGGGTGAGGTTGGCCTCCAGTTCCCCGTCCGTGGCTGCGCGGGTGGCGGCGACCGTCGTACGGATGCCGCCGGCGCTGTACGGGCGTCCCGACATCCGGGCGTTGAACTCCTGTGTCCGGTCGCCCGCGAAGACCAGGTGGGAGTGGGAGTCGACGAAGCCGGGGAGGACCGCCCGGCCGCCGGCGTCGACCCGATTGTCAGTGGCGGGTGCTTTGCTTGATTCACCGGTCCACACGACACGGTCGCCTTCGATGACGACGGCCGCGTCCTGGATCAGGCCGAGGGGGGAACTGTCACCCAGGGAGGGGTCGTTGGTGACCAGGGCTGCGATGTTGGTGATGAGCGTGGTGGCGGTGCTCGCGGAGTGGTCGGGGCTGACGTTCGTCGCGCTGCTCATGGCTTCCTTGCTGGCCTGGTCGGCGTTGGGGGCGGGTTCGGGGGCCGGCCGCGCGGGGGCGCGGCAACGGGCCGGGGTCAGTCGCGCAGGGCTGCGACGGCGTCCGCGAGGGCGCGCGGCACATCCGGTACGAGAGTGTGCGCCCCGTCCCGGACGACGTGCCGGCCTGCCACGACCGTATGCGACACGTCCGCTGCCGACGCGGCGAATACGGCCGTCTCGGCGCCGAGTCGCGCAGGCGGCCCTGCCGTCCTGACCGAGTCGAGGGCGATCGTCGTGAAGTCGGCGAGCGCGCCGGGCTCCAGCGTGCCCGCGCCGTCCCAGCCGAGGGCGGTGTGGCCGTCGGCGGAGGCCGCCCGCAGCAGGGCCGCCGCCGTCCAGTGGCCGCGGGTGCGGCTGCGCAGGCGTTCGTTCAGCTCCATCGCGCGGGCCTCTTCGAGCAGGTCGATGACGGCGTGGCTGTCGGAGCCGAGGCACAGCGGGGAGCCCTCGTTCTGCAGGGCCACGGCGGGCCCGATGCCGTCGGCGAGGTCGCGCTCGGTGGTCGGGCACATGCAGGTGCCGGTGGCGCTGGAGCCGATGAGGGAGATGTCCTCGGCGGTGAGGTGGGTGTTGTGGACGCCGGTGGTGCGCGGGCCGAGGACCCCGTGCAGGGCGAGGAGCTGGGTGGGGGTGCATCCGTGGATCTCCCGGCAGGCCTCGTTCTCGGCGGTCTGCTCGGACAGGTGCACGTGCAGCGGGGACCGCCGCTCCTGCGCCCACCGGGCCACGGTCGCCAACTGGTCGGCGGGCACGGCCCGCACCGAGTGGATCGCCGCTCCGATCCGTGCGTGATCCCGTTCCTTGAGAAGTGAACAGCGTGTGGCCCAGTTCTCGGCGGTCCGGTCGGAGAAGCGGAGCTGGTGGGTGCTGGGCGGTTGTCCGAAGCCGGCGGAGAGGTAGGCGGTGTCGAGGAGGGTGATCCGGATGCCGGCCTCGGCGGCGGCCGCGATCAGGGCCTCGCCCATCGCGTTGGGGTCGGCGTACGGGGTGCCGCCGGGGGCGTGGTGGAGGTAGTGGAACTCGCCGACGGCGGTGATGCCGGCCAGGGCCATCTCGGCGTACACCGCGCGGGCGAGGGCGTGGTAGGTGTCGGGGGTGAGCCGGTCGGCGACGGAGTACATCACCTCGCGCCAGGTCCAGAAGGTGCCGCTGCCGACCTGGACGGTGCCGCGCAGGGCCCGGTGGAAGGCGTGCGAGTGGGCGTTGGCGAGGCCCGGGAGGGTCAGCCCGCGCAGCACCTCGGCGCCGGGCGGCGGGGTGTCCGCGTCCGTGCGGACGGCGGTGATGCGGCCGTCGTGGACGTCGAGCGCCACGCCCGGCTCGACGCGGTCGCCGAGCCAGGCGTGTTCCAGCCAGTACGTCTGCGTCACCTGCAGGCCAGTCCTTCCAGTACGTCGGCGAGGGCGAGCACTCCGGCCACGCAGTCGTCCTCGGCCGCGGACTCGGCCGGGGAGTGCGAGACGCCGGTGGGGTTGCGTACGAACAGCATGGCGGTCGGGACGGTGCCGGACAGGATCCCGGCGTCGTGTCCGGCACCGGTGCCGAGAACGGGGACGGCGAGGTCCGGCGCCTTGTCCCTGCCGAGGATGCGGGCGAGTTCGTCGCGCAGGGCGTGGTCGAACTCGACGACCGGGGTGAAGGACTCCCGGACGACGTCCAGGCCGATGCCGTGGGCCTCGGCGTGGGCGCGGGCGGCCTTCTCGATGCCGTGCACCACGGTGTCGAGGCGCTCCTGGTCGGCGGCCCGGCTGTCCAGCCAGCCGCGTACCAGGGAGGGGATGGCGTTGACGCCGTTCGGTTCGACGGAGATCTTGCCGAAGGTGGCGACGGCGTCGGCGTGTTCGGCCTCGCGGCGGGCGGCGAGGACGGTCTCGGCGTAGGACAGCATCGGGTCGCGGCGGTCCGCCAGCCGGGTGGTGCCGGCGTGGTTGGCCTCGCCGCGGAAGTCGAAGCGCCAGCGGCCGTGCGGCCAGATGGAGCTGGCGACGCCGACGGCGTCCCCGGTGAGGTCGAGGGCGCGGCCCTGTTCGACGTGGAGCTCGACGAAGGCGCCGATGCGGGCGAGGCGTTCGGGGTCGGGTCCGATGGTCTCGGGGTCGTACCCGGCGGCTTCCATGGCCTGCGGGAGGGTGGTGCCGTCGCCGTCGGTGAGCCGGTGGGCCTGCTCGACGGTGAGCTGTCCGGCGGTGAGCCGGGAGCCGACGCAGGCGAGGCCGAAGCGGGCGCCCTCCTCGTCGCCGAAGTTGACGACGGCGACCGGCTTGACCGGCCGCGCCCCCCGGCTGCGGAGTTCGTCGAGCGCGGCGAAGGAGGACACCACGCCGAGGGGGCCGTCGAAGGCGCCGCCGTCGGGGACGGAGTCGAGGTGGGAGCCCGTGACGACGGCGTCGCCGGCGGTGGGGTCGCCGAGCCAGGCCCACTGGTTGCCGTTGCGGTCGACCTCGTAGGTCAGGCCGCGGCTCGTCGCCTGGTCCCGGAACCAGGCCCGGCAGTCGGCGTCGGCGGCGGTCCAGGCGAACCGGCGGTAGCCGCCGGAGGCGGAGCTGCGGCCGATCGGCAGCAGCTCCGCCCACATGCTGTGGAAGCTCAACGCGGGTCACCCTCGCGCATCGGGACCCGGACGCCGCGCTCGGTGGCGACCGACTCGGCGATGCCGTAGCCGGCGTCGACGTGCCGGATGACGCCCATCCCCGGGTCGTTGGTGAGGACGCGGCGGATCTTCTCGCCGGCGAGCGGGGTGCCGTCGGCGACGGTGACCTGGCCGGCGTGGAGGGAGCGGCCCATGCCGACGCCGCCGCCGTGGTGGATGGACACCCAGGAGGCACCGGAGGCCACGTTGACCATGGCGTTGAGCAGCGGCCAGTCGGCGATGGCGTCGGAGCCGTCGAGCATGGCCTCGGTCTCGCGGTAGGGGGAGGCGACGGAGCCGCAGTCGAGGTGGTCGCGGCCGATGACGATCGGTGCGGACAGCTCGCCGCTCGCGACCATGTCGTTGAAGCGTTCGCCGGCCTTGTCGCGCTCGCCGTAGCCGAGCCAGCAGATGCGTGCGGGCAGGCCCTGGAAGTGGACCTTCTCGCCGGCCAGCTTGATCCAGCGAGCCAACGACTCGTTCTCGGGGAACAGGTCGAGGATCGCCTTGTCGGTGCGGGCGATGTCGGCCGGGTCGCCGGACAGGGCCGCCCAGCGGAAGGGGCCCTTGCCCTCGCAGAACAGCGGCCGGATGTACGCGGGCACGAAGCCGGGGAAGGCGAACGCGCGGTCGTAGCCGGCGAGCCGGGCCTCGCCGCGGATGGAGTTGCCGTAGTCGAAGACCTCGGCGCCGGCGTCCTGGAAGCCGACCATGGCCTCGACGTGCCGGGCCATGGACTCGCGGGCGCGGGTGGTGAAGCCGGCCGGGTCCTTGGCGGCGGCGTCGGCCATGTCCTCGAAGGCGGTGCCGACGGGCAGGTAGGCCAGCGGGTCGTGGGCCGAGGTCTGGTCGGTGACGATGTCGATGGGGGCGCCCATGGCGAGGAGCTGCGGGACCAGTTCGGCGGCGTTGCCGAGGACGCCGATGGACAGCGGGCGGAGGGCGTCGCGGGCCTCGACGGCGAGCTGGAGGGCGTGGTCGAGGGAGTCGGCCTTCACGTCGAGGTAGCGGTGCTCGATGCGGCGGTCGATGGCGCGCGGGTCGCAGTCGACGCAGATCGCCACGCCGTCGTTCATCGTCACGGCGAGCGGCTGGGCGCCGCCCATGCCGCCGAGGCCGGCGGTGAGGGTGATGGTCCCGGCGAGGGTGCCGCCGAACTTCTTGGCGGCGACGGCGGCGAAGGTCTCGTAGGTGCCCTGGAGGATGCCCTGGGTGCCGATGTAGATCCAGGAGCCGGCGGTCATCTGGCCGTACATGGTCAGGCCGAGCTGCTCCAGGCGGCGGAACTCCTCCCAGTTGGCCCAGTCGCCGACGAGGTTGGAGTTGGCGATGAGGACGCGCGGGGCCCACTCGTGGGTCTGCATGACGCCGACCGGGCGGCCGGACTGGACCAGCATGGTCTCGTCCTGCTTGAGCGTCTCCAGGGTGCGGACCATGGCGTCGAAGGAGCGCCAGTCGCGGGCGGCCTTGCCGGTGCCGCCGTAGACGACGAGCTTGTCGGGGTGTTCGGCGACCTCGGGGTCGAGGTTGTTCTGCAGCATCCGCAGGGCGGCCTCCTGCTGCCATCCCAGGGCGCTCGGCTGGGTGCCGCGCGGAGCTCGGACGGGCCGGGGTCCTGACATGGTGCCTCCTGTGGACGAGAGCGGGTCCGGGCGGTCGGCTCCGGGCCGGGTCTGCGTGTTGCTGTGGATATTCACATCCTGCTGTTCTGAATAGAACTAGTCAATAGGGGTGGCTGCCGACACGCGCGCGATGGGGGTGTTTGGCTGGATCCATGGGCGCGACCGAGAGACCGACGGGCAATCCTGGAGCGGGCGACGGAGGGGCCGACGAGGCCGAGGGCGACGGCACGGGGGCGCGAGTGGACTTCCTGCGCGGCGACGACGACAGCCACCATGACGGCGACCACGACGGCCGGAGCGGCGCCGGCCGCAGCGGCGACGACCGCGCCGACGGCCGCGACGGTCGCGACGACCTCGACGAGGCCCCCGGGCGGGAGCGCGCGCTGCGGCGGGACGCGGCCGTGCGGGCCGCCGTGGCGCAGGGGCTGCTGGGGCCCGGCTCCCCCATCGTCGGATTGCTGGACGTCACCGGCGTTCGCGCGGTCGCGGCGGCGCTGCGATCGGCGTTCGCGGCGGTGGTGCCGGCCGGCACGCCCGTGCTGCACGCGTTCGCCGTGAAGGCGACGCCGCTGGTGCCGGTGGTACGGCTGCTGGGCGAGGAGGGGCTGGGCGCGGAGGTGGCGAGCCCGGGGGAGCTGGCGCTGGCGCGGGCGGCCGGGATCCCCCCGTCGGCCACCGTCCTGGACTCCCCCGCGAAGACCCCGGCCGAACTGCGCGAGGCCCTGGCGCTGGGGATCGCCGTGAACGCGGACAACCCGCAGGAACTGGGGCGCATCGACGCGCTGAGGGCCGCCGCGCCCAGCGCGTCACCGGTGGGCCTGCGGGTGAACCCGCAGGTCGGGGCCGGCTCCATCGGGGCGCTGTCGACGGCGACGGCGACCTCGAAGTTCGGGGTGGCGCTGCGCGACGAGGGGGCGCGGGAGTGGGTGGTGCGGGCGTACGCCGAGCGGCCGTGGCTGACCCGGCTGCACGCGCACACGGGGTCGCAGGGGGTGCCGCTGCAGCTGATGGTGCGGGGCGTGGCGGCGGTGTACGAGCTGGCCGAGGAGATCAACGAGCGGCTCGGACGCCGGCAGATCGACACCGTCGACATCGGCGGCGGGCTGCCGGTGAACTTCGCGTCGGAGGCGACGACGCCCACGTACGCCCGCTACGCGCGGCTGCTCGCCGAAGCGGTGCCGGGGCTGGTGGACGGGCGGTACGGGCTGGTCACCGAGTTCGGGCGGTCGCTGCTGGCCGAGCAGGGCGTGGTGGTGGCGCGGGTGGAGTACACCAAGACGGCCGGCGGCCGGCCCGTCGCGGTGACGCACGCGGGCGTGCAGGTGGCCACCCGGACGGTGTACGCGCCGGGGGCGTGGCCCCTGCGGATCGCCGCGTACGACGCGCAGGGCCGCCCGAAGCCGGGGCCGGCGGTGGTGCAGGACGTGGCGGGACCGGCGTGTTTCGCGGGTGACCTGCTGGCGGAGGGCCGGGAGCTGCCCCTGCTGGAGCCGGGGGACCACGTGGCGGCCCTGGACACGGGCGCGTACTACTTCGCCCACCACTACGCGTACAACTCGCTGGCCCGGCCGCCGGTGCACGGATTCGCGCCGGACGGGCGGGGCGGGGTCGCCTTCGCGCCGGTGCGCGCGGGCCAGACGGTCGACGAGATCGTCGCCGAGGCCGGAGGGGCGCACGCGGACGCGCTCACCTCGCTGCGGGAACCCGGGCGCGGTTGACGCACGCCGGGGTCCGGGGTGTTGAACAGCCCTGTGCACAACAGCCGTTCGAGGGACTTGAGTTGGGTCACCATAGCGGCTGCGGGCACGTTCCACAGGAAAATGCCAGAAGACTCACTCCTCGTCCACACAGTGCGTAACGTCCCCCTCACTCAGCCGAACCGAAGGCGGGAGGGGAGCCACGGTGCCCGGAATCGACGAGTGCCTACTGGAGGCCATGCGGCTGCCCGGAGCAAGGGGGGTCGCGCTGGTCGACTGGACCAGCGGACTGGCCCTGGGAGCGGTCGGGGAGTTCCCCGGCGGCGACCACGAGGCGGCCGCCGCGGAGGCCGCCGAGATCGCCCGGCTGACCGCCGAGCAGCGGGCGTTCGCGCCGGACGACGGCGGCGACGCGCCCGACCCGCCGCTGGAGGACCTGATCGTCAGCAACCGGGACAGCTACCACCTGCTGCGCTTCGTGCAGACGTCGTTCGACAGCAGCGTGTTCCTCCATCTGTTCCTGGGCCGGGCCGAGGGCAACCTGGCCCTGGCCAGGATCCGGCTCGGCGAGATGGCCGGACGGCTGGTGCTGGAGTGACCGCGACCAAGGCGGCCCCGCCGCCCCCGCCCCCACTGCCGGTCCGTGACGGGTCGGCGGCCCGTGAGCGCGCGGCCGGCGGCGGCGTCTCGCTGTCGCCGATGCTGACCCGGCTGGCCGCCGAGCGGGCCACCGGAGTGCTGGAGCGGGAGCACGGCACGCTGCACCTGGCCGAAGGCAGGGTGGTGCACGCCGAGAGCCCGCTCGCCCCCGGCCTGGGCGACCTCCTGCTCGCCCACGGCACGATCGACGCCGACACGTGGCTGCGGACGCTGGCGGAGGGCCCCGGCGGGGAGTACGGGGCGGCGCTGCGGCTGCTCGA
The DNA here is from genome assembly GCF_057707805.1 of Streptomyces sp. bgisy159. Classification (NCBI taxonomy): domain Bacteria; kingdom Bacillati; phylum Actinomycetota; class Actinomycetes; order Kitasatosporales; family Streptomycetaceae; genus Streptomyces; species Streptomyces sp. bgisy159. Next base: position 127,302 of record NZ_JBYIQX010000009.1, on the reverse strand, counting down.
CTCCGGCCGGGTGGCGCGCGGGGCGCTGGAGGTGTGCCATCTGGGGGCGCTCTGCGACGCGGCGTACTTCGCGCTCGCCCCGAGCAGCGCGCCCGGACGCTTCCGCTACGGCACGGCACTGGTGCCGGGGCTACTGTCCCCTGACCCGCTGCCGGACCCACTGCCGGACCGGTTCTCGGACCCGCTGCCGGACGCGGTGCAGTCGGGCAGGTGTCCCGGCGGCTCGTCGGCGGGGGGGCTCGCCACAGACGGCTTGCCCGCGACCGCCCTCGCCTGGGGCGAGGCGTCCTCGGGCGGCCTGCGACCGGCCGACCTGGCATGGGGCACCGGCCCCTCGGCCGACCTGCCGTCGGGCGACCCGCACTCCGCCCACCTGACCTCGGGAGAACTGTCGCCGGGAGAACTGTTGCCGGGTGGTCTGACGTCGGACGACCCCTCGTCGTACGGCCTGCCCTCGGACGGTCGGCCGGCCGACGACCCGTCCTCAGGCGGTATGCCGTCGGGCGACAGGGCGTCCGGCACCTGGGCTTTCCACGGCCGGGGCAGCGGCGGCCGGTCCTCCGTCGCCCATGCCCCGGGCGACCGGGCTTCCGGCTACCGGACCTCCGGTGACCGGGCTTCCGGCGACCAGGCCTCCGGCTGGGGGCGTGCGGGCGGAGCCCACCCGCACGTCCTGGGTTCGATCGCCGTGGCCGCGCTGCAGCGGGCGACCCTGCGCCGTCGGGCGCTGCTGGACCGGCTCTGGCCGCAGCAGCTCGCCGACACCGCGCCGCTGCTGCGCACCGGGGCGGCCGCCGTCTCCGCGGCCACCGCCCGGCACGGTGCCGTGCTCGCGCTGGTGGACGGGGAGCGCACCGCCTCGGACATCGCCCGCGCACTGGGCCGACGCGCCTGTCCCACGCTGGCGGACGTCCGCCGGCTGGCCGCCGCCGGCCTGGTTTCCCCCAAGCCCCCACCCGTCGTCCCACCCCCACCCCACCGACCGCACCGACCGCCGGGACCGCCCGGACCACCCCTGCCCGGCGCCTGGCCGGGCGGCCTGCCCCCCGTCAACGACCCCGACATCACCCTGCTGAAGAGGCTCAGGGATGCGCTGGAGGCCCTTTGAGCGGCAACGACCGCACGCCGAGAGGAGAGAAGTCATGGCCGACGAGCCCGCGCTGCTCGACGAACTGCGGCGGCTGCGCGCCCGTGTGCCCCAGTTGACCGGTGCGCTCGTGGCCAGTGTGGACGGCCTCGTCCTCGCCCACGACACACCGGGCGTCGAACCGGAGGGCCTCGCGGCGCTGACCGCCGCCGCGCTCGGCGTCGCCGTGCGCACCACCGACGCCACCGGCCAGGGCGCCCTGCGCGAACTGCTGCTGCGCGGCCAGTACGGCTACGTCGCCAGCTACGCGGCGGGCGACCAGGCCGTGCTGACACTGCTCGCGCAGGACCGCGTCAACGTCGGCCGGCTCCATCTGGAGGGCCGCCGGACCGGCGCGCGCGTCGGGGAGCTGGTGGACGCGGCCCCCGAGCCCGCCCACCACCTGCCCGGCCCCGTCACGGCCCCGAGGCCCGTGCGGGCCAGGGCCGTCACCCGCACCACCACCGCCACCACCACCGCCGCCAACACCACCGACCACTCCCGTACCACCAGGGAAAGCTGAGAGGAAACCTGTCATGGCCAACACCGAGATCGCCCTCAAGGAAGCGCTCGCGTCCATCGAGGGCGCCACCGGAGTCGCGCTCGTCGACTACACCAGCGGTATGGCGCTGGGCACGATGGGCGGCAGCAAGGACTTCGACCTGAACGTCGCCGCCGCCGGCAACACCGACGTCATCCGCGCCAAGATGCGCACCATGGAGCACCTGGGGCTCAAGGCCGAGATCCAGGACATCCTGATCACCCTGAGCGACCAGTACCACCTGATCCGCCTGGTCGGCGGCCGCAGCGGCAACGGGCTCTTCCTGTATCTGGTGCTGGACGCCAAACGGGCCAACCTGGCGATGGCCCGCCACCAGCTCCGAAGGATCGAGGAGACCCTGGAGGTCTGAGCCCGGCCGGTCCGGGCCCGGCGAGTGCGGGGCCCGGACCCACCGGGCCGACCGCCTCACCCGCGGTCAGACCGGCGTCACCCGCCGTCAGACCGCCGCCGTCAGACCGGCCTCACCCGCCGTCAGACCGGCCTCACCCGCCGTCAGACGGACGCCGCGGGCCGTCAGACCGGCGCCGCGGTGCGGCGGCGGGCCCCGCCGGGGGCCGCGTCGCCCGCCGCGACGCCGGTGCCCCGGAAGCCCTTGACGGCCTTGCCCGCAGGGCGCCCGCCGCGCCGGTCCAGCCAGTCGACGCGCACCCACAGCAGCGCCTCGGCCTCCTGCTCCCGACGCCCCAGCCAGGCCGCCTTCAGCCACAGCCCGGCCGCGCAACCCGCGAGCAGCAGCCCGCCGGCGGCCGGCACCGCGAAGGAGGAGCCGAGGGCCGCGGCGAAGGCGAGCAGCAGCCACCAGCGGTGGCCGCGCCGCCAGCTCCGTACGGTCACCGCGCGGTCCTGCAGCACGTCGTACTTGCCCGCGCGGGCGGCGCCCGCGGCGAGCGCCCGGTAGCGGCGGCGGCCCCGCACGGCCACCACGGCCGTCGCCAGGACGAACAGCGCCGCCCCGGCCATTACCCCGATCCGCCGCCCGGTGATTCCGGGCACCAGTACGCCGACGCCCGCCGCGAACACCCCGCACCACCACAGGGGGGCCGCCCCGGCACGTACGACGACGGCCACCCGAGCCAGTCCCTGACCTCCGCGTGCCACGTTCCGCCTCCTCGTCGTCCCGGCTCCGGGCGCGCCCGTCGCGAGCGCGCCCGCCATGAGCACATCCGGACCGGAGAGTAGCGAGCGAACCTGAGACGGTCATGAGAGCCCGCGCCACGGGCCGGGGTCACTCCACGAACAGACCCCGCGCGGCGGCCCTCGCGTCGAACTCCTCCAGCCGGGCCTGCGCGTCCGGCAGGTCGTCGCACATCGCCTCCAGCAGCACCCGGCCCAGCAGCATCGGGGCGCAGGCGGTGTCGAAGGCGAGCCCGGTGCCGACGGCGGCCGGCAGCAGCAGGTCGGACACCTTGGCGATGGGCGCGAAGGCGGAGTCGGCGACACTCACCACGGTCAGCCCGGCCTCCCGCGCGTACGCCAGGGTGTCCAGCACCTCACGCGGATGCCGGGGCAGCGCGAAGCACAGCAGGGCGGTGGCGCCGGCCCGGACGGCCGCGTCGACCCGGTCCTGGACCATGGAACCGCCCTCGTCCAGCAGCCGCACGTCCGGGTGGACCTTGGCGGCGAAATAGGCGAAGCCGTACGCCTGTGCGGCGGCGGCCCGCAGGCCCAGCACCGGCAGCGGGCGGGACGCGGCGAGGGCCCGGCCCGCCCTGCGCACGGGGGCCGGGTCGGCGAGGGCGTCGGCGAGGTGGCGCAGGTTCTCGATCTCGGCCTCGACGGCCTGCTGGTACTCGTTGTACGAGCCGCTGTCGGCGGTCTGCTCGGCGGGTGCGACCTCGCGCAGGTGGCGGCGCAGCGCCGGGTAGCCGTCGAAGCCGAGGGCGACGGCGAAGCGGGTGACGGAGGGCTGGCTGACGCCGGCCAGTTCGGCCAGCTCGACGCTGGAGAGGAAGGGCACGTCGGCGGCGCGCCGGACCATGCTGTGCGCGATCCGTCGCTGCGTCGGCGTCAGCCGGTGCCCCTCGAAGAGCGTCTGCAGCCGTGCGGCCGGGCTGTCGGTCATGACCTGCTCCCCCTCCACCTATTCAGTCACCAAGCACTCTGCATGAGGTCATACAGGCCGGGCAAGGGGAACGGGCCACGGGTCACCGGACGGGGGACTCAGCCGACACGGCGCCAGATGTGCGCGTCGGCCTCCTCGCCCCGCCGTTCACGGAGGCCGCCCCTCCGCCCTTCCGCCCCTCGGACTCTCAGCCCTCCCTCCCTTCACCCCTCAGCCCCTCCGCCCCTCACTCCTCGGTATGCCGCACCGCCCGCTCGGGCAGCCACAGGGCGCACAGGGCGGCGCCGGCCACGAGGGCGAGGGCTGCCCAGAGGGCCGTGGAGGCCGCAGTGGGGAAGGCCGCCGGCCCGTCCTATGTTGATCTCCGGGATCGCGGCGTTCGTTCCGGCCTGACCCGGCGGCCGCGACCGCGTGCCGCCCCCGCTCCGACAGGGGGGCTACCCCCAGTGCGACCGGTGGCCGGAATGCGTAGCGTGGCTGCCCATGACGGGATGGGAGACCACCATGGACGCCGCGCGCGACGCCGAGCTGAAGAAGGAACTCGACGCCACTCTGCACGCCCGCAGGGAACTGGGCGAGGACTACGACTCCGCGCTGGTCGAGTCCTTCCTGGAGAAGGTCGACCAGCGCATCGACGGGGCGGTGGAGCGCCGGGTGCGCCGGCAGCTGGCCGAGCAGCAGATGACGGAGGCCCGCGACTCCCGCTCCCCCGGCGACGGCGACTCCTGGGGCGAGCGGTTCGGCTTCGGCATCGTGTCGCTGGTGCTGGCGATCCCGCTGTCCGGGATCGGCGCGGGCACCGCGGGCCTGTCCGGTCTGTTCGTCTCCTGGGCGGGCATCGTCGGCGTCAACGTGGTCCAGGCGGCCCGCGCCAACCCGGGACTGTTCCGCCTGCGCCGCCGTAAGGAGTCGCAGAACGGCGACTGGGAAGGCTGACGACGCACGACGCCGGAACATCGTGGGGGGAGGGGTTACGCGGGGACCGCCGCACCCCCATCACTGGGGGGCGGGACGACGGCGGTCCCCGCGAGGGACGCGGGCCGGCCGGAACCGGATGTGCGCGTCCGTGGCGTCCATGGAGGTCCGGGAGCCGCTCCGGAGGTCCTGGCGCCGTTCGGTGCCGGCCCGGGAGGGGAGCCGCTCCCTCCCTGCCGACACCCCACACTCTGCCGAACGCGTGTTAAGCGTGTGCTGCGTGGACGTGACACCCTCGTACCGGTTCCGCGTCCGGCCGATCGGCCCCGGTCACCGCAAGTTCGCCGTGTACGGGGCGCGTTCACCGCAAGTTCGCCACCCGGACCGGTCCCGGCCCGCCAGGACGCGCCCCGCCCCGGCCGGACCCGGCCGGGACCGTCCGGGACCGTCCGGGACCGTCCGGACGCGCCCGGCCCCGCCCGGCGGGCCGGGCTCTAGCGGCTGCCCTTGGCGAGGAACGCCAGCAGGTCCTGCCGGCTGACCACCCCGGTCGGCTTGCCCTCGACCAGGACGATCGCCGCGTCGGCGGTGCCCAGCACCGACATCAGGTCGCCGACCGGCTCACCGGAGCCGACCTGCGGCAGCGGCGCCGACATGTGCTTCTCCAGGGGGTCGTCCAGCGACGCCTTCTTGCTGAACAGGGCGTCCAGCAGCTCGCGTTCGACGACCGAACCGACGACCTCCGCGGCCATCACGTCAGGGTGCCCGGCGCCCGGCTTGACCACCGGCATCTGCGAGACGCCGTACTCGCGCAGCACCTCGATGGCCTGGCCGACCGTCTCCTCGGGGTGCATGTGCACCAGCGACGGGATGGCGCCGTGCTCCTTGTCGTCGAGGACGTCACCGACCCGGGCGTTCGGGCCGGTGTCCTCCAGGAAGCCGTAGTCGGCCATCCACTCGTCGTTGAAGATCTTGCTGAGGTAGCCGCGGCCGCTGTCCGGCAGCAGTACCACCACGACGTCGTCCGGCCCGAGCCGCTCGGCGACCCGCAGCGCGGCGACCACGGCCATGCCGCAGGAGCCGCCCACCAGCAGGCCCTCCTCCTTGGCGAGCCGGCGGGTCATCTGGAAGGAGTCCTTGTCGGAGACGGCGACGATCTCGTCCGCGACGTCACGGTCGTACGCGCTCGGCCAGAAGTCCTCGCCGACGCCCTCCACGAGGTACGGCCGCCCCGAGCCGCCCGAGTAGACGGAGCCCTCCGGGTCGGCGCCGACGACCTGGACCCTGCCGTCGCTGACGTCCTTCAGGTAGCGGCCGGTGCCCGAGATGGTGCCGCCGGTACCGACGCCCGCCACGAAGTGGGTGATCCTCCCCTCGGTCTGCTCCCACAGCTCCGGGCCGGTGGAGTGGTAGTGCGAGAGGGGGTTGTTCGGGTTGGAGTACTGGTCCGGCTTCCACGCGCCGGGGGTCTCGCGCACCAGCCGGTCGGAGACGTTGTAGTAGGAGTCCGGGTGCTCCGGCGCGACGGCGGTCGGGCAGACGACCACCTCGGCGCCGTACGCCCGCAGCACGTTGATCTTGTCGGTGCTGACCTTGTCAGGGCAGACGAAGATGCACTTGTAGCCCTTCTGCTGCGCCACGATCGCCAGCCCCACACCGGTGTTGCCGCTGGTCGGCTCGACGATCGTGCCCCCCGGCTTGAGCGCCCCGCTCTCCTCGGCCGCCTCGATCATGCGCAGGGCGATGCGGTCCTTGACCGAGCCACCCGGGTTGAAGTACTCGACCTTGGCCAGGACGGTGGCCTGGATGCCCTTGGTCACGCTGTTGAGCTTCACCAGCGGGGTGTTGCCGACGAGGCTGATCATCGAGTCGTGGAATCGCACCGTTGTCTCCGGTTGCTTGCAAAAACAGTGGTCCTAGTGGTCCCGCCAGCCTAAGGCGTGCACGGACCGTTCACTCCCTGTCGCGATTGGACAGCGCCCGGTACGGGGCAAGGAGTGGGTGTACGGCTATGAGGAGGTGGCGGCGAGGCATGACGAGCATGTCGAGGGCGAGAGTGGCCCGGCGTATCGCGGCCGGCGCGGCCTACGGCGGCGGTGGCGTCGGCCTGGCCGGGGCGGCGGTGATGGGCCTGCTGCTGGCGGAGGCCCACCTGGCCCGCCGGTATGTCAACGGCACGGGCGCGGCCCCGCACGTCCCGGGCGCGGACGGGCTGTACGGGCGCGCGTACGACACCACCGCCGCGTCCCTGCAGGAGGAACCGCTGCTGCTGGTGATGCTCGGCGACTCGACGGCCGCGGGTCAGGGCGTGCACCGGGCGGGCCAGACCCCGGGCGCGCTGCTGGCGTCCGGCCTGGCGGCGGTGGCCGAGCGTCCGGTGCGGCTGCGCAACGTCGCCCTCCCCGGCGCCCGCTCCGACGACCTGGACCGCCAGGTCGGCCTGGTCCTCGGCGACTCCGATCGGGTGCCCGACATCTGCGTGATCATCGTCGGCGCGAACGACGTCACCCACCGGATGCCGCCGAACCGTTCGGTGCGCCATCTCGCGTCGGCGGTACGGCGGCTGCGGACGGCCGGCGCGGAGGTGGTCGTCGGCACCTGCCCCGACCTCGGCACCATCGAGCCGGTGCAGCAGCCGCTGCGCTGGCTGGCCCGGCGCGCCTCACGCCAGCTGGCCGCGGCGCAGACCATCGGGGTGGTGGAGCAGGGCGGCCGTACGGTGTCGCTGGGCGACCTGCTGGGACCCGAGTTCGAGGCGAACCCCCGGGAGCTGTTCGGCCCCGACCACTACCACCCCTCGGCGGAGGGGTACGCCACGGCGGCGATGGCGGTGCTGCCCACGGTGTGCGCGGCCCTGGAGCTGTGGCCGGCCGACGAGGAGCGTCCGGAGACCGCCCGCCGCGAGGGCTTCCTGCCGGTGGCGCGGGCGGCGGCGGAGGCCGCCGCGGAGCCCGGCACCGAGGTGGCGGCGGCCATGCCCACCGGCCCCCGGGGCCCCTGGGCCCTGCTCAAGCGCCGACGCCGCCGGCGCGTCCCCGAGCCGGAGAGCACTCCGGTGACCTGACAGCCGCCCCGGTCGGGCCCGGCCACCACCCGCACCGGCGCCCCGGCCACCGCCCCCGGCCGGTTCCGGGGCGCCCGGCCCGCCTCCGCGCGCCCGTCCTGCGCCCGCCTCCGAGCCCCGGGCCCCCGTACCCGGGGCTCGGAGGACCGTGGCCAAGCCCCGGCCTCCCCCACACCCGACCGGCAACCGGCGGCCGACCCCCGGCCACCCCGCACACCCGCGCACCCGCGCACCCGTCGGCGACCGGCGGCCGACTCCCGGGCCACCCGCGCCCGTCCACGCCCGTCCGCCACCGCGCACCCCGGTGGCCCGCGCCCTGACAACCACCCCGGCCCCCACCCGCCCGCGCCCTGACAACCACCCCGGCCCCCATCCGTCCACCCCCATCACAGACCCCGCCGCCCCACAGCCACCGAGAGGGCCGACCGGAACAGCCGCACCACCCCGCCGCACCCGTGCTTCAGCCGACCCGGAACCCGCCACCACGCCGGACCACCTGGGCAGACCGCCCCGGAACCCGCACCCCCTCCGCGCCACCCGCGCCACCCGCGCCACCCATGCCACCCGCGACGCCCGACCCGGAACCCGCACGCCACCCCGCCGCGCTCACCCCCACAGACCGGCCGGTCCCCGCCAGTTGGCCGGAATGTGCCGCTGTGGGAAGGGTTCGGCCGGCTCTAGAATCCCTCGCCCCCGGATCGCGGGGTGGCGAGAGGGGGCACATGGACGTCGGGGTGTCGTTGCCGCGGAGGTACGGGACCGGGCCAGGGCGGATGGTGGGCGTGGTGGTCGCCACGGTGCTGTCCCTGCCGGCCGGGCTGTACCCGCTGTGGACGGACGGGAGCATCCCGCCCGGTGTGCGGTTCCTGGTCACCGTGGCGTTGCTCGCCTTCTTCGCCTGGCTGTTCGCGGCGGCCGCCCGGGCGGCGACGGTGGCGGACCGCCGGGGCCTGCGGGTGCGCGGCTTCCTCGGCACCCGTGCCATCGCCTGGGCGGATGTCCAGGACATCCGGTCGGAGACCAACCCGGGGTCGGCGTTCCAGGACGGCGCGGCCCGGCGCGTCTGCTGCGCCTACGGCTCCACCGGCCGCCGGGTGCTGCTGATGTACGTGGACGACACCCATGTCCGGCTCGACGACGAGCTGGCGTTCCTGCGGCGTGCCTGGCGGGAACTGCGGGGCCCCGGCTGGCGGCCGGTTCCCGGGCTCGCCGCGCGGATCCGCAGGGGTGAGGCCCGCCGGCTGGCCGTGCTGATGGGGGTGGCGGCCGCCGTCGCGGTCGGGATCCTGGCGGTGCTGCTGATGGTGGTGGCGATGTTCGTCGACCTGCCGGGGGCGGCGCGGGTGGCGCTCTCCCCGGCCGTCGCGATCGGCGTGGTGGTGCCCGCGGTCTTCGTGGTCACCGCGTCGGCGTTCTACCTGCGGCGGCGGAACACGGGGGAGCCCCAGCCGGACGCGCGGTGAGACCCGGGCCGCGGGAGGGGCGCCCAACAGGCAAAGCAAGCGCTTAGAAAGATGCGGCCAGGGTCACACCGCGTCACCCGTGACCTGGGCCATACGGCCGGGTAACTTCCCCCTCAGTCCGCCGATCTCCCTCAGCCCCATGGAGCCGTGATGCCCGAAGCCGTCATCGTCTCGACCGCCCGCTCCCCCATCGGCCGCGCCTTCAAGGGCTCCCTGAAGGACCTGCGCCCGGACGACCTCACCGCCACGATCATCCAGGCCGCCCTGGCGAAGGTCCCCGAGCTGGACCCCAAGGACATCGACGACCTGATGCTCGGCTGCGGCCTGCCCGGCGGCGAGCAGGGCAACAACCTCGGCCGGATCGTCGCCGTGCAGATGGGCATGGACCACCTGCCCGGCTGCACGATCACCCGGTACTGCTCCTCGTCCCTGCAGACCAGCCGGATGGCACTGCACGCCATCAAGGCCGGCGAGGGCGACGTCTTCATCTCGGCCGGCGTCGAGATGGTCTCCCGCTTCACCAAGGGCAACTCCGACAGCCTCCCGGACACGCACAACCCGTTCTTCGCCGAGGCCGAGGCCCGTACCGCGGCCGTCGCCGAGTCCACCGGCTCCACCTGGCACGACCCGCGCGAGGACGGCCTCGTCCCGGACGCCTACATCGCGATGGGCCAGACCGCCGAGAACCTCGCCCGCCTCAAGGGCATCACCCGCGCGGACATGGACGAGTTCGGCGTCCGCTCCCAGAACCTCGCCGAGCAAGCCATCAAGAACGGCTTCTGGGAGCGGGAGATCACGCCGGTCACCCTCCCCGACGGCTCGGTCGTCGCCACGGACGACGGCCCCCGCGCCGGTGTCACCCTGGAGGGCGTCCAGGGCCTGAAGCCGGTCTTCCGCCCCGACGGCCTGGTCACCGCCGGCAACTGCTGCCCGCTCAACGACGGCGCCGCCGCGCTCGTCATCATGTCCGACACCAAGGCGCGCGAGCTGGGCCTGACCCCGCTCGCCCGAATCGTGTCGACCGGCGTCTCCGGCCTCTCCCCCGAGATCATGGGCCTCGGCCCGGTCGAGGCGAGCAAGCAGGCCCTGTCACGGGCCGGCCTGACGATCGACGACATCGACCTGGTCGAGATCAACGAGGCGTTCGCCGCCCAGGTGATCCCCTCCTACCGCGAGCTCGGCATCGACCCGGACAGGCTGAACGTCAACGGCGGCGCGATCGCCGTCGGGCACCCCTTCGGCATGACCGGCGCCCGGATCACCGGCACGCTGATCAACTCCCTGCAGTGGCACGACAAGCAGTTCGGCCTGGAGACCATGTGCGTCGGCGGCGGCCAGGGCATGGCCATGGTCATCGAGCGCCTGAGCTGACCCCTGGGTGACCGTCACGGCACCACCCGTGACCGCCCGGCCCGGAGTCCGGTACGCCACCGGCCTCCGGGCCGTTTTGTGATCCAATCTCCCCCAGGATGTGACCTATCTCGCTCCCCGCCGGGAACCCGCAGCTCAGAGCAGCTTCACCCCCGGACGCCGGGCGCAAAGTCCTGTCCCTTTCGTGACGTTACGCACTGACAGCCGGATGGTCAGCCCTTCAAGCTGTTGTAGGAAGTCGGGGGTCGACTTTGAACCGGGAGTACGTCAGTGAGCGCCATGCCGATCGCCCTGCTGGTCACCACGGCCGCCACCGGCGCCGTGGGCGTCGCCGTCCTGCGCACCCTCATGAAGCTGCGCCGGCAGGTCGCCGCCCTGCACACCCAGCTCGCCGCCGACCACGCCGAGCTGACCCGGGGGCTGGTGCCCGCCGCCCGTACCGCCGACACCGAGGAGATACGCGCCGCGGTCGCCGAGGCGCTGGCCGAGGAGCGGGAACGGGAACTCGCCGAGGCGCGGGCGTTCTGGGCCGCGCAGGAGGCCCGTGACGCCTCCGACGCCCCGACGCTGCTGGGCCTGCCCGACAGTGAGCTGTTCCTGCCCCGGCAGGCCGATTTCGCGGGCCTGGAGCCGCTGGAGCCGGTGAGCGAGCCCACCACCGACGCCGACGAGTTCGCCGGGGAGTCCCCGGAGCTGGCCGCGGCCCGCCGCCGGCACCCCTCCCACCCGGACTTCGTGCCGGTGCAGTCGCCCGTGGTCAACGACCACGAGCGCACCGTGGCCGCCCTGGAGGAGCTGGCCTCGTCCGGCATCGAGCTCACGGACGTCCGGCCGGGCCCCCTGGGCACCCTCGACGTCTACGTCTTCGCCGACGGCACCACCCTGTGCATGACCCCCGGCCACCGCGAGACCGCGGAGCGCCTGGCCGCCTCGCTCACCGCCGGCGAGGCCCCGGTCCTGCTGGGCGGCTCGGGCATCTCGGGCGCCTACACCCTGACCTTCGCGTGCGGCGAGGAGAACGTCTACATCCTGGCCGACCGCGTCATCGCGAGCCTGTAGCCGTCACACGCCGGCCCGCTTCTGCGCGGCCTCGACCAACGTCACCGCATCGGAGAGCTGGCCCTCGTCCCGCAGGACGAGGGCCAGGTCGTGTGCGGCCACGGTGATCTGGTCGGCCGCGGCGAACATGCCCGCGTCCGGCATCTGCCGGGGCTCGCAGCCCGGCGTCTCCAGAACCTGTGCCCGGCGGGCCAGTTCCCTGGCCAGTTCCAACGCCTCCGCGGCGGCGCTCCGCTGCAACCGGGACTGGGGTGCCGCCCTCAACCGGTCGGCGAAATGATCAACGGCGCGGGTCAAGGGAGTCGTATCCACCACGAGCCGAGCGTACGCGCCGCACCGCGACTGTTGCCAACAGGCGAACGCTGAGGCACCGTGACCTGAAGGACCGGCTCACAGCCCAGTCGTTCGGAGGCGCCGATGTCCCAAGTCTTCTCTGACGAGACCCATCGCAACCTGCTAGCCCGCATCCCGCACTGCACCGGCCGCGAGATCTCCGACTGGCTGCGCGCCGTCGAGGAAGGCCCCGCTCTCTTCCGCTTCGAGGAGAAGGTCAGCTGGTTGCGCCACGAGCACAACCTGGCGTACGGCCACGCCAAGGCGATCGTCCACGAGTACGACCTGAGGAGGGCCGCGCGCAAACTGGCCTGAGGACGCCGAAGGGCCCCGGGAGGAACCCGGGGCCCTTCGTGGTGCGCGGCGCGGCGCGCTCGGGACCGGTCAGTCGTCGCCGCTGAAGATGGCGACCAGCCGCAGCATCTCGATGTAGATCCACACCAGGGTCATGGTCAGGCCGAACGCGGCCAGCCAGGACTCCTCGCGCGGGGCGCCGTAGGCGATGCCGTCCTCGATCTGCTTGAAGTCCAGCGTCAGGAAGAAGGCGCCGAGCACGATGGCGATGATGCCGACGATCGCACCCAGCGGGCCGAAGCTGCGCAGACCGCCGTCCTCGGCGACACCGAACGCGACCAGCAGCAGGTTGACCGCCATGACGAGCATGAACGCCACGGCGATGGACAGGCCGACCCGGGCGTAGCGGGCGGTCACCCGGACCCAGCCGGCCTTGTAGACCAGCAGGGTGGCGCCGGTGACGGCCATGGTGCCCAGGACCGCCTGGAAGGGGGCGCCGGACCAGCGGCTGTTGAACATCTCGCTGATCACGCCGAGGAAGACGCCCTCGAAGGCGGCGTACGCCAGGATCAGCGCGGGGGACGCGGTCCGCTTGAAGGACTGCACCATCGCCAGGACGAACGCGACGATCGCGGAACCGATCGCCAGGCCGTAGCTGGTGGACGACACCGGCAGCAGGACCCACGCGAGGACGGCACCGAGGACGACGGTGCCGAGCGTGGAGGCCGAGCGCATGACGACGTCGTCCATCGTCATCCGGCCGGTGGTGGCCGGGGTCTGCGGCGGGGCGCCGTGCTGCTGGGCGTACGGGTTCTGCGCGTACGGGTTCCCCGCGGGCTGCGCGTACGGGTTGCCCTGGGTGCCGACAGTCCCGGCCTGCGGCGCGGTGCCGAAGCCCGCGTAGCCGTTGTCGCGGCTGAACCCCCGTCGCGAGAAGACCGGGTTGCTGCTCCTCATTTCACTCCTCCATGGCCGCACGTCGCGACCTTGGCTCAAGAGTAATGGAAAGGCAAAGGAATGACCCTACTACCTGCGGAGGATCTTTCCCTCGCCACGCTGGTCAACACGCTACGCGACCGGGTGATTCCCGCCACTGTCCCGCCCCACTCGTGACCGAACGGGAACCGCGCGGCGACATGGGAGGGGTCGGACCGGCCGGGAGGCAGCGAGGGTCGCGGGGAGTGAAGGGCGTGACCCCGGGCTCACCCCGCGCCGGGAGGAGGTGCGGGGCCGCCGGGGCGGGAGTGCCCAGAGCCGGACTTGAACCGGCACGCCCACGAAGGGGCAGCGAGGTTTAAGCTCGCCGTGTCTGCATTCCACCATCTGGGCAGGCCGAAGGCTCCGCATCGAGATCCCGAGCCTATCGGGAGGCGCTCCTCCAACAGCGGGGGGTAGACCCGATGTTGTCTTATTTTATTGGCGTCTGAGGGAGCATCAGCCTCCGGAACTCGCCATCCGCACTTGCCAACAGCCTTGCAAGTGACGGTCCCTCATGTATGCGGAATGACGGAATTTCACCGCTTGAACAAGGGTGGTCCACCGGTTCTGCGGTCAGGGGCGCGCGTCATCCCCAGGTATGACGGGGAGGCCTCCCGTGCGACCGGAGTCGCCCCCGGGAACCGGAACAGCGGCTGACTACATGCCGTGGTGCGGCCGGAACGATGGAGCACGTCCCCGATCCACACCGTCGTCCCGACAGGAGCACCCTCCCGTGACCACCAGCCCCCTCGCCGCCTCCCGGACCACCGCGGTGGCCGCCCACGCCCAGGAGCTGTCGAAGATCTACGGACAGGGCGAGACCCAGGTGGTCGCCCTGGACCGGGTCACCGTCGACTTCCGGCAGGCCGAATTCACCGCGATCATGGGCCCGTCGGGCTCCGGCAAGTCCACCCTGATGCACTGCGTGGCGGGCCTGGACACCTTCTCCTCCGGCTCCGTGCGCATCGGCGACACCGAGCTCGGCGCGCTGAAGGACAAGCAGCTCACCAGGTTGCGCCGCGACAAGATCGGCTTCATCTTCCAGGCGTTCAACCTGCTGCCGACGCTGACCGCGCTGGAGAACATCACCCTGCCCATGGACATCGCCGGCCGTAAGCCGGACCAGGGGTGGCTGGACACCGTCATCCGGATGGTCGGCCTGTCGGACCGACTCGGCCACCGCCCCTCGCAGCTCTCCGGCGGCCAGCAGCAGCGCGTGGCCGTCGCCCGCGCCCTCGCCTCCAAGCCGGACATCATCTTCGGCGACGAGCCGACCGGGAACCTCGACTCCCGTTCCGGCGCCGAGGTGCTGGGCTTCCTGCGCAACTCGGTGCGCGAACTCGGCCAGACGGTGGTGATGGTGACCCACGACCCGGTGGCCGCCGCCTACGCGGACCGCGTCGTCTTCCTCGCCGACGGACGCGTCGTCGACGAGATGACCCGTCCCACCGCGGACGGCGTACTGGACTTCATGAAGCAGTTCGACGCGAAGGGCCGCACCAGCTGATGTTCCGCACCGCCCTGCGCAATGTGAGCGCGCACAAGGCCCGGCTCCTGATGACCGTGCTCGCCGTGATGCTCGGCGTCGCCTTCGTGTCGGGAACCCTGGTCTTCACCAACACGATCACCGACGCCTACCAGAACAGCTCCGCCAAAGGCTTCGAGCAGGTGGACGTCGCCGTACAGCCCCGGTACCAGGAGAGCAGCGGCGACCGCGTCGGCCGGACGCCCGAACTGCCCGCGTCCCTGCTGGAGCGGACCGCCCGGGTGCCCGGCGCGGGCGACGCCATCGGTGTCGTCGGCGGCTTCACCGCCCTCGCCGACAAGGACGGCAAGCTGATCGGCGGCGGCTTCCAGTCCCGCGGCGGCAACTACTGGGGGACGAAGGACCCCCGCTACCCGTTGCGGGAGGGCAGGGCACCGCACGGCGCGGGCGAGGTCGCCATCGACGCCGAGACCGCGCGGCGCGCCGGCTACGCGGTCGGCGACACCGTGCGCCTCTCGGTCGACGGCCCCGTCCTCACCCCGACCGTCACCGGCGTCTTCACCACCGACGACGGCAACGTCGCCGCCGGCGGCAGCCTCGCCCTGTTCGACACCCCCACCGCCCAGCGGCTGTTCGGCAAGCCGGGCACCTACGACGAGATCGATGTGACGGCCGCGCCCGGCACCTCCCAGACGGCGCTGAAGGCCGCCCTGGACAAGGCGCTGCCCGCCGGCCTGGTGGAGACCACGACGGGCGAGCGGCTCGCCGACGAGCAGGCCGAGGCGATCTCCTCGCAGATGAGCGGGATGAAGCAGGGCCTGCTGGTGTTCGCGGGCATCGCGCTGTTCGTCGGCACCTTCATCATCGCCAACACCTTCACCATGCTGGTCGCCCAGCGCACCAGGGAACTGGCGCTGCTGCGGGCCGTGGGCGCCTCGCGCCGGCAGGTCACCCGGTCGGTGCTCGTCGAGGCGTTCGTGGTCGGCACCGTGGCCGGCCTGACCGGACTGGTGGCGGGGGTCGGCATCGGCGCCGGGATGCGCTCGCTGATGGGTGCGCTCGGCGCGACCGTCCCGGACGGGCCGCTGGTGATCTCACCGGGCACGGTCGCCACCGCGCTCGCCGTCGGGATCGTCATCACCATGCTGGCCGCGTGGCTGCCCGGCCGCCGGGCCGCGAAGATCCCGCCGGTGGCCGCGATGAGCAGCGTGCACGCCAAGGCCACCGCCCGCTCGCTGGTGCTCCGCAACACCCTCGGCGCGCTGCTCGCCGTGGCCGGCGTCACCGTCGTCCTCGCCGCGACCGGCATGGACGGCTCCACCGGGCAGGGCCCGATGGGGATCGGCGCGGTGCTGCTGATCATCGGTGTGTTCGTGCTGACGCCGCTGCTGTCGCGCCCGCTGATCGCGGCCGCCACACCCCTTCTCCGGCTGTTCGGCGTCTCCGGGAAGCTCGCCCGCCAGAACGCGCTGCGCAATCCGCGCCGCACGGCCGCCACCGCGTCGGCGCTGATGATCGGCCTCACCCTCATCACCGGCATGACGGTGATGGCGGGCAGCCTGCAGAAGTCGATCGACAAGATGGCGGCGGACGCCATCAGGGCGGACTACGTGGTGTCCATGGCCAACGGCAACGAGCTGTCCCCGGACGTCGAGAGGAAGATCGCCGCGACCGAGGGAGTCACCGCCAGCAGCGCGCTGCGCAACTCGCCCTCGCGCATCGGCGGGACGACGGAGTACCTGACGGGCGTCGACGCGTCCGCGTTCCCCCGGCTCACCGCGCTCACGTTCGACAGCGGTGCCTTCGAGGTCGGCGGCACTCACGTCGTGGTCGACGCGGACCGGGCGGAGGAGCACGGCTGGAAGACCGGCTCCGTGTTCACCGTGGCGTACGAGGACGGCGCGAAGCAGCGGCTCACCGTCTCCGGGATCTACCAGGGCAACGACCTGATCAGCGGCGTCATCGTGGACAACGCCACGCTCTCCCCGCACATCGCGGACCCCGCCGACATGTCGGTGATGGTCAGGACGGCCGACGGGGCGACCGGCACGATGAAGGACCGGCTGGAGAAGGCACTCGGCTCCAACCCGGCCATCCAGGTGCAGAGCAAGCAGGACATCTCGGACAAGATCGCGAGCATGTTCACCCTGATGCTCAACATGCTGTACGGCCTGCTCGCGATGGCCGTGATCGTGGCGGTCCTCGGGGTCATCAACACTCTGGCGATGTCGGTGTTCGAGCGCTCCCAGGAGATCGGCATGCTGCGCGCGGTCGGTCTGGACCGGCGCGGCGTGAAGCGGATGGTCCGGCTGGAGTCGCTGGTGATCTCCCTGTTCGGCGGGGTGCTCGGGATCGGGCTCGGGGTGTTCTTCGGCTGGGCGGCCGGCGAGTTGCTCGGCACGAGGATGCCGACGTACGAACTGGTGCTGCCGTGGGCCCGGATGGCCGTGTTCCTGCTGCTGGCCGGCGCGGTGGGCGTCCTGGCGGCGCTGTGGCCGGCGCGGCGCGCGGCCCGTCTGAACACGCTTCAGGCGATCAAGGCGGCGTAGGAGGCGCGGGAAGCGCGGGAAGCGCGGGAAGCGCGGGAAGCGCACGCAGGAGGCGCAGGAAGCGCCGGCCGGAGACGTGAAGGGTCCCCTCGTTCCGTATCCGTGGGCGAGGGGCCCCTTCGCGTGCGCGTCAGCTCCACGTCAGTTCCAGGTGCGGGTCCGCAGCGGCAGACCCGAGTCCCCCGATCCGGGGGTTCTCACGGCCAGCACCTGGTTGACGCCGAGACGGTTGCGTTCGAACGCCAGCGCGGAGGCGGCCATGTAGAGCAGCCAGACACGGGACCGCCCGGCACCGGCGAGCGCCACCGCCCGCTCCCAGCCCGCCTCCAGGTTGGCGACCCACTGGCGCAGGGTGAGCGCGTAGTGCTCGCGGATCGACTCCAGGTCGCGCACCTCGAAACCGGCCCGCTCCAGCTGGGTGACGGTGGTGCCGACGGGGGCCAGCTCCCCGTCGGGGAAGACGTAGGCGTCGATGAACGCGTCGACGTCGTACGCCGACTCGTCGCGTCGCGGGCGGCGGGCGATCTGGTGGTTGAGCAGCCGGCCGCCGGGTCCGAGCAGCCGGTGGAGGTGGCCGGCGTACTCCAGGTAGCGCTCGGAACCCACGTGTTCGGCCATGCCGATCGAGGAGACGGCGTCGTAGGGCCCGTCGGTGACGTCCCGGTAGTCCAGGACCCGGATCTCCACCCGGTCGGTCAGCCCCGCGTCGGCGACCCGCTTGCGGGCGTAGGCGGCCTGCTCCTGGGAGAGGGTGACGCCGACGGCGTGGACACCGTGTTCCCGGGCGGCGTGGATGACCAGTGAGCCCCAGCCGCAGCCGACGTCGAGCAGCCGCTGCCCCTGCGTCAGGGCGAGCTTGCGGCAGACCAGTTCCAGCTTGTCGCGCTGGGCGTCGGCCAGACCGGCGTCGGGCGAGGCCCAGTAGGCGCAGGAGTACACCATCGACGGGCCGAGGACGAGCGCGTAGAAGTCGTTGCCGACGTCGTAGTGGTGGCTGATGGCGCGCCGGTCGCTGCGGCGGGTGTGGAGATGGCGGGGGCGGCGGACCTCCTCGGGCGGCGGGGCGGGCGGCAAGGGCGGGCCGGCGAGCCGTAGCAGTCCCCGCACGGCGGCCCGTACGTGCGGCTCGCGCAGCGACCGCAGCAGGCCGGGGGCCTCCTCACCGCGCTCCCAGATCAGCGGGGAGACCAGGTCCAGCGCGGCGTACAGATCACCCTCGATCCCGACGTCACCGGCCACCCAGGCGCGGGCCAGACCGAGTTCGCCGGGCTTGAACAGCAGTCGGCGCACCGCGCGGCGGTTGCGGACCACCAGCGTCGGGGCGCCGGGCGGCCCAGCCTGCGAGCCGTCCCAGGCGCGGATACGGACCGGCAGCGGGGCTCCCAGCAGCTGTGCGAACAGGCCCTGCAGCCGCGACGCGGCGTCAGCCATGGCGTGCACCTCCGTGACAGGCGAACGTTGCGGATGTCCCGTGACCACGAAAGCACCGCAACGCGCGTCACAGTCCCGCATCGGGGTCATGGCAGCGCAAAATGACCGGCCGCTTACCACGCCCGGAGCAGTCGGCCGCTTTCCAAGGCCTCTCCCGGCCGTGCTCCCGCACCGCGCCGCCCTCGCCCCGGCGCAGTCTCGGCCTGACCCCGGCACCGCGTCGCTCTCGCCCCGGCACCGTGTCGCTCTCGCCGCGGGGCTGCCCGAGTGCGCGCCGGGACCGGCCGGGTGCGCGCCGGGACCGGCCGGGTGGGCGTCGGGACACGCCGAAGGGGCCGCCCGCACCACGGATGGCGGGCGGCCCCTTCGGGACGGAGTGACGGGGAGGGCCGGCTAGGAGGCCTTGGCCTTCTCCTCGGTCTTCACGACGGCCGGAGCGGGCTTCGGGGCCGGCTTGGCGGCCTCGTAGAACTCCTCGCGCGGGGTCTCCAGGGCGCCGAGGGAGACGACCTCGCGCTTGAGGAACATGCCGAGCGTCCAGTCGGCGAAGACCCGGATCTTGCGGTTCCAGGTCGGCATCGCCAGGCCGTGGTAGCCGCGGTGCATGTACCAGGCGAGACGGCCCTTGAGCTTGATCTTCATCTTGCCCATGACGATCATCGCGACGCCCTTGTGCAGGCCGAGGCCCGCGACCGCGCCCTTGTTGGCGTGGCTGTACTCCTTCTGCGGGAAGCCCCGCATGCCGGAGATCACGTTGTCGCCGAGGACCCTGGCCTGGCGCAGCGCGTGCTGGGCGTTGGGCGGGCACCAGGCGTTCTCGTTGCCCGCCTTGCGGCCGGCCAGGTCCGGGACCTGGGCGTTGTCGCCCGCGGCCCAGATGTAGTCGGTGCCCTTGACCTGGAGGGTCGGCTCGGTGTCCACGTGGCCGCGGGGGCCGAGGGGCAGGCCGTAGCGGGACAGCACCGGGTTGGGCTTGACGCCGGCCGTCCACACGATGGTGTTGGAGTCGACCTCCAGGCCGTTCTTGAGCACCACGTGGCCGTCGACGCAGGAGTCCATGGAGGTGGAGAGGTAGATCTCCACGCCACGGCTCTCCAGGTGCTCCTTGCCGTAGGCACCGAGCTTGGGGCCGACCTCGGGGAGGATCTTGTCGGCGGCGTCGACGAGGATGAAGCGCATGTCCTCGCGGGAGACGTTCTTGTAGTACTTGGCCGCGTCGCGGGCCATGTCCTCGACCTCACCGATGGTCTCCGCGCCGGCGAAGCCGCCGCCGATGAAGACGAAGGTGAGCGCCTTGCGGCGGATCTCCTCGTCGGTGGTGGAGTCGGCCTTGTCCAGCTGCTCCAGGACGTGGTTGCGCAGGCCGATGGCCTCCTCGATGCCCTTCATGCCGATGCCCTGCTCGGCGAGGCCGGGGATCGGGAAGGTGCGGGAGACCGCGCCGAGCGCGATGACCAGGTAGTCGAACGGCAGCTCGTACGACTCGCCGACCAGCGGGGCGATCGTCGCCACCTTGCGGTCCTGGTCGATGGTGGTGACCCGGCCGGTGAGGACCTCCGCCTTCGGCAGCACGCGTCGCAGCGGGACGACGACGTGGCGCGGGGAGATGTTGCCGGCGGCGGTTTCGGGAAGGAAGGGCTGGTAGGTCATGTACGACCGGGGGTCGACGACCGTGACGGTCGCCTCGCCGTAGCGCATCTTCTTCATGATGCGCCGAGCTGCGTACAGGCCTACGTACCCACCGCCTACTACGAGGATCCTGGGACGCTCCGTGGTGCTCATGCCATCGAGTATCCACCCGTTGCCGGGGGGTACTTCGTGCGCCCCTTCACAAGCTTCTGGGGAGTGTGTGCTATTCTCCGCGGCCCCCGTGATCCAGATCATGGACCGGGATGGGAACCAGCCCATCGGGCGACCCGTTGTCAATGCCGCGTGAGCTGCCTCTCCGGGCGTCGCAGACCCCTGTGAGGGGGCTAGGATCGGCGTACGGGGATCTCCGCGAGAGACCTTTGCCCCCAGCTTTTGAACATGTTCATACGGCGATCGCTCCCCCGAAAGGGCCAACCGGCCCCACTCCGGGGACCTAAGGCGCGGTTTTCCTTGTGAAGAACTTCACGAACTTTTCCGGCGGACCACTGGGGGGCGGTCCCGGGACCGCCCAGAAACGGCTCAGGACGCGCTCATGCGCCACCCCAGCCGCTCAGCGGAGGCCCGTTGACCGGCGAAGACCGGTACCGGCCGGTAGGGCCGTGGGAGGGGCGGTAGGGCGGGCTGCGGGGCCGTGGGCCGTGGCTGCCACCGGGC
The DNA here is from genome assembly GCF_057707805.1 of Streptomyces sp. bgisy159. Taxonomy (NCBI): domain Bacteria; kingdom Bacillati; phylum Actinomycetota; class Actinomycetes; order Kitasatosporales; family Streptomycetaceae; genus Streptomyces; species Streptomyces sp. bgisy159. The sequence goes on along the minus strand of NZ_JBYIQX010000009.1, from coordinate 106,305 downwards.
GACCTGTCGACCCTCCCCGCCCGAAGGGCGAGGGGCCAGAGCCGATAGCCGATAGCCGATAGCCGATAGCCGACGAGCGTCGACCGGGGGCGCACTCCGGTGCAACCCCCGGCCGGCGCCGGAGAACCAGCCCGGGCACGCTCCGGGCCAGGGGACTAGCCCGGGCGCTCCGTGCCGAAGCCGCCGGGCTCGTCGGACTCCTCGGCTTCGCCCTCGATGCGCTCCTTGCGGACCTGTCCGCGCACGGTCTCCTGCTCCGCCTCCTCGTCGACGGTCAGGCGCACCCGCTCCACCGGGACGGCCTCGGTCTCCACGACGGCACGCTCCTCGTGGAGCACCACCTCGTGCTCGGCCTCGGCGATCTCCGGCCCGGACAGCGCGGCATCCCGGTTCTCCTCGGTGATCGGCTCCCGTTCGACGCGCACCTCCTCGTGCCGGAGCGGAACGGTCCGCTCCTCCTCCTCGGTGACGACGTACTTGCGCAGCCTGGCCCGGCCTGCCTCGCGGCGCTCCACGCCGACGCGCATCCGCTCCTCGGAGCGCGTCATGGCGTCGTCGCCCGGCCCGGGCGCGCGGCCCTCACCGGTGTCGTACGCCCGGCCGGCGGCCCCGGCCATGCCGGCAGTCCCGGCGGCACCGGCCATGCCAGCGGCGTCGGCGGTACCGGCCATACCGGCGGTGTCGGCAGTTCCGGTGGTGCCTGCCGTGCCGGTGGTGCCTGCCGCTCCGGGGGCTTCGGCCTGGTAGGCCCAGCCGCCCTCGCCGGGCTGGTTGGCGCGGGACCAGGAGTCGTCCCAGTCGATGCCGTAGTGGGCGTAGAGGCGGTGCTCCTCGTCCTCGGACAGGTGGCCGCCGGCGTCGACGTCGACGTGCGGCGCGTCCTTGATCATGCCCCTGGAGTACGGAACCTCCGTGTGGTCTCTCACCATCGTGGCGTCACGGATGGGCACGAAGGACTCGCTGCTGCCGAACACGCCGGTCTTGACCGACACCCACTCGGGGCGCCCGGTCCGGTCGTCGAGGTAGATGTGCTTGGCGTCCCCGACCTTCTTCCCGCCCTCGTCGAGAACGGGACGGTCGAGTACGGCCGGGATCTGCTCTCTTGTGATCATGGTCCGTCTCAATCCTTCCGTCGTGGTGACCCCCTCACCGCTTGCACCACGACAAAACGGACGAAACGACTCAATCCTCACGTCGGCACCGAGACCACCGGGCCTCGACCCTCAGTCCGACTCACTCGCAGCGTAGTGAGCGATCCCGTCGAGCATCGCTCACGAACGCGACTCCCGACCGAGGTCGCGTGTACACGTGCGCGCGTACACTGTCCTCATGATTGAGAACACCGTGACCGTTCGGGAAGCCCGCGCACACCTCGCCGACCACATCAACCGGGCCGAGGAAGGCGTCCCGACCGTCATCACGCGCAACGGCGCCCCGGTGGCGGCGGTGGTACCGATCTCGGACTTCGAAGCATTGGAGAAATCCGCCGACGTGATGCTGGCGCGCGAGGCCGAAGCGGTGCTGGCCGAGGGAGGCAGCACCGTGACCATGGCGGAACTGCTGGCGGACCTGTTCACCGAGCGGGATGGCGAGGCGTCGTGAAGTACGCCTTCCGTTTCACCACGGCGGCGCAGCGGCAACTGCGGTTCATCAGCCGACCCGACGCCATGCGCATCCTGACCGCGCTGGCCTCGCTCGGTGACGACCCCTACCGCCAGGACGCCGACGTCAAGAAGCTCACCGGCCCGTCCGGGCTCTACCGGCTCCGGGTCGGAAGCTACCGGATCGCTTATCAGATCAACGACGGCGAACTCGTGGTCCTGGTCGTCAAGGTGGGCGACCGGCGGGACGTCTACCGCACCCTGTGACGCCCCGCCCGACCCCGAGGCCGCCGGGCACCGCCCCTCAACGCACCTCGCTCGCCGTGAAGTGAGCGATCCCGTCCAGGATGTCGTGCTCGCTCACGACGACCTCCGCCGCGCCGGTCCGCTCCATGATCGACAGCAGCACGAGCGCGCCCGCGCCGATCACGTCCACCCGGCCCGGGTGCATGGCGCCGATCGCCGCCCGCTCGGCGTGCGTGGAACGCAGCAGCCACTCGGTGATCTCACGGACGCGGCCGACGGGGATCCGGGAATGGTGGATCGCCGCGGAATCGTACTCGGGCAGTTCCTGCGCGATCGCGGAAAGGGTGGTGACGGAGCCCGCGAGACCCACCAGCGTGCGCGCCTCGCGCAGCGGGACGGTCTCCTCCGCGAGGTCGAGCGCTGCCGCGATGTCGGCGCGCATGGCCGCGATCTGCTCGGCGGACGGCGGATCGGTGACCGCCCCGTCGACCACCAGGTGCCGCTCGGTCATCCGCACGCAGCCGACGTCGACGGACCGGGCCGCCCGCACGTGGTCCTCGCCGACGACGAACTCGGTCGAGCCGCCGCCGATGTCCACGACCAGGTAGGGCTTTTCCAGGTGGTCGCGTCCGGCCAGCTCCCTGGTGGCCCCGGTGAAGGAGAACTCGGCCTCCTGCTCCCCGGTGATGACCTCCGGCTCGACACCCAGGATGTCCAGCACCCCGCGCACGAACACGTCGCGGTTCTCCGCGTCACGGGACGCCGAGGTGGCCACGAACCTGACCCGCTCCGCGCCGTGCTCCTTGATCACGGCCGCGTACTCCCGGCACGCGGCGAAGGTCCGCTCCAGCGCCTCGGGGGCGAGCCGTCCGGTCCGGTCGACCCCCTGGCCGAGCCGCACGATGGTCATCCGGCGGTCCAGGTCGACGAGTTCGCCGGTGCCGGGGGCGACGTCGGCGACCAGCAGCCGGATGGAGTTGGTGCCGCAGTCGATCGCAGCGACGCGGGTCACTTCTCGTCCTCCTTCGCCGGGTTGACGCAGGTGCCCTTGTCCCACCACTGCGGCAGCATCGCGAGCGCCTCGTCGCCGAGCGGGTTCACGCCCGGTCCGGCGGCCAGCGAGTGGGCCACCAGGACGTGCAGGCACTTCACCCGGTCCGGCATGCCGCCGGCGCTCGGGAAGCCGGTCAGCTCCTCGATCTCGTCCCGCCGCCGGATGTAGTCCTCGTGCGCGGCGCGGTAGGCCGCGGCCAGCTCCGGATCGCTCTCCAGACGGGCCGTCATCTCCTTCATCACGCCGTTCGCCTCCAGCGTGCCGATGGCGGAGTTCGCCTTCGGGCACGTCAGGTAGTACAGCGTCGGGAAGGGTGTGCCGTCGGGCAGGCGGGGGGCCGTCTCGACGACGTCCGGCTGACCGCACGGGCACCGGTGCGCGATGGCGCGCAGCCCGCGCGGCGGACGCCCGAGCTGCTGCTGGAAGGCCTCGACGTCGGCGTCGGTGGGCTCGGTGCGCGGTGTGGTCGGCGGGGGCGTGTGCATGCCTGTCTTTCTCTCGGTCGGTTCAGTGCCCGGTCAACGGGTGGGGAGGACCCCTAGCGGTTCGAGGCGTCGGCCTTGTCGACCCCGTCCCAGACGTTCGAGTACCAGGGACGGTCGGCGGCCCCCTGGTCGGCCCGGGCCCGCCGGGCCGCGTCCGGGTCGGTCATCACGAACCCGGTCTCGCCGGGCAGCACGTAGTGCAGCCGCAGCCGGATCTGCTGCTCGGCGTAGGCGTCGTCCTGCCAGCGCGCCTTGAGGTCGCGCAGCCGCTCCACCCGGTCCTCGGCCGCCTGCCGCTCGCGCTCCAGGTCGGCGATCTCGGCACGCTGGGAGACGTACTGGCGCATCGGGTACGCCAGGGCCACGATCAGCGAGCACAGCACCAGCGCGAGCAGCGCGGCCCGGCCGGTGAGCCGCGAGCGGCGGGCCTGCCGTCTGGTCTGGGAGCGGTAGACACGGGCCGCGGTCTGCTCGCCGAGCACCCGCAGCCTGGTCGCGGTGGAGAACCGGTCCCGGTCCTTCACGGCCATGTGCCCCGCCTCCGTTCACACGTGCGTACGTCCCCGCACACGGTACGGGACCGCGTACGGGGACGTACGGACGACGCTGCTCTCGGGGCGCTGGCGGTCCACGTGGACGCCGCCGGTCCGCGGGGGTGCCGTCAGCGCGCCACGCCCCGGAGTGCCGTCAGCGCGCCGCGCCCCGGGGTGGCCTCGACGCGCCGGGCGCCGGCGCCGCTCAGCCCTTGAAGCGCGGGAAGGCGCTGCGGCCGGCGTAGACCGCCGCGTCGTCGAGGATCTCCTCGATGCGCAGCAGCTGGTTGTACTTGGCGACGCGCTCGGAGCGGGCCGGGGCGCCGGTCTTGATCTGGCCGCAGTTGGTGGCGACGGCGAGGTCGGCGATGGTGACGTCCTCGGTCTCGCCGGAGCGGTGGGACATCATGCACTTGAAGCCGTTGCGCTGGGCCAGCTCGACCGCGTCCAGGGTCTCGGTGAGGGAACCGATCTGGTTGACCTTCACCAGCAGGGCGTTGGCGGCGCCCTCCTCGATGCCGCGGGCCAGGCGCTCGGGGTTGGTGACGAACAGGTCGTCGCCGACGAGCTGGACCTTGTCACCGAGCTTGGCGGTGATGGTCTTCCAGCCCTCCCAGTCGTCCTCGAACAGCGGGTCCTCGATGGAGACCAGCGGGTACGCCTCGACCAGCTCCGCGTAGTACTCCGTCATCTCGGTGGCGGAGCGCTCCTTGCCCTCGAAGGTGTAGGAGCCGTCCTTGTAGAACTCGGACGCGGCGACGTCCAGCGCCAGGGCGATCTGCTCGCCCGGGGTGTAGCCGGCCTCCTTGATCGCCTCCAGGATGAGGTCGAGGGCCTCGCGGTTGGAGCCGAGGTTCGGGGCGAAGCCGCCCTCGTCGCCGAGGCCGGTGGACAGGCCCTTGTTCTTCAGGACCTTCTTCAGGGTGTGGTAGACCTCGGTACCCCAGCGCAGGGCCTCGGAGAAGGACTCCGCGCCGATCGGGGCGATCATGAACTCCTGGATGTCCACGTTGGAGTCGGCGTGCGAGCCGCCGTTCAGGATGTTCATCATCGGCACCGGCAGCAGGTGCGCGTTCGGACCGCCCAGGTAGCGGAAGAGCGGCAGGTCGCTGGCCTCGGAGGCGGCGTGGGCGACGGCGAGCGAGACACCGAGGATGGCGTTGGCGCCGAGCGAGCCCTTGTTGTCGGTGGCGTCCAGGTCGAACATCGCCTGGTCGATCAGGCGCTGCTCGGTGGCGTCGTAGCCGACGAGCTCCGGGCCGATCTGCTCGATGACCGCCAGGACGGCCTTCTCGACGCCCTTGCCCTGGTAGCGGTTGGGGTCACCGTCGCGCAGCTCGATGGCCTCGAAGGCACCGGTGGAGGCGCCGGACGGGACGGCGGCACGACCCGTGCTGCCGTCGTCGAGGCCGACCTCGACCTCGACCGTGGGGTTGCCTCGGGAGTCCAGGATTTCCCGGGCTACGACGACGTCGATGGACGGCACGAGCATCTCCTTCTTGGGATGTGACGCTGAAAGTGCGGGGCCACGTGGGCCGTGCGACTAGAGCCTAACCGTCTCCGGGCCATCGGCCAGCCGACCGACCGTCCCGTGGACAAGGTCTGACGGTACCCATTGTTCCCACCCGGAACAAAGGGGGGGTGAACAGGGAGTCAAATAGGAGGGTGAGCCGGGGCGAGGGGCGGGCGCGCAAAACCCCGCCCCGGCGCGTACGGGGGATGACGCGCCGGGGCGGGGAGCCGGGACGAGGTGCGGGGCCGCCCGGGCGGCCGCTCGTCACTTCAGGTGGAGCTGCTGACCCGGGTAGATCAGGTCGGCGTCCTCGACGATGTCCTTGTTCAGCTGGAACAGCTTCTGCCAGCCGCCCTCGACGTGGTGCTTCGCGGCGATGCTGCTGAGGGTGTCACCCTTGACGACCTTGTACTCGCCGTCGCCCTTCTGGACCTTCTTGCCGGTCGGGGTGGTGACCGTCTTGTGGCTCTTCTGGGTCTTGGGGGCGCTCTTGGGCTTCGGCGCGGGGCGCTCGGCGGAGCGGGAGGTGCCCTGCTCGCCGGTGGAGCGGGTGGTGCCCGCGCTGCTGCCGGTGCCCGAGCCGGAGTCGCCGGTGTAGGAGGCACCGGACAGGCCGACGCCGCAGACCGGCCAGGCGCCCTTACCCTGGCCCGCGAGGACCTTCTCGGCGACGGCTATCTGCTGGGACTTGGTGGCGAGATCGGCACGCGGGGCGTACTGCGTGCCGCCGTACGCGGCCCAGGTGGAGGAGGCGAACTGCAGGCCGCCGTAGTACCCGTTCCCGGTGTTGATGGACCAGTTGCCGCCGGACTCGCACTGGGCGACGGCGTCCCACTCGGAGGCGGTGGCGGCGGAGGCGCTGCCGGCCGCCATCAGCGGGGCGGCCACGGCGGCGGCGCCGGTGACGCCGACGACGGCGATGGCACGAGCGGTCTTGGACGGACGGCGGTGCTTGCCCTTGCCGGAAAACAGCATGGATCGATCCCCTCACCGACGCCTGCGAGGTGAGCTGTCGGGTTCGGGCCGGTTGAGTTGCCCGGCCGGGCCTCCTGGGAGGCTCGGCTCCACCCCTAGCCGCTCCGGCGCAACTGCCGGGCACGGCGCTTACCTTGGGTCCCCCGCTCCTGCCTGCGGCGCTTGACGCGACGACTGTTCCCGGGCAGCCGCTGGCAGGATTCGGCGTTGCGACGGCCGGGGCTCGGGTTGCCGAGCGGTCACGACCGTAGACAGGCGCTCGGCGGAATTTCAAAGACGATCAGCACTTCTGAGACTCATCCCACACTTTCACCAAACCGGACATTATGGAGTGAAGTGGGGCGTGAACTCCCTTGCGTTTTCGCCCTATTCGCTACCGACAGACAGGGTCTGACCGGGGACGATGTGACTCGGGTCGGGCCCGATGACGTCCCTGTTGCCGTCATAGAGCGCATGCCATCCGCCGGTGACCTCAAGGGAGTCGGCGATGGAGGCGAGCGTGTCGCCGTCGCGGACCACGTACGAGGATCCGTCCGCGGCGCCTTCGCCGGACTCCCGGGCGGCGCCCTGTACGGACTCCTCGGCGGGGACGCCGCGATGCCGCCCGGTGCCGATCGAGCCGGTGTCGACAAGGCTCCAGGTGCCCGCGTACTGCCCCGAGTTGTCCGGGTCGCCCCCATCCGGCGCGATCGAGGACGAGCCGTCGGACGCACGCCCGCCAGCGGCCCCGGGTTCACCAGAGGCGGACACATCGGACTCCGGGGAGTTTTCCGCCGTACCGGACGAAGAGCCCGAAGGTGCCCCATTGTCAGCGGAGGGGCCGGCCGACGAACCGGCAGCCGGGCCGTCGGACGGTGACCCCGACCCGTCGCCGGACACCCCGGCGGAGGTGGAGGAACCGGAGGAGCTGGATGAACCGGGCGTACCGGTCGAGCCGCTGGAAGGAGATGAAGCAGACGAACCGGATGAATGGACTGAGCCATCGGCATTCGATGACTTGCCTGATGAGCCAGACGAACCGGGCGAACCGGGCGAACTCTTACCGGAGTCCGACAGGCCGCCGGTCGAGGAGTCCGCGGCCACGCCGGTGTCCACGGAGACCGCGCCGTTCTGCTGGGTGAGCCCGGAGGTCAGTCCACAGGTGCCCCAGGCGCCGATCCCCTCGGCGGCGAGCAGCTTCTGCGCGACCGCGATCTGCTGGCTGCGGCTGGCCATGTCGGCGCTGGGCGCGTAGGCCAGACCGCCGTACGCCTCCCAGTCGTCCTGGGTGAGGCTGAGTCCGCCGTACTCGCCGTTGCCCTCGTCGGCACTCCACGAGCCGCCGGTCTCACACTCCGCCACCTTGTCCCACACCGTGCCGTCGGCCGCGCTGGCGCCGGAGGCGCCGAGCAACGGGATGGCGATGGCGGACCCGGTCACCCCGGCCGCGACGAGGAGGGCCGGAGCCTGGCGGGGGCGACGGTGACGACCGTTCCCGGAGAGCATGCGAAGGCCTTTCTCAAGACAGCGGTGACCCACGCGGCGGGTGCGCTGCCTACCCCGTCGCATTGACGAGTGAACGTATAGGCAGACGATCACTTGTCACAAGTTCATGCCGCGCAGATCACGTGAAGATCACAGCGGTGAGGGGGCGTCACGCTTGCGGACGCACCGGTACGGGCCCCTACGGTGACGTCCACTCAGATCTGAGGCGGCGTGAACCGCACCGGCAGTGTGCGCAGTCCCCGCATGATGAGCCCGCCGCGCCACCGCAGCTCCGCCGGGTCGGCGTCCAGTCGCAGGTCGGGCAGGCGGGTGAACAGGGTGGCCAGCGCCGTCTGGCCCTCCAACCGGGCGAGCGGAGCGCCGAGGCAGTAGTGGATGCCATGCCCGTAACCGAGGTGCTGGTTGTCGCGGCGGGACAGGTCCAGAGTGTCGGGGCCGGTGAAGCGGTCCGGGTCGCGGTCTGCCGCGGCCAGCACCACGAGAACCGGATCGCCGGGCGCGATGTCCTGCCCGCCGAGGGTCAGCGGCTCGGTGGCGAACCGCCAGGTGGCCATCTCCACCGGACCGTCGTAGCGCAGCAGCTCCTCCACGCCCGTCTCCAGCAGGGCGGTCTCCTGCCGCGCCAGTGACGCCTGCAGTTGGGCACGCTGCCCGGGGTGGGTGAGCAGGGCGTAGGTGCCGTTGCCGATGAGGTTGACGGTCGTCTCGAACCCGGCGAAGAGGAGGATGAACGCCATCGCCGCCGCCTCGTTCTCGGTGAGGTGCTCACCGTGGTCCGAGGCGCGGATCAGACCGGAGATCAGGTCCTCGCCCGGCCCCGGCTCAGCGGGCAGCGCGGCGCGCTTGCGGTGGATCAGGTCGGACAGGTATCCGCGCATCATCTTCACCGACCGCGCGACCCCGCCGCGCGGGCCCCCGCCGTGCCGGATCATCATGCCCGCCCAGTCCCGGAAGTCGTCCTGGTCCTCCCGGGGCACGCCCAGCAGGTCGCAGATCGCGTAGATGGGCAGCGGGAAGGCGAACTCGTGAATGAGGTCGGCGCTTCCCCGCGCCGCGAACCGGCCGATGAGCTCGTCGGTCAGCTCCCGCACCCGCGGCTCGAACTCGGCCACGCGACGCGGCGTGAACGCCTTGCTCACCAGCCGGCGCAACCGGGTGTGGTCCGGCGGGTCGATGTTGAGCAGATGCGTCATCAGCTCGGCCTTGCGCTCCCCCGGGATCCCGGTCTTGCCCTTGGCGTGCGCCGGCTCGTCATGGTGCGCCGGGTTCTTCGACAACCGCTGGTCCGCGAGCGCCTGCCGGGCGTCGGCATACCGGGTGACCAGCCACGCCTCCACACCGCTGGGCAGAGTGGTCCGGCGCACGGGCGCGTGCTCGCGCAGCCAGGCGTAGGCGGGGTACGGGTCGGCCGCGAACTCCCAACTGAACAACTCGGGTGCGGGGGCCGGGGGGTCCTGGGGGGCGCGGGTGGGGCCGCCGGGGGGAGGGGTGGGTCCAGGCCCGCCAGGGGTGGGGGCGGAAGCGGGGCCAGAGCCGCCAGGGGTGGAGGCGGAAGCGGGGCCAGGGCTGGGGGCGGGGTGGGGCTGGTCGGTCACGCCTTGACGTTATCGGGGCGGGTGGGAGGTCGTAGGTGGGTGGTGGCGACAGGGCAGGTGGTCGTGGTGGTGGGAGGCGCTCCCCGATCAGCGGGGACGGTCGAGGTCAGAAGCCGGTGGAACACTCCGGTCAGCGGGAGCGGGCGGGGTCGCGGACTGCTCGGCGGTCCGTATGGCGTCTCGGTAGGCGCGGGCGGCGGCGCGCAGGGCGGCCTCCGGGTCGATGCCCTCGGACTCGGCGCGGGCGGCCAGGGACAGCAGCTCGTAGCCGACTCCGGTGGCGGCCGGCAGCGCGACGTCGAGGCCGGCCGTCCGGACCCGGGAGGCCAGCTTGGCCGCGAGGGCCAGGCCCGGCTGCTGGAGCGGGATGCCCTCCGTCACCGAGGTGCGCCGCTTCTCGGCGGCCTTGCTGCGCAGCCAGTGCTCCTTGACCTCCTCCGGAGTGGTGGCCGTCGCGTCGCCGAAGACATGCGGGTGGCGGTGGATCAGCTTGTCCACGATGGTGCCCGCCACGTCGTCCACGGAGAACGGGGACTCCGTGTCCTCCTCCGCTATCCGCGCGTGGAAGACGACTTGGAGCAGGACATCGCCCAGTTCCTCGCGCAACTCGTCGCGGTCCCCGTCCTCGATCGCCTCGACCAGCTCATAGGACTCCTCGACCGCGTACTTCGCCAGGCCCTGGTGGGTCTGGCGCGACGACCACGGGCACTCGGCGCGGATTCGGTCCATGACCTGGACCAGGTCGAGGAGACGGGCGCCCGGCAGGTCGTAGGAGGCGGGAAGGAGCTCAAGCTCGGGCATGGCCACCCGGCCGGAGCCGGCCAGCCGGGCCAGGCCGTCGGTGAGGGCCGGCTCGCCCTCACCGGTCGCCACGACCACCACGGTCCGCCCGTCGGCGCATCGGGCGACCAGTTCCTCGGCCGTGGGGGACGCCTCCGTCACGGCTGTCCCCGCCTCCCGCAGATACGGCAGCTGCGGGTGGGCGCCGTCGGCGCACAGCACCTGGTCCGCCTCGCGCAGCGCCTGCCAGGCGGGCCAGGACAGCAGGCCGGGAGCGACACGGTGACTGGTGGTGAGCAGGATGATCCGACCGGCGGCGGGGGCGTCGGGAGCGGTGCCGGGGTGGGCCGGGGAAGCGGGCGCGGAGCCGGGGCGAGCGAGGTCGGAGCCGGAGCGGGCAGGTTCGGAGCCGGGGCCCGTGCCGGTGGAGCCGTTGGGTGGGGTCACGTCGTTCACATCTCGAACGTAACGCACTCCCGCCGCCGGGCCCGTGGGTTATCCACAGGCCCGGATGCGCGGTCGTATTTTCAGATCGAATATGAGGTGCGGGCCCTGTCCGGCTGTCCGCAGGACCTCGTGGATCAGGCCGTCTGCTGGGTCCCGGCGGCGGTGACCTCGCGTACCCACGGCGTCGGCGCGTCGACCCGGCCGACCTTTTGCACGTCCCAGTTGCCGTAGCGGGGGTTGAGGTCGACGCCGAGTTCCTGCGACGCCTCGGACAGGGCGGTCCAGAACTCGGGCCGGTTCGTGTCGGTACCGAGTGCCTGCGCGAGCTTACGTGCCTGCAGCTGGAGGCGGAGGTTCTCGTCGAGGCGCTGCGGCGGGACGCCGTACTGCTGCAGCCAGGCCATCTCCAGCCCCTTGGCACCGCCCGCCTGCTGTTCCAGACCGGCCCGCATCTGCTGGATCTCCTTGCGGCTGACCGTCACCCCCGCGTCGTCGGCGGCCCGCTGCAGCACCTGATCGAGGACCATGCCGTGCAGGGTGTCCCGGGTGAGGCTGCCGGTCTGGGCGACGGCCTGCGCGTACTGGGCGTCGTCCGTGACGGCCGAGCGCTGCGCCGCGCGCACCTCGTTGACCCGGCTCTCCAGCTGCGCGACGGTGATCCGCTCGTCGCCGACGACGGCCGCCGCGCCGGGATGCGCATCGTTTCCGCAGGCGGTGAGGAGGGGCCCGGCCGCGACAATCGCGGCGGACAGCAGAAGCGCGGTGCGGCGACGGCGGTGCAAGGGAGCCTCCCGAGGAGATTGTGCGGCGGTGCACAAAGTCTTGCGGTGATCGATGGTAGGCAGTGGGGCGCCTGTGGCCAACCCATTCGACCAACGATTCATCTCGACTTCGGGCATCGCCGCGCCCGCCGGGCAGAGAGGCGGGGCCACGGCAACCGCAGCAGCCGCTTGCGACGCACCATTCGGGACGCTCGCACCGGCCGCCGCTCTCGGGTCGTCCTGGGCGCCCTCGCTGTCAGCCCCGCAGCGTCCCACGGGGAGAGCCCGAGCTGCCCGGCGCGGAGGAATCGTCTCCGGGCCTCAGGCTGCCCACCCCACAGGGGTCGTCGCCTCGGACGGGCGCGGCGGCGACCCTCGGGAGTCACTCTCCTCGGCTCGGACGGGCGCGCCGCCGGCCCGCGGGAGTCACGCTCGTCGCCTCGGACAGGCGCGCCGCCGACCCCGCAGGAGACACTCCCGCCGCCTGCCGGCCCGCTCGGGTGTGAGCGCGACGCGAGGCGTCCTACCCGCGCACCTGTCCCAGCCACTGCAGCGTTCTGCGGACCTCCACCGCCAGGGGGTGGGCCGGGCCCTGGAAACGCTCGACGTCGTGCAGGAGCCGGACGAGGGTGTCGTGGGCAGCGGCGCGGTCCCCGACGGCGAGCAGCAGCTGGCCGATGCGCCGGCGCACGTCGTGGGCGAGCGCCGGGTCGCCGGAGACGTACTGGTTCTCGTAGTACGGCAGCAGCGCACGGTACTCGGCGAGCGCTGCCGCCGGTTCGCCGAGCTGCTCCAGGCATTGCGCGATGTCGTAGCGGAACCGCAGCGACTGAGGGTCGGCCTGGCCGGCCTCGGTAGCGCGTTCGTCGGCGAGGCGGCGCAGTTCCGGCAGCGCGCGCCGGTACTGGCCGTCGTCCATGAGCGTGGCCGCGTACTGCTTGCGGAGGGTGCGGACGACCGGGGAGTGCTCGCCGTGCTGTTCGGCGGCGGCCGGCAGGATCGCGCTGAGGATGTCGACGGCCTGGGTGATGCGGCCTGCGCCGAGGAGGCGCTTGACCTCGTCCACCGCGTCGGCGACGTCGGGTTTCCCGGCGCGGCCGGGCACGGGGGTGGCGGAGGCGGCGGGCTGGGGCGCGGGCGTGCGCGCCCGGTCCGGCCAGGGGGCGTGGGGCCGCGCGAAGGGGCGCGTCGGGTCGAGAGGCGCCCCCGTGGGCGCCCCGCGCGCGGGCAGGAGCAGCGCCAGGTCCTCGTACACCTCCTGCGCGGACCCGGGCCGGTGCTGTGGATCCTTCGCGAGCAGGCGCAGCACCAGGGACTCCAGCGCCTCCGGCACCTCGGGGCGGAGGCGGCGCACCGGCACCGGGGGCTCGTACAGATGCCGGTGGAGCACGCCGAGCGCCGTGGACCCGGAGAAGGGGACGTCGCCGCTGAGCAGTTCGTGGATGAGCACGCCGAGCGCGTACAGGTCGGTGTACGGACCGACCGCGCCACCCATCGCCTGCTCGGGCGCCATGTAGGCGGGGGAACCGATGGGGGACCCGGTGTGGGTGAGGCGCGTGGTGTCGCTGTCCATGACGGAGGCGACGCCGAGGTCGAGAACCGTGACCGTGCCGTCCTGCTTCACCATCACGTTCCGTGGCTTGAGGTCGCGGTGGACGATCGGCACGGCGTGCACGGCGCTCAGCACGGCGCACAGTTGCGCGGCGACCGCGACGGCCCACTGCCACGGGTAGGGGTCGTGTTCGGCGAGGTGGTCGGACAGGTCCGCGCCGTCGACGTACTGCATGACGAGGAAGAGTTCCTCGCCCTCGCTGCCCGCGTCGTGCACGGTGACCAGCCCGGGGTGGTCGACCTGGGCGGTCACCCGGCACTCGCGCAGGAAGCGGCGGCGCAGCTCGTCGGCCTCCGCGCCGGCCACCTTGTCCGGGCGCAGCAGCTTGACGGCCACGCGCCGGTCGAGCCGGCGGTCGTAGGCCGTCCAGACCTGGCCCATGCCGCCCTGGCCGATGAGGGTGGCCAGTTCGTACCGGTCGGCGATGACGCGCCCCTGCGCCACGGTCACCTACCGCTCTCGTGGTCGCCCTCGGAACGTCCCTCCTGCTTGCGCAGGAAGTCGCTGAGTTCGTCGAGTTCGGCCCGCACCTGGTCGATGCGCGCGGGCGCCGGGCGCTGCGTCGGCGGGACGGGGCCCGGCGGCGTCGGGTGGGCGGGCGGCGGCCCGGGGACGGGCGTGTGCGAGCCGGAGCCGATGGTCGTCCGGTACGGGGATGCCGGCGGTGTCGGGTGCATCGGCTGGGCGGGCTGCGCCACGGGCGGGTAGCCGTAGGGCTGCTGCACGGGCGGCGGAGCGGGGGCGGCCGCCTGGGGCGGGGCGTAACCGGCGGGCTGGCGCCGTCGGCCGCCGAGCTGAACGTCCACGGTCAGGAAGTAGGCGGCGCTCGCGGCGCCGAGGATCAGCACCGTCGCCAGGGCCACGTCCCCGCGCGCGTCGTCCTCGGGTACCGAACCGACCACCGCCAGCGCGATGATCGACAACGGCAGGCTCACCCAGGCCGCCGCCCAGTCGTACCACCGGCCGCGCAGGTGGGCGACTCTGAACAGCGGTACGCACGCGAGCAGTCCGCACGACAGGAAGCCGGCGGCGGCGAACAGCACGCGCAAGGTGATGACGGTTCCCTCATTGCGGGAGGGCGGCACCGCGCCGTGGCCGTACATGACTGCTCCTGGACCGGGTGAGTTCTGACTGGCGGATCGAGCGTATAGGCCGACAAGGACAACCGGTCCGGGTTGTACCGAACCGTTGCCGCACTGATCGCTTTCCGCGGCGTGGCAGCGCTGCCGGAGACGGGACGCCCGGTGGGTGCGGGGCACCCGGGGGGTGCACTTCGCGCCGGGGTGACGGGTCAGTCCGGGGCCACCGTGCCGTCGGCCAGGCCGTCGTACATGCCGCGCACGAGTTGGTCGCCGAGCCGGCTCGCATGCCTGAGCGCCCGCTCGAACTCGTCGAGTGCGCGGAATCGCGCGCCGTAGCGCCGTTGTTCGTCGAGCGGGAGCCGGGGGAGCTGCAGTCGGCGCACGTCCAGCCGCGTGGCCGTGGACGCGTAGCTGCTGGCCTGGCGGGTGTTGGCGGTACCGCGCAGGAACCCGGCGAGGAACCACGGGTCGAGCGCCGCGGGATCGGGGCGCAGGAGAACCAGGTTGCGCCCCAGGGCGGCGCCTCCCGTCGCCTCGTCGATCACCCGCGCCATCGCGCCCCCGCCGAGCACCGGCACGACGATGTCGCCCGGCTCGGTGAGCACGGCCTCCTCATCGCTCTCGGGAAGCGTGCCGGAGGGCGCCGCGCCGGCGAGCACGTCGTGATCGGTGAGCACGGGCACGCGCGCGGGTCCGCCGCTTCCGCCGGTGCGAAGGGTGAGCGCGCCCCCGCGTGCGAGTTCCCCGACGGTGGTGAGGGGCCATCGCACGGGCTGTGCGGAGGCGGCAGGCGGGGGCGTGAGCCGGGTGGTCAGGCGCAGGGTCTCGTCCAGGCGCGCACGCACCGACGCGAGCGCCTCCGCGCCGTCGGCCACCGCCGGGGGCGGCAGATGGCGGGCGGGGGCCAGGTCCACGTCGTCGTCGAGGAGTTCGACGACGGGCACGGTGCGGGCCAGGCCGGGCCGTTCGTCGAGGGCGCCGGTGCGGTCATAGGTCCGCCAGGCGCCCAGGGCAGCCTCGCGCACGGCCTCCCAGTCGGGGCCGCCGCGCCCCTCCCCCGCGTACTGGCCCGTGTCGGCGAGCAGCACCTCGGCCCGGGACGGCGCCGTGCCGGGCCGGCGCAGCACCCAGAGGTGGAGAGCGATGTTGTTCGGGGGTGCCGCGCCGACCGGCAGCGCGATCACCGCGCGCAGCGCGCCCCGGCGCAGCAGGTCGGCGCGGATCCGGCGCCCGGAGCGCCGGGACGCGGAGGCGGGAGGCATGAGGACGACGGCGGTGCCGCCCTCGCTCAGCCGGGCCAGCGCGTGCTGCACCCAGGCCAGCTCGGACTCGGTGCGCGGGGGGAAGCCGTACTCCCAGCGGGCGTCGTAGGCGAGTTCGTCGTGGCCCCAGTTCCGCTCGTTGAAGGGGGGATGGCACAGGACGACGTCGGCGCGCAGTTCCGGGTGCGCGTCGGCGCGCAGGGTGTCGCCGACGGCGCCGTGCACGGCGGCCCGGGAGTGCAGGGCGAGCCGCAGCGAGGTGAGCGCGGCCAGTGCCGCTGAGCTGTCCTGCGCGTAGAACTCCTGGCCGGCGCTGGGGGCAACGGCGCGCAACAGGGCGCCTGTGCCGCATGCCGGGTCCACGACGGTGCGGGCGGGGCCGGCCAGCTCGGCCATGAGACGGGCGAGTTCGGCGGGGGTGAGCGTGTACTGGCGCGGGTTGGCGTCCAGGTGCCGCCCGAGGAGGAACTCGAAGGTCTGGCGCGCGCCCAGGTCAGCGGCGAGTTCGGCGACGCCGCGCAGCAGCGGGACGGAGGGCAGCAACTGCTCGTCGGTGGGCGCGTGAACGGCACAGGCTCCGGCGTCCGGGGTCCCGGCTTCTGCGGTCCCGGCGTGCGGAACCCTGGCGTGCGCCCCCCCGGCCGGCTCCTGGGCGCTCTTACCGAACCGCGGCGCGAGCACTGCCGCCAGTGCCGTGGGCAGCCGCTCCGCGAGACGCTCGTCCGGGTCCGCGCTCAGCTCCAGCCAGACCGTCGGCCGGTCGTGGATGAGCAGCAGAACGAAGCCCGCGTGGGTGAGCGCGGCGACCGGGCCCTCGGGGTGGCCTGCGAGTTGCTGCCAGACCCGTTCACGCAACGGCACCTCGGCGAGTTTGCCCTGCTTGCGCAGCCAGCCCTCCACCTCCATGAGGGCGAAGGAGGGGCTGGTCTCGGTGCCGCCGACCGGCTTGGGGAAGTCGGCGTGCCGACGGCGCCAGTTACTGACGGCGGCCCGGCCCACCCCCGCCATCCGGGCAATGCCGGCGGCGGTCACCTCTGTCGCGTTGTCCTGCACTCGCCCGCTCCCCTCGTCCGCCTCGTACCGAGGCCGCACACCCGCCAGGCCGACACGCACCCTGTGATGCCGAGCTGTGACGCCGAGCATACCGAGGCTCGCAAGAGCACCCGCTTCACGGCCGTGTACTCGACGACTTCCGTGAACAATGTTGACTCGGTTCACAGGCCATGCTCTGATTGACCCAGCGGAACGGCGGCGGCCACAGAGAGGCCGTCACCACGCACGGGGAGGGAATCCAGCCATGGGCATGAAGACGAAGATCGCGGTGGGGGCCGTCGTCGGGGCCGTCGTCATCGGAGTCGTCTCGGCGACCGCCGGCGACGACGGCGACGGCAGCAAGGACAGCGCCGGCAAAGGCACCACGTCCTCCGCGGCTCCGACGCCCGGCAAGAAGAAGGACGCGGACGGCGACGGCAAGAGCGCCGGCCAGGACAAGACCGGGACCGCGCTCTCCGGGGACGGCGACTACGAGGTCGGCATGGACATCAAGCCCGGCACGTACCGCTCCACCGGCAACACCGACGACCTCTGCTACTGGGAGCGAGCCAAGGACTCCTCCGGCGAGGCGGACTCGATCCTGGCCAACGACAACGTCACCGGCACCAGCTACGTGACGATCAAGCCCACCGACAAGCTGTTCAAGACCAGCGACTGCTCGGACTGGGAGGCCGTCGACCCCAAGGTCAAGGGCACCGGCAACCCGGCGACGAAGATGGCCGGCGAGGGCGGCATGTTCAAAGTGGGCGTCGACATCGCCCCGGGCACCTACAAGTCCACCGGGAACAGCGACGACTCCTGCTACTGGGAGCGGTCCAAGGACGCCGAGTACGGGGACGAGTCGATCATTGCGAACGACAATGTGAACGGCTCCGCCGTCGTCACCCTCAGCGCGTCGGACGGCTACTTCACCACGTCCGGCTGCCAGGACTGGGTCAAGACCGGCTGACCAACCCACCGGCCCCGGCCGGCCGAGGGGCTCAACGTCACCCATGCCGGGGGCCGAGCGTCTCTCACACCGGGGTGAGCGCCCTTGACCTTCAGCGCTCACCCCGTCCTCACACCGTCCTCATCCCGCTCACCCCCGCACCGCCGGGCCCCCGCGCCCCCCGCACCGCTCGACTCACCCACAGCACAAGATCACACCCCCATTCGAGGAACCCCATGCGCCGTACCGCACTCGCCGCTCTCTGCGTCGCCGCCGCGACCGCCACCACGCTGACCGCCTGCCAGTCCGACAAGGGCGACACCGTCAGCACCTCGGACAAGTCCACCGGCGCCACCGCCTCGGCCACCACCACACCGGAGAGGGACCCGTTCGCCGGGCTCAGCGGTGGCGAGATCGCCGACCGCGCGCTGACCGCCACCAAGGGCACCTCGTCGCTCCGCGTCAAGGGCGACATTCCCGACGATGAGACCGGCGACGTCATCACCATCGACATGGCTCTGAACAAGAAGGGCGAGTGTGCGGGCACCCTGAGCATGGGCGGTGGCAAGACCGACCTGATCCGGACCGGCGACACCGTGTACATGAAGTACAACGAGGCGTTCCTGCGCGCGCAGAGCAAGGGCGAGTCGCCGGACGAGGCCGATTCGATCGTGACCATGCTCGCGGGCAAGTGGACGAAGACCACCGCCACGGGCGAGGACGCGATGGACCTCTCCGAGTTCTGCGACCTGAACTCCCTGCTCGACGACACCGACGAAGGCCGCCCGGTGGCCACCCGGGGCAAGACGACCACCGTCGACGGCACGCCCGCCGTCACCGTCACCGAGAAGGACGGCAAGGACGTCTACACGGTGTACGTCGCCACCGAGGGCAAGCCGTACGTGCTGCGCATCGACAGCACCTCCGCCGAGGACCCGGGCACCATCTCCTTCAGCGACTTCGACAAGCCGGTGCAGGCCCGGAAGCCCAGCGGCGACATCATCGACCTGGACAGCTGACCGGGGCGGCAACGGTCATCGGGGCGGGCGCGATCCGCTCGCCCCGTCGCCCCGGTAGGGGCACGCAGACGCAGTCACGGATGGCACGCAAGTCACGGGTGGCACGGCAGCCGGTCCGACCGCGCGTGGCGGGTCAGCCGCATCGGGCGGATGGCCCCCGCCGGTACGGCCTCATCGGCGCGGACGGCTCCCTGCGGCCCGGGCAGGATCTCCTCAGCCGACGACGCCCCGGCCGGTCCGGTCGCCCCGGTTGCCCCCGTCGGTCCGGTCAGTCCGCATGGAAGCGCTCCGGTGCCCGTGTCGGGTTGCCGCCCGACGGGAGCTTCTGCTCCGGACAGGCGGACAGCACCTTCACCATCGCGGCCTTCTCGGCCGCCGTCACCCACAGCCCGTACTTCTTCTTCACCGCGACCTGCGCGGCAACGTAGGGACAGCGGTACGACTTGTTCGGCGGGAGCCAGGTCGCCGTGTCGCCGTCCCCCTTGGAGCGGTTGGTGCTCGCGTCCACGGCCAGCAGGTTGAGCGGGTCGTTGGCAAGGGCTATGCGCTTGCTGCCGTCCCAATACTTGGCGCCCTTCTGCCAGGCGTCCGAGAGGGCGACGACATGGTCGACGTCGACCTGGCTGCGACCCCGCCGGTAGGTGACCGCCTTGCCCGAGTAAGGGTCCGACTCCAGCACTCCGTAGGACACCTTGCAGTCACCGCCGGTGAACTTCACCCGCTCCAGGTCGCGCTTGAGGATGTCGTCGCGGGTGTCGCAGCCGTTGGAGTCCGTGTCGGCCCACGGTGTGCCGAACCTGTCGCGGTCGTACCCCGTCTTGGGCGCCCGCCCCTTGACCGTCAGCTCCTTCGCGGCGGTCAGAGCGGCGCCTCCGGCGGCGGCGGAGGAGGGGTTCGTTCCTGGGGTTCCGGGGCCGGTGACGCCGTCCGTGCACCCCGCCGTCACAGCGCATATCAGTGCCGCGCCGACCGCCGCCCCGCCCTTCAGCCGCTTCACGTCTGCCCACCCCTCGGTCTGACTCCCGTTACCGTTCCGCCCAGGGCGGTCTTCCCCCGGCGGATGCGCCTACACCGTAACGAGGGGGCGCACAGTGGCTGTCGGGAGGTTCGGGCGGCACCTCCCTCCAGGTGGGCATTCTTCTTGATTCCGACATATGGTCGATGGTGAGTCGTCTCCGGAAGGAGCTCTGGATGGGCATCTTCGACAGGTTCAAGAGCAACCGCCACATGCAGGACAAGGGCAGGGACATGTCCGACGCGGCGGAACGGAAGGCCAACGAGAGGACCGACAGCAAGTACGAGGATCAGGTCGACGCTGCGCAGCAGAAGATGGAGGACCGGCTCGGCATGGACCGCGACCGGCCGGAGCAACCATAGGACTTCACCGCTGCCCAGCCCGGCCCGCGGCCCGTCACAGACGACTCACGGACACCGCCGCGGAACGGAGCCGCCCGCGGATCACCTGCCGCGGGCGACTCCGCGCGTTCCGCGCCACTCGTCCGGCCCTGCTGTGCGCCCTCCGCTGACGACCCGCTCTACCGCCCGGCTCTGACGCTTCGGAAGCCCCCGCCTCTCGCCTTCCGGCACCCGGCGCCCGCCGGGTTGCCCCTCTGCCCCGTCGGCCGAGTTCAGACCTTGCCTATCCCCAAGGTCGTCTCCGATGGCAGCAGGCCTGAGCCGATCACCGCCACCCAGTAGTCACCGAGGAGGTCAGAGAGGCGGTCCGCGGCATCCTTGCCGAGGGTCTGCCAAGGCCCCAGGGCGAGGCGGTCGGTGTCCTGCTCGACACGGCGGCGCAGGTCACGGCCGGCCTGCGTCGCCGCGCCGTCCCGCTCGTCCACCAGGCCGCGGTCCGCCAGGCGGGCTCGGGCGGCCGCCCACTCGTCGGCGGTCCAGCCCCGGCTCTCGAATCGGCGCTCCGAGGCCGCGCCCGTCACAGCGAACGACACCAGGGCCTCCACCGGGTCCAGTCCGGCGAGGAGCAGGGCGGCGAGATGACCGTCGCCGCGGTGCTCCCGCAGGATCGTGGCCGCCTGCCAGAGCTGGAGATGGGGCTGCTCCGGCCACGCCAGTGCGGCGTTGGCCGCGGCCAACGGCCGGCCGGCCGGATCCGCCGCCTCGGCGGCCCGTCGAGTCAGGGCGGCGGCCTCCGCCAGTTCGGAGCTGTTCACTCGGTCACCGAAGAGCGCGCGGTACGCACGGTCCACCCCCCCGCAGTCGCGCCGCCAGCACCTCCTCCGGACTCGCGGTCTCCCACGCCCCGGCCATGCAGGTGGCGACCATGACGGGACTGAAACTGTAGAACGCCGAGGCGACGACACCATCGGCGACCGGACCCAGCGGCGCGGAACGCAGCGGGAAATAGCTCAGCCATCGCTCCCGCGTGTCGTAGCCGAGCCCGGCCGCCTCTTCGAAGACCTCCGGCGCGAAATACAGCACCGAGTGCAGTGGCTCCAGCAGATGCCAGAGCCGGCGCGCCCGGCCCGGCTCGACCGTCTCCTCGTTCACCTCGGACATGCGCATCCCCCTCGTCACGGTCAGCCCGCACGGCCGCCTCAGTAACTAGTCACTGACAAGATTGCACCGACCCCATCGAACTTGTCAATGCCTAGATCTGGCGTACGCTGCTGTCCATGAGTGCAGAACCCCCCGCCGTGCCTTCCCTCGACGCCTCCCGCCGCCCGTACCACCACGGTGATCTCCGGCGGGCGATCCTCTCCGCCGCGCTCGACGTCATCGCCGCCGACGGGCCGTCCGCCCTCAGCCTGCGCGACCTGGCCCGCCGCGCCGGCGTCTCCCACGCGGCACCCGCCCACCACTTCAAGGACCGCACCGGCCTGCTCACCGCCATCGCGGCCGAGGGACATGGGCTGCTCGCCCAGACGATCGCCCAGGCGACGGACCTGCGGGACGCCGGAGTGCGCTACGTCCGCTTCGCACGTCGGCACCCCGCGCACTTCCAGGTGATGTTCGCTCCCGAGTTGCTCCGCGCCGACGACCTCGAACTGATCACCGCCCGCGCCCTCTCGGCCGCCGCGCTCACCGACGCGATCGCCGCCCGGGACTCCGACGGCTCGACCAGCCCGGACGCCGGTCTCGGCCGCGAGCCGGGTTCCGTTCCCGGGCACGAGCCGGGTTCCGTTCCCGGCGCGGACCACGCCGGGTCTCCCGCCGACCCCCGCCTCTCCCGCGTCGCCGTCTGGTCACTCGCTCACGGTTTCGCCACTCTCCTCCTCAGCCACAACCTCGACACCCTCATCGGCGAGGACGACCCAGAGGACGTGCTCCGTGCACTGCCTTTCACCCTGTTCCCGGCGCGCTGACAACGCGACACCGCCGTCCGGCGCGACGAGGAGCGGGCACGTCGCTCAGGGCCGGCATCACCGAAGACGACGGCTCCCGGCAACTCCCACCGCACGACGTACC
Source organism: Streptomyces sp. bgisy159 (assembly GCF_057707805.1). Classification (NCBI taxonomy): domain Bacteria; kingdom Bacillati; phylum Actinomycetota; class Actinomycetes; order Kitasatosporales; family Streptomycetaceae; genus Streptomyces; species Streptomyces sp. bgisy159. The sequence continues at coordinate 84,448 of NZ_JBYIQX010000009.1, read as the reverse complement.
GGCGCTACACGCCCGACTGGTACTACGACGCCCTGAACCGCGCCACTGCGCGCCCGCCGCACCGCCCTCACGCCCGCCGAGCCACCGCTCCCCCGTCGAACCGCGGCCCGGCGCGCCGAACCGCGGCGCCGCCCTACGACCCCAGCACGGACGCCAGGAACTCTCCGACCCAGCCGAGCAGTTCCCGCCCGACCAGTGGCTTTCCGCCGACCTTCGCGGTCTTCGGCCGCGGCACGAGCACCTGGTGGACGGCCGGCTTGATGACCGTCCCCGGGTAGAGACGCTTCAGGCGCAGCTCCTGGGACTCCCGCAGCTCCACGGGCGCGAAGCGAATGTTGGTGCCCTGGAGGACGATCTCGCCGACGCCGCACGCGCGGGCCAGCATCCGCAGGCCGGCCACCAGGAGCAGGTTCTCCACCGGCTCGGGCAGCTTGCCGTAGCGGTCGGTGAGTTCCTCCCGTACGGCCTTGATGTCCTGCTCGGTGTTGGCGGAAGCGATCGAGCGGTACGCCTGCAGGCGCAGGCGCTCGCCGGGGGCGTAGTCGTGCGGGACGTGCGCGTCGACGGGCAGCTCGATCTTGACCTCGAGCGGCGGCTCCTCCTGGATCTCGCCGGTCTCCAGCTGCCGTCGGTAGTCCGCGACGGCCTCGCCGACCATGCGCACGTACAGGTCGAAGCCGACGCCCGCGATATGGCCCGACTGCTCGCCGCCGAGGAGGTTGCCCGCGCCGCGGATCTCCAGGTCCTTCATCGCCACGTACATGCCCGCGCCCATCTCCGTGTGCTGGGCGATGGTGGCGAGCCGCTCGTGTGCCGTCTCCGTCAGGGGCTTCTCCGGCGGGTACAGGAAGTACGCGTACCCGCGCTCGCGTCCTCGTCCGACACGACCGCGCAGCTGGTGCAGCTGGGACAGACCGAAGGTGTCGCCGCGCTCCACGATCAACGTGTTCGCGTTGGAGATGTCGATCCCGGACTCGACGATGGTCGTCGAGACGAGCACGTCGAACTTCTTCTCCCAGAAGTCGACGACGACCTGCTCCAACGCCGTCTCCGACATCTGCCCGTGCGCTGTGGCGATGCGGGCCTCGGGGACGATCTCACGCAGTCGCGCGGCCGCGCGGTCGATGGACTCGACCCGGTTGTGGATGTAGAAGACCTGGCCCTCGCGCAGCAGCTCGCGGCGGACGGCGGCGCCGATCTGCTTCTCCTCGTAGGGGCCGACGAAGGTCAGCACCGGGTGGCGCTCCTCCGGCGGGGTGGTGATCGTGGACATCTCGCGGATGCCGGTGACCGCCATCTCCAGGGTGCGGGGGATGGGTGTCGCGGACATCGTCAGGACGTCGACGTTGGCGCGCAGCTTCTTCAGCTGCTCCTTGTGCTCGACGCCGAAGCGCTGTTCCTCGTCGACGATGACCAGGCCGAGGTCCTTGAACTTCGTCTCCGAGGAGAACAGCCGGTGGGTGCCGATGACCACGTCCACCGAGCCCTCGCGCAGGCCCTCCAGGACCGCCTTGGCCTCGCCTTCGGACTGGAAGCGGGACAGTGCCTTCACGCTCACCGGGAACTGCGAGTAGCGCTCGGAGAACGTGCCGAAGTGCTGCTGCACCAGGAGCGTCGTCGGTACCAGCACGGCGACCTGCTTGCCGTCCTGGACGGCCTTGAAGGCCGCGCGGACCGCGATCTCCGTCTTGCCGTAGCCGACATCGCCGCAGATCAGCCGGTCCATGGGGACCGACTTCTCCATGTCGTCCTTGACCTCGGCGATGGTGGTCAGCTGGTCGGGGGTCTCCGCGTACGGGAACGCGTCCTCGAGCTCGCGCTGCCAGGGCGTGTCGGTGCCGAAGGCGTGGCCGGGGGCCGCCATCCGCGCGCTGTACAGCTTGATCAGGTCGGCCGCGATCTCCTTGACGGCCTTCTTGGCGCGCGCCTTGGTCTTGGTCCAGTCCGCGCCGCCCAGGCGGTGCAGGGTGGGTGCCTCGCCGCCGACGTACTTGGTGATCTGCTCCAGCTGGTCGGTGGGAATGTACAAGCGGTCGCCGGGCTGGCCGCGCTTCGCGGGCGCGTACTCCACGACCAGGTATTCGCGCGTGGCGCCCTGGACGGTGCGCTGCACCATCTCGATGTAGCGGCCGACGCCGTGCTGCTCGTGGACGATGTAGTCGCCGGCCTCCAGGGTGAGCGGGTCGATGGTCTTGCGGCGGCGGGCCGGCATCCGGGTGCCGTCACGGCCGGCGGCCTTCTGGCCGGTCAGGTCGGTCTCGGTGAGGACGGCGACCTTGAGGGCCGGGTCGACGAAGCCGTGGTCGATCGATCCGCACGCCACGTGCACGACCGACGGGCTCAGCTCGCCGAGGTCGGTGTGCAGGCGGGCGGCGATGCCCTCGCCGCCGAGCACCTCCACGGTGCGGGCAGCCGGGCCGTGGCCCTCGGTGACGAACACGGTGCGCCAGCCGTCGGCCAGCCAGCCCTTGGTGTCGGCGAGCGCCCGCGCGGTGTCGCCGCGGTACGTCTCGGGCGCGTGCATGCCGAGCTTCAGCGTGTCCGCTTCCAGCTCCAGGTCCGCGGCGAACGGCGACACCGACCACCACATCATGTCGAGTTCGCGCGCGCGGTCGCGGACGTCGGCGATGGACCACAGGGAGGCCGCGCCGACGTCGATGGGCGCCTCGCCGCCGCCCGCCGTGGCCGCCCAGGACGCCTGGAGGAACTCCTGGCTCGTCGCCACGAGATCGGCCGCACGCGTGCGCACCCGCTCCGGGTCGCACACGACGGCCATGGCGCCCTTGGGCAGCACGTCGAGCAGCAGCTCCATGTCGTCGACGAGGACCGGCGCCAGGGACTCCATGCCCTCGACGGCGATGCCCTCGGCGATCTTGCCGAGCAGTTCGCCCAGCTCCGGGTGGTCCTCGGCGAGGGCACGCGCGCGCGTACGGACGTCGTCGGTCAGGAGCAGCTCGCGGCAGGGCGGCGCCCACAGGCCGTGCTCGGCGACCTCGAGGGAGCGCTGGTCGGCGACCTTGAAGTAGCGGATCTCCTCCACGTCGTCGCCCCAGAACTCGACGCGCAGGGGGTGCTCCTCGGTGGGCGGGAACACATCGAGGATGCCGCCGCGCACGGCGAACTCGCCGCGCTTCTCGACGAGCTCCACGCGCGCGTACGCCGCCGCGGCGAGGGCTTCGACGACCTCGTTCAGGTCGGCCGTCGAGCCGGACCTCAGGGCCACCGGTTCCAGGTCACCGAGCCCCTTGACCTGCGGCTGCAGCACCGAGCGGACGGGCGCCACGACGACCGAGACGGGCCCGGTCTCCGGGTCCTCCTCCCTGGGGTGGGCGAGTCGGCGCAGCACGGCCAGGCGGCGGCCCACGGTGTCGCTGCGGGGGCTGAGGCGCTCGTGCGGCAGGGTCTCCCAGGCCGGGTACTCCACGACGCCGGCCGGGGGCAGCAGCGAGCGCAGCGCTGCGGCCAGGTCCTCGGCCTCACGTCCGGTCGCCGTGACCGCGAGGACCGGCCGGGCCGACTCGCGGGCCAGCGCGGCGATCGCGAACGGGCGGGCCGCCGGCGGGCCGACCAGGTCGAGGTGCATGCGGTTGCCGTCAGCGGCCGCCTTGATCGCTTCCGCGAGGGCGGTGTCCTTGACGACGGCGTCGAGCAGACCGTGCAGGCTCATGGAGCGGCTTTCTCCAGGTGTGGGAAAGGTGTGGGCAACACGAAGGGCCCGACGCGGAACCCGCCGGGGGTGTCCAGCGTACGACTTGCCCGCGCGGCGTGCCGGGGCTGTGGACAACCCCGGGCCGCGGCGGGCACCGCGCCGGGCGGGCGGGTACGCGCGTTCGGAGGAAGCGATCCGCCACGCCGACGCACCCGGCGCCGGCGAGCCCCTGGGACTCGCCGGCGCCGGGTTCTTCCCCCGCAACCCCCGTGTGCGGTGGTCCTGCCCTCCGGGCGACCGTGTGCGCCGTGGTCTGCCCGCGGGACTCGCTCAGTCGGTCGCGATGGCGTTCAGGACGTTCATGCGGCCCGCGCGGAAGGCCGGGACCAGGGCGGCGAGCAGGCCCACGAAGGCCGAGCCGACGAACACGTAGGTGATCGTGGGCCAAGGGATGTCCAGGACATTCAGGCCCTCCAGGGCGAGGAGCTTCTGGGCGGTGGCGCCCCAGCCCATGCCCAGGCCCAGGCCGAGGAGGGCACCGAACAGGGCGATCACCACCGACTCCATCCGGATCATGCGGCGCAGTTGGCGGCGGGAGAGGCCGATGGCGCGCATCAGGCCGATCTCACGGGTCCGCTCGACGACCGACAGGGCCAGCGTGTTCACCACTCCGAGGACGGCGACGATGATCGCGAGGGCGAGCAGGCCGTAGATCAGGTTCAGCAGTTGGCCGATCTGGTCCTTCAGCGCCTGCTTGTAGTCGGTCTGGTCCCGCACGGTGTACTGGGGGAAGTCGTGCAGCGCCGACTTCAGACCCGCGTATGCCGCGTCCTGCTGCCCCTCCTTCGCCGAGGCGAAGACCATCTGGTCGAGCGGCATCCTGCCGGCGGGGACGTACTTGGCCATCGTCTCGATGGACATGTACATCGCACCCTGGTCGATGACGACGTCGCTGCTGGTGATCGCCCGGACGGTGAGGTCGGCCGTCCGGCCGTCCCTGAAATCGACCTTCACGGTGGAGCCCAGCTCGACCCCGTGGTCCTGGGCGAACTCCTCGTCGACCGACATCGAGTCGGGCCGGTAGGCGTCCGCGAGCTTGCCGGCGACCGTCTCGGTGCGCAGGTCCGTCGCGTAGGTCGGGTCGGCGGCGGTGACCGCTGTGCCCAGGGTCTCGCCGTCCGGAGTGGTGAGGTCGGCCTTGCTCCACTTGTACTCGGTGACGTGCGCCAGGCCGGGTGTCTTCCTGACGGCCTCGACAGCCTGCGGGGTGATCTTCTGCCTGCCGTTGTCCGACTGGATGATGAAGTCGGTGCCGACGCTCTTGTCGAGCTGGTCGGTCGCCGAGGCCACCATGGAGGAGCCGACCACCGACAGGCAGGCGACCAGCGCGAGGCCGATCATCAGGGCGGCACCGGTGGCACCCGTACGGCGCGGGTTGCGCAGCGCGTTGCGCTCGGCCATCCGGCCGACGGGACCGAAGACGCGCAGCAGGAGGGCGCCCAGGACGCGCACCACGCCGGCGGCGAGGAGCGGGCCGATGACGACGAAGCCGATGAGGGTGAGCACCACGCCCAGCCCCAGCCACCCGGAGCCCGTCTTGGCCTTGTCGGCGCTGCCGGCCAGGTAGAGGGCATAACCGCCCGCACCGGTCAGCAGCAGGCCGAGCCCGGCGCGGACGAGGCCCGCCCTGGCGTCGGCGGGAGCACCGGCGTCGCGCAGCGCGGCCATCGGGGAGACCTTGCCGGCCCGCCGGGCGGGCAGGTAGGCGGCCAGCAGCGTGACGACGACGCCGAGGATCATGCCGATCACCGGGGTCGTCCAGGCGACGGTCAGATCGTCGGTGGACAGGTTCATGCCCATCTGGCCCATGAGCTTCATCAGGCCGATCGCGATGCCGACGCCCGCGCCGACGCCGAGGACCGAGCCCACGAAGCCCAGGAGCAGCGCCTCGACGAGAACGGACCGGTTGACCTGCTTGCGACTGGAGCCGATGGCCCGCATCAGACCGATCTCACGGGTGCGCTGCGCCACCAGCATGGAGAAGGTGTTGATGATCAGGAAGATGCCGACCAGGAAGGCGATCCCGGCGAAGCCCAGCATCGCGTACTTCATCACGTTCAGGAACTCGCCGACGTCCTCACGGTTGGCGTCCGCGGTCTCCTTGGCCGTCTGCACCTTGTAGTCGCCGCCGAGCGCGGCCGTCACGTTCTTCTTGAGCTGGTCGTCGCTGACGCCGCTCGCCGCGGTGACGTTGACGTTCGTGTAGACACCGGTCTCGCCGACCAGGGTCTCCTGGGCGGTCCTGGTGTCCAGGTAGAAGATGGCGGCACCGGGGTTGGTGACCTCGAAGGTGGCGATGCCGGAGATCTTGGCGGTGTGCGTGCCCACCGCGGTGATCACACCGAGCTGGTCGCCGATCCCGAGACCGTGCTTGTCGGCGGTGTCCGCGTCGACGACGATCTGGTCCGGGCCCTCGGGTGCCGCGCCGGGGGAGATCGTCATGGTGCGCGCATCGTTGGCGTTCCAGTTGCCGACGATGGTCGGCCCGCCGTTGGACGGCGACAGGCTGTCCTTGTCGGCGTCCACGACGGTCACGGACGTCGAGAAGACGGTTCCCTCCGCCGCCTGCACGCCCTGGGCGCCCTTCACCTTGTCGAGGACGGCGGCGGGCATGACCGGCGGCTTGCCGTTGTCGGCCGTGGTCTCACCGGTGTCCGAGGCGCCCTTGGCACTCACCGTCACATCGGACGAGGTGGCTTCGAAGAGCTTGTCGAAGGTCGTGTTCATGGTGTCGGTGAACACCAGGGTCCCGCAGACGAAGGCCACCGACAGCAGGACCGCCACAGCCGACAGGGCCATGCGTCCCTTGTGCGCGAAGAAGTTGCGCAATGACGTCTTCAGGACGGTCATGACGTGCGCCCCCGGGCGTCGAAGTCCTTCATGCGGTCCAGGACCTGCTCGGCGGTCGGATTGGACATCTCGTCCACGATCCGGCCGTCGGCGAGGTACAGCACGCGGTCCGCGTACGACGCCGCCACCGGGTCGTGCGTGACCATCACGATGGTCTGACCGAGCTCGTCGACCGAGCGGCGCAGGAAGCCGAGGACCTCGGCGCCGGCCCGCGAGTCGAGGTTTCCGGTGGGCTCGTCCCCGAAGATGATCTCCGGGCGGGCGGCCAGGGCGCGCGCCACGGCGACCCGCTGCTGCTGACCGCCGGAGAGCTGGGTCGGGCGGTGCTTCAGCCGCCCGGCGAGACCGACGGTCTCCACGACCCGGTCCAGCCACGCCTGGTCCGGCTTGCGGCCGGCGATGTCCATGGGCAGCGTGATGTTCTCGATGGCGTTGAGTGTCGGTAGCAGGTTGAAGGCCTGGAAGATGAATCCGATCCGGTCCCGGCGCAGCCGGGTCAGCTTCTTGTCCTTCAGGCCGGTGATCTCGGTCTCGTCCAGGTAGATCTGACCGCTCGTCACGGTGTCGAGACCGGCGAGGCAGTGCATCAGGGTGGACTTGCCGGAACCCGAGGGGCCCATGATCGCGGTGAACTGACCGCGGGCGATGTCCACGTCGACGTGGTCGAGGGCGACGACCCGGGTCTCCCCGGACCCGTACGCCTTGACGACCTGCCGCGCCCGCGCGGCAACGGCCGTACGCCCTCCAGTGCCCCCGTGCCTGGGAATGGTCACAGCCGATGTCACGGTAAGTCTCCTATGTCGGTCAGCGAAACGGCACGCGCCCGGGCGGGCGGTGGTGCCTGGTGGTCGGCACCGTTGCCGGTGCCCGGTGCCTGGTCCGCGGTACGTCCGCGGGTTCGTGCGCTCTCGCGGTCGCGCGTCGAGCGGTGGTGCGTCCGTGCGGTGGTGCTGTGGTGCTGTGGTGCGTCGCGCTCGGTACGTCGTCCAGTCTTCCGGCCGGACCGGGTGCGGCGCGCTGGTGCTCGGCACCGTCTTCTCCGGGGGTTAACCCCACCCCCGAGAGGTGGGGTTGTCCGCCCCGCCGCCCCCCGACGACGTGGAACCAGGTTAGGGACGACGGTGGTCCCCCCTCCTCCTCCGACGGTACGAACCCTCCCCGAGCCGTAGTACGGAGGCACCCCTAAGGGGAGTCCCCCCTGAGGTGGATCCCCTCTCGGGGTCCTCCCGCACCTCGGCCCCGTCAGCCTCCCTCCTCACGTGGGGTGAGGAGCAACTCTCCCCCCGCGCCGGTGCCCGGGATGGGAAGCTGTCCCCGGCGGATGGCTGCAAGGGGCACGGGAGGGCTGCGGGGTGGGCGGTACGAGTCCTGCGGTGCGCGACGAGGCCGCCCCGCACATCGGCACCGAGCGGCGGGGCGCGGTCGTCGCCGCCCTGATGCTCGCCATGGCACTGGCCGCCCTCGACGCGACCATCGTCTCCACCGCCGTACCGCAGATCGTCGGGGATCTGGGCGGGTTCTCGGTGTTCTCCTGGCTGTTCAGCGGATACCTGCTCGCCGTCACGGTCTCCCTGCCGGTCTACGGCAAGCTCTCCGACACCTTCGGCCGCAAGCCCGTTCTGGTGGCCGGGGCCTCCGTGTTCCTGCTGGGTTCACTGCTGTGCGCCGCGTCGTGGAACATGGGGGCGCTCATCGCCTTCCGAGTCGTGCAGGGGCTGGGTGGCGGGGCGCTGCAGGGCACGGTGCAGACGCTCGCCGCCGATCTGTACCCGTTGGAGCAACGGCCGAAGATCCAGGCGAAGCTGTCGACCGTGTGGGCGGTGTCGGCGGTCGCCGGGCCGGCCGTGGGCGGGGTGCTGGCGGCGTACGCCGACTGGCGCTGGATCTTCCTCGTCAACCTGCCGATCGGCACGGTGGCGGTGTGGCTGATCGCCCGGCACCTGCACGAGCCGCAGCGGACGGCGAAGCCGGCCGCGGATCAGGGGGACACCTCGAGGCTCGCGTGCAAGGGGGATGTCTTCAGGCGCGGCCAGGAGGCGGAAGCACCGGTACGCGCGCGAAGAGGCCGTTTCCCCGGACGCAGACGGGGAGGCCGTTCGTCCGTACGCGCGCGTGCGGGCTGTTCGCGCGTACCCGCGCGTGACGGGCGGGCGTCCGTACGCGCGCGCGTGGACTGGGGTGGAGCGCTGGCCGTGTTCGCGTGCGGTGGCGTGCTGCTGACGGCGCTGGTGCAGGGCGGGGTGGCGTGGCCGTGGCTGTCGGCACCCTCGCTGGCGCTGTTCGGCGCGGGGCTGGTCCTGGTGGCGGTCGTGGTGCTCGTGGAACGCAGGGCGGCGGAGCCGATCATCCCCGGGTGGGTGTGGCGGCGCCGCACGATCGTGGCGGTGAACCTGGCACTGGGCGCGTTGGGCCTGCTGATGGTCGCGCCGACGGTCTTCCTGCCGACGTACGCGCAGGCCGTGCTGGGGCTGGGTCCGGTGACCGCCGGGTTCGTGCTGTCCGTGTGGACGCTCAGCTGGCCGGTGTCGGCCGCGTTCAGCCAGCACGTCTACCGGCGCATCGGCTTCCGCGACACCGCGCTGCTCGGCATCGGCGCGGCCGCGCTGATCCTGCTGGCGTTCCCCTTCCTGCCGTACCCCGGCACGCCCTGGCAGCCGACGCTGCTGATGCTGCTGCTCGGGGGCGCGCTGGGCCTGTTCCAGCTACCGCTCATCGTGGGTGTGCAGTCGACGGTCGGCTGGTCGGAGCGGGGCACTACGACCGCCTCTGTGCTGTTCTGCCGACAGAGTGGGCAGACGGTCGGCGCGGCCGTGTTCGGCGCGGTCGCCAACGGCGTCCTGGCCGGTCGGCTCGGCGGGGCCGGCAGCCTGGATGCCGTCGCGCACGGCCTGGACACCGGCACGGCGTCCGAGACCACCCGGCGCGCCGTCGCCGACGCCGTGCGCGCCGTCTATCTGTGCGCGTCCTGCGCGGCCGCCCTGGCCTTCGTCGCACTGCTGGTGCTCGCCCCGCGCCGGTTTCCGGTCCGAGGGGAGTGACAGCGGCGGGAGGCCGGTCGGTTAACGCCGGCAACACCGCAGGTCACACCCCGCCTCGCACAGTAAGCGCATACCGACCGGCCAGTTCGGTGAAAACTCTTCGCGTCCGGCCTACCAGCAAGTAACGTGCGGGCTCGCCCCCCACTCCCTGCGGTCCACCGCCCAGGACCCGAGCCACGCAAGGAGCACGGGATGTCCTACGACCCCTCGTCGTACCCGTCGTACCCGCCGTACCGACCACCGCACCCGACGTCGTACCGAGCGCCGCACCAACAGCCGACGTACCCCTGGCAGCCGCCCGCGCCACCAGCGCACGCGCCGGCGCACCGGACCGAGGCCCACGCCCCCCTCGGGCACCACAGCGACCTTCGGGAACTGCGCACCGCCTACCGCCGGCAGCGCCGCGTCGCCACCCTGACCGCGCTCGGCTACTTCACGGTCTTCCTGCTGCTGTCGGCGTACGCACCGGGCCTGATGACCGCCCGTGTCGCCGACGGGCTGCCCGCCGGGCTGCTGCTGGCGCTCGTCCAACTGCCCGTCACCTGGCTGGCGATCGCGCTCTACGAGCACACCGCACGCCGCCAGGTCGACCCCCTCGCCCAGCTCATCCGCCGCCAGGCCGAGGTCGACGCGAAGCGTGAGGCACGCCGGTGAACCCCTCACACGCACTCAACGCACTGCAGACCCAGGCGCAGAGCGACGGCGGCCTCCCGCTGCGGCTCGGCGGCACCGCGCAGACCATGTCCCTGGTCGCCTTCACCGCCGTCGCCACCATCACCCTCCTGCTGTGCGTGATGACCGGCCCGGACCGCGACGACCTCGACGAGTTCTACACCGGCTACCGCTCCCTCTCCCCCCTGCGCAACGGTCTGGCCATCGCAGGCGACTACATCTCGGCGGCCACCGTGCTCGGCACGACCGGCGTGATCGCGCTGTGCGGTTACGACGGGATCGTCCTCGCCCTCAGTACGGCGCTGTCGCTGATGCTGCTGATGTTCCTGCTCGCCGAACCACTGCGCAACGCGGGCCGGTTCACCATGGGCGACGCGCTCGCCCGCCGGATGCCGGGGCGCGCGGTACGGATCACGGCGTGCGCGGTGACGCTCGCGGCGCTGGTGCCGATGATGCTCGTCCAACTCGCCGGCACCGGCCAGCTCATCGCCTTCATCCTCGGCTTCTCGGGCGACTCGCTGAAGACGGGATGCGTCATCGGCATGGGCGTCCTGATGATCAGTTACGCGGCGATCGGCGGCATGAAGGGCACCGCCCTCATCCAGATGCTGAAGATCGTGATGCTGCTCGGCTCGGGCGCGGTCGTCGCCGTCGTGGTGCTGGCCCGCTTCGACGGCAACCCCGGCGCCCTGTTCGACGCGGCGGCGCAGGGCAGCGGGGTGGGGGACGCCTTCCTGCGCTCCGGCCTGGAGTTCGCCGGCAGCCCGTACCCGCGCCTGGACATGATCACTGCCCAACTGGCGGTCGTCCTGGGCGGTGCCTGCCTGCCGCACATCACCATGCGCATGTACACGGCGTCCAGCGCCCGGCAGGTGCGGCGCTCCCTGTCCTGGGCGGTGTCGTGCGTGGCGCTGTTCGTGGTGGTGCTGACCGTCGTCGGGTTCGGCGCGACGGCCCTGATCGGCCGGGCCGTGATCGCCGAGGCGGACCCGCAGGGCAACACCGCCTATCTACTGGGCTCCCGGGCCGCCTTCGGCTCGGAGATCTCCACTGGCGAGACACTGCTGCTGACCACGGTCACGACCGCGATCTTCCTCACCGTCCTCGCCTCCGTTGCCGGCATGATCCTCGCCTGCGCCAACTCCCTCGCCCACGACGTCTTCGCCGCCCACGTCCGCGACATCTCCCCGCGCCGCGAGATGCTCCTGGCCCGGCTCTCCGCCCTGGCGGTCGGCGTACCGACGGTGCTGCTGGCGGCGCAGGTCCAGCACCGCAGCCTGCAGCCGCTCGTCACCCTCGGCTTCTGCCTCGGCGCCTCGGCGCTCGCGCCCGCCCTGGTCTACAGCCTCTTCTGGCGCCGCTACACGCGGACCGGCCTGCTCACCACGCTGATCGGCGGCACCGTGTCGGTGCTGCTGCTGATGCCGGGCACCAATCTGGTCTCCGGGTCACCCGTCTCCGCCTTCCCGGAGGCCGACTTCAACTGGTTCCCGTTCACCACCACCGGCATCGTCACCATCCCGCTCGGCTTCGCCCTGGGCTGGCTCGGGACGGTGCTCTCCGGCCGCCGCGACGCGGAGGAACAGCGCCGGCGGTACGAGTCGGTCGAGAGCTGGATCCTGGCGGGGGCCGCACGGAGGGATGCCTAGCGGCAGCCTGCCCGGCGCCGCATCGGCCATCAGTGGGCCGGCCGGCAGCGGGCAGCCTGGGCCCGGCTCACCCGCAGGGGTTCGTCGTCCCAGTCGGGCAGCGTCGTCGTGCCGGTCCGCCAGTCCCGGCGGAGGATCGCGTAGCCGACCGCGTCGCACACCGTTCCGTCCTCCGTCGGCCAGGCCTGCCGGTAGTGCGCCTCCTCGACGTATCCGCAGGCCCGGAAGACGCGGCGCATGGCCACGTTGTCCTGACGTGTCGTGCCTTCGATCCGCGTGACGTGCGGGAACGTGTCGAACAGATACGCCGTCAGTCACGTCACCGCCCGGCTGCCGACACCCCGCCCCCGGTCCCGGGAGCGGAGCCGCAGGTCGAACAAGGGGGTAGCGTCCTCCAGGTCCATGAGGCGGACCAGGCCCAGGACTTCCTCGCCCGCGCCGATCCAGAATGTCCTGGTGCCGTCGCCGTCGAAGTCACCGCCCGCGACCCGCTGACGCGTGCCCTCCTCGTCGACCACCGCCTGCCCGTGGAACGGCCAGGTGTCCGAGGTGAGAAAGCCGACCGGCGCGTCGACGTCGGTGGCGTCGGCAGGGTCGAAACGCCGGTAGGTCAGCTCCACGGCGCAACCGTAGAGGCGCCTGTACCGGGCCGGGAAACGCTTTTCGCGGGGCGCCCGGGGAGCGTCGGGTGGTGTGGTGGGGGCGGGCACACCCGGGCGTTTGCCCCGCCCCTGCACTCGCGCCCCCCCCCTGCGCGCCCCGCGCCCTCACGCCCTCACGCCCCCGCGCCCAGAAAGGTGTCGCGCTCGTCTCGGGATCGGACGCAGGGTTCATGACACGGCGCGGCGAGGAGGCCGCGAGCGGGCACGAGTGTCACCCGCCTGTGGGTTCACCCGGCGAGCGGCACGGCACGGCACGGAGGTGAACACCGAAAGGCCGGGCCCGCTCAGGTACGACCGGGCCCGGCCCTCGGGGACACCGCCTTCAGTGCGGCGTCCGCGTCCTCGCTACAAGAGGCCGTCCCACATCTGCTCCAGCAGCACCGACCACCAGCTCTCCGGCGAGCCCAGCGCGGCCGGGTCGAGGGCGGCCAACTGGGCCTGGAAATCGACGGTCCAGCGGCCGGCCTGCTCCTGGTTCAGACCGAACCGCAGCCGCCACATCCGGCCGAGCAACGCCAGGCAGCGCTGGAACTCCGGCAGCCCCGTGTTCACGAACTGCGGCGCCACCGGCGCACCGCCCGGCCCCGCCTCCACCGGCACCGCGACGATGTTCGCCGTGCCGTACTGCACGCAGACGGCCCTGCCGAAGTCGCTTCCCATGACCAGGTACGACCCGGCATCCGACGCCGGCTGCACCCCGCGTTCCTGGGCCAGCTCGGCGAGCGTCGGCACCGGGCGGCCCGGCTGGGCCTGCGCCCAGAAGAACGGGCCCATGTCCGTCGGCAGCCCCGCCACCACCAGGGTGTGCGCCACCACCGGCGGCACTCCCTGCCGGGACACCGCAGCCTGTTCGAACCGGAAGATCCCCGGCCCGAAAGCCGCTGCCAGCTCCTGCGCGATCGCCTCCGGCGGAAGCGGCGGCGCCGGCTGCACCGGCGGCAGCGGCGCCCGCACCGGCGCCGGACGCGCGGGGCCGTCAGCCACCTGGTGCAACTCGCCCTGGTGCGCGAGCAACTGCCGCATGCCCTGCTGACGGCTGGCGTGGTCCGTGCCGTACGGCGCGATGCTCGTGATGCGCGCCTGCGGCCACTGTTCCCGGATCATCCGCGCGCAGTAGGCACCGGGCAGTTCACACGACTCCAACTCGGTGTGCAGCTCCAGCACCTGGTTCGGCGGCACGTTCATCGCCCGCAGCTCGTGGAAGATCTGCCACTCGGGGTGCGGTGTGCCCGGCGCCGAACGCCGGATCACCTGCTGCTCCGAGCCGTCCTGCGCCCGGTACCGCAGTACGGCCTGGTAGCCCGGGCCCACGGTCGGCTGACCGGTCGGCTGCTGCGGATACCCGTACGACGGCGGCCGGCCCGGCCCCGGCACGCCCGGCGGCGTCGGCTGCGGGGCGCCCGGCACCGTACCGGGGGCGCCCGGAGCTCCAGGTGCGCCCGGCGGAGGCGGCGGCGCGCCGGGGCCGCCCACCGGGGGCGCGGCGAGCACCGTTTCCGCATGGTGCACCGCGCCCCGACCGCCGCCCGGGGCGGCGGGGGCCGCGGGGGCGCCCGGCACATTCGGCACGCCCGGCGGCTGCGCGGCCGCGGGGGCGCCCGGCACTCCCGGCACGCCGGGCGCATGCGGAGCACCTGGGGCGGCAGGGGGCTGAGGGGCGCCCGGCGCGTTCGGCGCACCCGGGGCACCCGGGGCACCAGGAGGCTGAGGAGCGCCTCCACCCACGCCCCCACCCGCGCCGGCACCCGCTCCCATCTGGGAAGGATCGGCGAGCACCGTCGCGGCATGGTGGACGCCGCCCGGGGGGGTACCGCCAGGCGTGTTCGACTCGCTGGGGGCGCTCGGAGGTTGCGGCGCGCCGGGTGCACCCGGCGTACCCGGAGCGCCCGGAGCATCTGGTGCGCCCTCAGGCCCGTCAGGCCCCAGGGCCGACACGAGCTGAGTCGGCACATACCCACCCGCCGACCCTCCCGGCACCCCCGGCGCGGACGACGGAGGGGGCGTACCACCGGGCCGCGCGCCCGGCGCGCCCGGCGCTGACGGAGGTGGCGGAGGCGTCCCGCCGCGCCCCCGACGCGGTGGAGGCGCCGCCTTGCTGGTCGCGGCGTCGGCGATGTCACCGGCGTTCGGCGCGAGCGGCCGGCCGGGCGCCGGCATGTCCTGCGGAGCGCCCGCCGGCGGAGTTCCCGGTGCGCCGGCGCCCTGCGGATAGCCGTACGACGGCGCAGCCGGAGGCGCGGGTGGCGGCGTGTGCGTCTGGGGGGCGCCGGGAACTGCCGGCACACCTGCGCCCGGCGCTCCCGGGTAACCGTACGCAGGAGGTGACGGAGGAGGCGTGTGCCCCGGCACGTACACCGCGCCCGCGCCCTGCGAGCCGTGCGCCCCTGGAGCACCAGTCCCGCCAGACGCCCCCGCACCTCCGGCCCCGCCAGGCGCACCGGCCGTCCCCGCGCCGGGCGCACCCGGCACACCACCCGGCGCACCAACGCCCGAAGGCGCCCCCGAAGGGCCCGCCGTACCCGGCTGGTCGAAGTCCCGCAGCGCCGGCGCCACCGCGGTCGGCGGAAGCTGGCTGCCGCCCGACATCAGCGCCGTCTTGGCATCGGCCGGGGCGACGGGCGGCGCCCCCTCGTCGTCGGAGCCACTCAGCGGCGGGGCGAAGACGGTGGCCGGCAGGGGGACGGAACGGTCGTCGGCCGCGTCGGCGTTCGTGTCCGTACCCGTCCACGGCGTCGCGCCAGGCGGCACGGCGGGAGCACCCGGCACCGAGGCGCCCGCCGCCGGAGCACCCGGCGCACCGGAGGCGGCACCACCGGCACTCGGACCCGCACCACTGGCACCCGGACCCGCGTCACCGGCACTCGGACCCGCATCACCGGCACTCGGCCAGGCGGAACCGTCACCGACGGCACTCCCGGCCCCGGACCCGGCCCGCGTCTCCGCAGGCCCACTCCCCGGCACCCCCGCCTGCGTCTGCGGCAGCGACGGATCCGGCGCCACACCACCCGTGCCACCGGCAGCGCCCGCCCCATCCCCAGACGCCCCACCCCCGGAAACCCCACCACCGGAAACCCCGGCACCAGAGCCCCCGCCCCCAGTCGCCCCGAGCCCAGTCGCCCCGGCTCCGGACGGCCCGGCCGCAACCCCAGCCGCCCCAGCCGTCAAACCCCCAGCCACAGAACCCCCGGTCCCGGTCCCGGCGCCGTCCCCCCCGGCCTCACCCCGCCGATCCGGGATCCCCAGCTTGTCCGCCGCCTCCTGCAACCACTCCGGCGGCGACAAGAGGAACGACGTCTGGTTGAGGTCGACCCGGGCAGGAGGCGACGGCGGTGCCGGGACCGCGTCCTGGGGAGCGCCGTACTCCTCCTCGTAGCGCCGGATCACCTCGCCCACCGGCAGCGCGGGCCACAGCGTGGCCTCCCCGCTGTCGCGGGCGATCACCAGCCGCTGCGCGCCCCCGTCCGAGCGCGGTCCCTCGGGCCGGTCCTCGGCCCACACCACGAACCCCAGCTCGAACTCCCGCACCCGCACCTCGCGGTGCAGATAGGCCGGAACGTCACCGTTGACCCACTCTTCCGCGCGCTCCTGCGCCTGCGCGAACGTCACCATCGCTTCAGCTCACTCCCCGCCCACGGAAGAAGAAACCGGGACGACGCGTGCGAAACCGCCGTCCACCATGAGATTGGCCACCGTCTCCAACTCCGGCGGGTTGCCGGCCAGTCGGGACAGGAAGACGTCGAAGTCCTCACCGCACGGCAGCAGCAGCCGCTCCACGCGCTCCGCCGGCGACCACGCCGGATCCACGTCGCGCGCGTCGTCGTACGCGCAGAACCACACGGAACCGATCCGCTCGCCCTTCACCTTCACGGCGAGCAGCCCGCCCTGCACGAAACCGACCCCGAGGTAGTCCTTGGTGAGGTGGTCGCGCAGACACTTGTTGACGTACACCAGGTCGTTGACGGCCGCCTCGTCCCGCACCGTGAAGAACGGCTGGTCCACCAGCAGGCCCAGCTCCGCGTCCAGCGCCGCCCCGGCGGGCGCACAACCGCCCGCCGCCTTCAGGAACGCCCGGTAGGCGCCCGGCAGCCGGTAGCCGAGTTCCTCCTCGACGCCCTGCACCTGGGACTCCGTCACCGCCACACCCGACTTGGGCAGCCGGAAGTGGACCGGACGCGTCTCCTGCAGTGGCCGGGTACCGCGCTTGGTCTGGTCGACGTTCGCGGTCGCGATGCCTCCGTGGTGCCGCAGCAGCGCCTTCACCTCGACCGGGACGAGTTCGAGCCGCCTCGAACCGCGCACGTGATGCCACGTCCAGCCGTGCGGCGTCGCCACGGCGGGCACCGTGTCCCAGAGGTCATGGCCGGAAGCCGCCAGCGCCGCGTTCGCCGACACGTAGTCCGTCAGCCGCAGTTCGTCGACGCCGAACCCCTCCGGCGGATCGGCGATCTCGGCCGTCGCCCGGGCGTACGGCGCGAAATCGGGGTAACCCCGTTCGTCCACCCGCACCCCTCTCGGGTGACGTGCGGCACGCACCGGATCCGGGAAGTGCACGACCTGCCCGGCATACGCCGCGTTCGGCGGCGCGGCCTGCTCCCCGAGCCGACCTGTCGTCATGGCGGTTGCCCCCTGCGGCACTCTGTACGACCCCCGGCCGACCGGTTCCGCTTCTCGGCCCCGGCCCGCCACGGCCCGTATTCGACTGTCTCCAACGGCACCGACGCGCGTTGACCGCACTGTCGCGGTGCCGACAGCCTATGCGGTGCGGCGGCACCGGTCACCGGGCCTCCGTTCGAGCGCGCTCGGCCATCCTGTTCGACAGGCACAGCCCCCTTCCGGTTCCGTGACCGGCCGTCACCCCGCCGTGACAGCCGGCCCCGACCTGGGCGTGTCGCACCGCCCCAGCTTCCGCAGCAGCCACGCGATTTGGCACTCTGGGTCCGCCGGGGGGATGCTCAGGAGGGGATAACGATCATGAGCGCGACACAGACAGGACCGCAGACAGGACCGCAGACGGGACCACAGGCAGCCCAGCGGACGGGACCGCAGACCGGTGTTCAGGCCGGCCCGCAGCACGGCCCCCGCGCCGGACAGCACCCCACCTCCCCGCCCCTCGGGCCCGCGGCCCCCCACACCGATCCCCAAGCCGCCCCCACACCCACACCAGCCGCCGCCCCCCGCACCGCCCCCTCCGGCTCACCCGCCCCTCGCACCACCCCCTCCGGAGACCCCCGTATCGGCTGGAGCAGCGCCGAGACCCCCCACACCCCCACCCTGCGCCACCGCCGCGACGGCATCCTGCCCACCGTCGCCGCCGCCCTCTCCGTCCGCGGCACCACCCTCACCGGCACCGCCGCCCGCGGCGACCGGCCACCCGCCCTGCACCCCCTGGTACAGGACTTCCTCGACACCCTCACCAGTACCCAGCGCGACCGTTTCACCGGCCGCTGCGCCGAGACCCTCCTCATCTCCCGCCACCTCGCCGCCGCCGACGCCGCCCGCAGCAAACGTGCCGCCCGCAAACCCATGACCAACGGTGAAGCCCGCAAAGCCCTCAAACAGGCCAAACTCACCGCCCGCCGCATCCGGGAGGACGGCGACCCCCTGCACGGCAGCTTCGCCGCCCCCTGCCGCGCCTGCACCGCCCTCAGCGCGCACTTCGGCGTCCGCGTCGTCGACCCCACCGCGACCGACGCCTGACCCCCACCCCCCGCGCCGCCCCCTCGGCCTCCCCACCCCTCGACCTCCCCCTGCCCCACCACCCGACGAAGCCGCAGAACACCACCCGGCCGAGCCCCACCACGCCACCCGACGAAGCCGCAGAACACCACACGACGAAGCCGCACCACGCCGCCACACGACGCCGCCGCCACGCACGCACCGACCCCCGCGCGCCGAACGCCGCACAACCACGAACAAGGGCAGATGCACACCGACCGCACCTCCACCACCCGCTTCCCCGTCCCCGTCGACGCCGCCCTGCGCACCGCCGGCTGGCAACCCGGACGCTGGGACATCAAGCAGGCGGAAATCTGGGCCGACGCACTGCGCGAACACACCTCACCCGCCGGCCACCGCCACGCGGTCTTCCCGGCCGCGGTCGAAGCCTGGGCCGAGTTCGGCGGACTCCGCATCACCCCCACCGGCCCCGGCCGCCAGGTCGCCCCGGCCGCCCTGCACCTCGACCCCCTCCACGGCCTCCACCTCGCCCGCACCCTCGGCGACCTCGGCCGCGCCCTGGACACCGAACTCAGCCCCCTCGGCACCGAGACCGACACCGAGGCACTCCTCGCGATCGACGCCGAGGGCCGTGTCTACGTCCTCGACCACACCGGCGACTGGTATCTCGGCCCCGACATCGACCACGCCCTCGGCACCCTCGTCTCCGGCACCGAACCGACCCGCCTCACCACCGGCTGAACCCACCCCGCCAAGCCCCCCGGCGCGCCCTGCACCCGGATGCCCACCGTCACCCCCTACGCCACACCCTCACTCCACACCACCACCCCCCACCCGCAAGCCCCTACGACGCACAAGGAATAACCGCCGAAACCCGGAATCCCCCCGCATCCGTAGGCCCCGACACGAACACCCCGCCCAGCCCCACCACCCGCTCCCGCATCCCCAGCAGACCGTTGCCGCCGGACGGCAACCGCGCCGAGGACGCCGACGCCACCTCCGGCGGTGGCCCGTTCTCCACCTGCATGGCGATCTCCGTCACCCGGTGCGCCAACCGCACGTACGTCTTCGCGCCCGCCGCGTGCTTGTGCACGTTCGTCAGCGCCTCCTGCACCACCCGGTACGCCGTCTGCTCGATCTCCGGCGCATACGACCGCGCCGGGCCCTCGACCGACAGGTCCACCACCATCCCCGCCGCCGCCGACTGCCCCACCAACTCGTCCACGTCCGACAGGCACGGCCCCTGACCCGCACCCTCGTCCGGCGCCGCCCCCTCGTCGGCCGCCACCCGTGACGCCGCCACCGCCTCGCCCACCGCGGCCAGCGGCACCGTTCCCGGCCCCGCCCCCGCCCGCGCCCCGGGCGCGGACACCGCCCCCGACGCCGCCGCCGACCGTTCGCGCCGCGGACCCTCGCCGCTGCGCAGCACCCCCAGCATCTCCCGGAGCTCCGTCAGCGCCTGCCGGCCCATGTCGCCCACCAACGCCGCGTTCCGCACCGCCTTCTCCGGGTCCTTCCGCGCCACCGCCTGCAACGCCGCCGCGTGCACCACCATCAGACTCACCCGGTGCGCCACCACGTCGTGCATCTCCCGCGCGATGCGCGTGCGCTCCTCGCCCCGCGCCCACTCGGCCCGCTCCTCGGCCCGCTCCGCGAGCAACTGCAACTCCCGCTCCAGGCTGTCCGCCCGCTCCCGCAGACTCTCCATCAGCCGGCGCCGCGCCCCCACATACAGACCCAGCAGCACCGGCGGCGCGGTCAGCCCCAGCGACGCCGTGATCGACGCGAAGGGCACGAACCACTCCCCCAGCGTGACGCCGCCCCCGCTCGGCTCCGGCGGCCGCATCCGCACGAACATCACGATCAGCGTCCCCACCAGGGACATCCCCGCCAGCGACGCGATGATCCGGCGCGGCAGCTCCGACGCCGCCAGGGTGTACAGCCCGACGATCGTCATCAGGTAGCCCATCTGGGCCGGCGTCACCGCGATCGCCACCAGCACCACCGGGATCGGCCACTGCCGCCGGACGAGCAGCACCGAACCGGCGAGCAGCCCGAACACCATGCCCGCCGCCACCGGAATCCCCGCGTCCCCCGCGAACCGGTACCCCTCGGCCGCACACTCCGCCGCCGACGCCGCCGTCAGACTCCAGTCCAGCAGCGCGCTGCGCCACCTGGCCCACCACCACGGCCCTGACCGGGCCGCCTCGTGGTCTTCCCCCGTCATGGTCATGGCTCCAGCCTAAGGGCGTCCACCCCGGCTTTTCCGGCGAGTTTCCTCCACTGACCTACACCCGACCTGCACCACACTCCGTAATCGAATAGCTACGAAACCACCCACTATCACTCGAACCGATGAACCTCCACCGTTCGAACCCGGAACCCCACATTCCGGCCGGATGGTATGTCCGTGGCACATACCCCTGGCAAGTACGCCGACTTCGAGACCCTGCGGGAGCAGGCGGTGGCACTGCGCCGCCGCGGCTACAGCCTCCGGCAGATCCGCGACGAGTTGAAGATCTTCAACAACGACATCCTCAACCGCCTGGTGAAGGGGGAACCGCCGCCGGAGTGGACCAGGCGCCCGAACACGAAGGACGACCTGAGGGCCAGGGCGAGGGAACTCCGCCTCCAGGGCTGGACCTACGACCGGATCGAAGCGGAACTCGGCTGTTCCAGGAGCTCAGTGTCGTTGTGGGTGCGAGACCTGCCCCGACCGGAGCGAAAGCGCAGCGCCGAGGAAGCGGCGGCCATCGCACGGAGGGGCTGGGAGGCGAAGCTGCGGATCCGGGAGGAGGAGCGGCAACAGACCAAGGATGAGGCCAGGCAGTCGATCGGCAACCTCTCCCCGCGCGAGCTGTTCCTGGTCGGCGTGGGCCTCTACTGGGCCGAGGGCGGCAAGGACAAGCCGTACGACCGCCGCGAGAACGTCGCCTTCGTCAACAGCGACCCGCACATGATCCAGGTCTACCTCGCATGGCTCGACCTGGTCGGCGTCGAGCGCGAGCGCCTTCGATTCACGGTCATGATCCACGAGAACGCGGATGTGGCAGGTGCCGAGCAATATTGGGCCGACCTCGTCGGTGCCGACCGCACCACCTTCAACAAGACGACGATCAAGAAGCACAACCCGAAGACGATCCGGAAGAACATCGGCGACTCCTATCGCGGCTGCCTGGTCGTCAAAGTCCTGAAAGGAGCCGACTTGTACCGTCGCATCGAAGGCTCCTGGTACGGCATAGTGGAGTCCGTGCGCGAGGCCGATCAACAGAATCGGACATAGGGCGCAAGCCATCCCGGATCGTCTAAAGGTAGGACAAACGGTTTTGGTCCGTTGAATGAGGGTTCGAGTCCTTCTCCGGGAGCCGAGAACCTCGGGCCCTGACCCCCCGGTCAGGGCCCGCAGTCATGTCCCCCAAGAAACGCCCCGGTATCCTGCGGGTGTCCAC
Organism: Streptomyces sp. bgisy159; assembly: GCF_057707805.1. Taxonomy (NCBI): domain Bacteria; kingdom Bacillati; phylum Actinomycetota; class Actinomycetes; order Kitasatosporales; family Streptomycetaceae; genus Streptomyces; species Streptomyces sp. bgisy159. Next base: position 62,743 of record NZ_JBYIQX010000009.1, on the reverse strand, counting down.
CCCCTCCCCTCCACAGCCGAAGGGCAACCCCGTGAGCGCCATTCGCCCGGCAGCCGTAGTCGTTCTCGCAGCGGGTGAGGGCACCCGTATGAAGTCGGCCACACCGAAGGTTCTGCACGAGATCTGCGGTCGCAGTCTCGTCGGTCATGTGCTGGCCGCGGCCCGTGAGTTGGACCCCGAGAACCTGGTCGTCGTGGTCGGGCACGCGCGGGAGAAGGTCGCGGCGCACCTCGCCGAGGTGGACCCCGGCGTACGGACGGCCGTGCAGGAGGAGCAGAACGGTACGGGTCACGCCGTGCGGATGGGCCTGGAGCAGCTGGGCGGTGCCGTCGACGGGACGGTCGTGGTCGTCTGTGGTGACACGCCGCTGCTGACCGGTGCGACCCTGTCGGCGCTGGCCACGACGCACGCGGCGGACGGCAACGCCGTGACGGTCCTGACCGCGGAGGTGCCGGACGCGACCGGGTACGGCCGGATCGTGCGGGACGGGGCGACGGGTGCCGTGACGGCGATCGTGGAGCACAAGGACGCGTCGGAGGAGCAGCGGGCGATCCGGGAGATCAACTCGGGTGTGTTCGCGTTCGACGGGCAGCTGCTGGCGAAGGCGCTGAAGCAGGTGCGGACGGACAACAGTCAGGGCGAGGAGTACCTGACGGACGTGCTGGGGATCCTGCGGGAGGCCGGCCACCGGGTGGGTGCGTCGGTCGCGGCGGACCATCGCGAGATCGCGGGGATCAACAACCGGGTGCAGTTGTCGGAGGCCCGGCGGATCATGAACGACCGGCTGCTGACGTCGGCGATGCTGTCGGGTGTGACGGTGGTGGACCCGGCGACGACGTGGGTCGATGTCACGGTGACGTTCGAGCAGGACGCGGTGGTGCACCCCGGGACGCAGTTGCGGGGGGCGACGCATCTGGGCGAGGGCGCGGAGGTCGGTCCGAACAGCCGGCTGACGGACACGCGGGTGGGTGCGGGTGCGCGGGTGGACAACACGGTGTCGGACGGGGCCGAGGTCGGTCCGCAGGCGTCGGTGGGACCGTTCGCGTATCTCCGGCCCGGCACCCGTCTGGGGGTGAAGTCGAAGATCGGTACGTACGTCGAGACGAAGAACGCGCGGATCGGCGAGGGCACGAAGGTGCCGCATCTGTCGTACGTCGGGGACGCGACGATCGGCGAGTACTCGAACATCGGGGCCGCGAGCGTCTTCGTGAACTACGACGGGCAGGAGAAGCATCACACCACCGTCGGGTCGCACTGCCGGACGGGTTCGGACAACATGTTTGTGGCTCCTGTCACGGTCGGGGACGGTGCGTACACCGCTGCCGGCTCCGTGATCACGAAGGATGTGCCCCCCGGTTCGCTGGCCGTGGCCCGTGGCCAGCAGCGCAATATCGAGGGCTGGGTGGCTCGTAAGCGTCCGGGCAGCGCGGCGGCGAAGGCGGCCGAGGCGGCGTCCCGTGCGGGCGCGGGCGAGGACTGACCGGGAACGACCGCGTCGAACACGGCGTACCGTGATAGGTGCACAACCGCACCCACCAGCTGAGACGCCTCCCGCACCCAGCCGGGAGGGCTTGCACGACGCCCAGCTGCGACACCTCTGAGGAGACAGTGCTGTGACCGGGATCAAGACGACCGGCGAGAAGAAGATGATGTTCTTCTCCGGCCGCGCCCACCCCGAGCTTGCCGAGGAGGTCGCCCACCAGCTGGGTGTCGGGGTCGTCCCGACGAAGGCCTTCGACTTCGCCAACGGTGAGATCTACGTCCGCTACCAGGAGTCGGCGCGCGGTGCGGACTGTTTCGTGATCCAGAGCCACACCGCTCCGATCAACCAGTGGATCATGGAGCAGTTGATCATGATCGACGCGCTGAAGCGCGCGTCGGCCCGTTCGATCACGGTGATCGTGCCGTTCTACGGGTATGCGCGGCAGGACAAGAAGCACCGCGGCCGTGAGCCGATCTCGGCGCGGCTGATCGCGGATCTGATGAAGACGGCGGGTGCGGACCGCATTCTCACGGTGGATCTGCACACGGACCAGATCCAGGGGTTCTTCGACGGTCCGGTGGATCACCTGTTCGCGCTGCCGCTGCTGGCGGACTACGTCGGCAAGAAGGTGGACCGGGACAAGCTGACGGTGGTGTCGCCGGACGCCGGCCGGGTGCGGGTGGCGGACCGCTGGTGTGACCGTCTGGGTGCGCCGCTGGCGATCGTGCACAAGCGCCGGGACAAGGACGTGGCGAACCAGGTGACCGTCCACGAGGTGGTGGGCGAGGTCGAGGGCCGGGTGTGCGTGCTGGTCGACGACATGATCGACACGGGTGGCACCATCTGTGCGGCGGCGGACGCGCTGTTCGCGCACGGTGCGGAGGACGTCATCGTGACGGCGACGCACGGTGTGCTGTCGGGTCCGGCGGCGGACCGGCTGAAGAACTCCCGGGTGAGTGAGTTCGTGTTCACGAACACGCTGCCGACGCCGACGGAGCTGAGCGACGACCTGGACAAGATCACGGTGCTGTCGATCGCGCCGACGATCGCGAGTGCGGTGCGCGAGGTGTTCGAGGACGGGTCGGTGACCAGCCTGTTCGACGAGCAGTAGGCGTAAACGCTTCTGCATGATCGATTTTTCTGCGGCCTCCCTGGCCGAGTAGACTGCTCCAGTTGCTCGGCGAGGGAGGCCGTCCTCGTGTGGAGGTTCGGCTGTCCGTTATCGACGCGCTCTTCGTAGCAGGCCGTTCGTGGCCGGGTGACCCCGTCCGTTTCCGCTTCCTACGAGGAGTGATCGTCATGTCCGAGGTGAAGCTCACCGCCGAGACCCGCACCGAGTTCGGCAAGGGTGCCGCGCGTCGTATCCGCCGTGACAACAAGGTTCCGGGTGTGCTCTACGGGCACGGCTCCCAGCCGCTGCACCTGACGTTCCCGGGTCACGACCTGCTGCTGGCGCTGCGTACGCCGAACGTTCTGATCGCGCTGGACATCGACGGCAAGTCCAACGAGCTGGCCATCCCGAAGGCCGTGCAGCGCGACCCGCTGAAGGGCTTCCTGGAGCACGTCGACCTGCTGCTGGTCAAGCGCGGCGAGAAGGTCAACGTGGAGATCCCGGTGCAGACCGAGGGCGAGCTGGCGGCGGGTGGCAACCTGCTGGAGCACGTCCTGAACGCGCTGCCGGTCGAGGCCGAGGCCACGCACATCCCCGAGTCCGTGACGGTGTCGGTGGAGGGTCTGCAGGCCGGTGCCTCGGTCCTCGCCAAGGACATCACCCTGCCGAACGGCGTCTCCCTCGCGGTCGAGGAGGACGCGGTGGTGCTGCAGGTCCTGGCCGCGCAGGCCGAGGAGGCCGGCGAGGGTGCCGAGGGTGAGGGCGAAGAGGCCGCCGAGGCCTGATCCCCGCTGTCGTCGTTCGTGGTCAGCCGCTGTCCCCTGTTCCGGGGGCGGCGGCTGGCGCGTATCAAGGAGACATGGACGTGACCACCCCTGCCAACGCCCCCTGGCTCGTCGTCGGGTTGGGCAACCCCGGGCCGGAGTACGCCGGTAACCGGCACAACGTCGGTTTCATGGTGGCCGATCTGCTGGCGGAGCGGATCGGAGGCCGGTTCAAGCGTGCGGGCAAGGCGCAGGCGCAGGTCGTGGAGGGACGGATCGGGCCGCCGGGGCCGGCGAACCGCCGGGTGATCCTGGCGAAGCCGATGTCGTACATGAACCTGTCGGGCGGGCCGGTGACCGCGCTGCGCGACTTCTACAAGGTGCCGGTGGCGAACATCGTCGCCGTGCACGACGAGCTGGACATCGACTACGGGACGCTGCGGCTGAAGCTGGGCGGTGGCGACAACGGGCACAACGGGCTGAAGTCGATGACGAAGGCGATGGGCGCGGACTACCACCGGGTGCGGTTCGGGATCGGGCGGCCGCCGGGTCGTATGCAGGTGGCCGATTTCGTACTGCGGGACTTCTCGTCCGCGGAGCGCAAGGAGCTGGACTACTTCGTGGACCGTGCGGCGGACGCGGTGGAGTGCCTGGTGATCGAGGGGCTGGAGCGGGCGCAGAGCTCGTACAACTCCTGACCCGGTTCCGTTTGCATCTCTGCTCCGCCGCTCTCGCGCTCGTGGAGTTGACCGTCGAGGCGGGCATGGCCAATGATCCCGGCCATGCCCGCCTCTGCTGTGTCCCCTCGCCAGGCCTCGCTCGTCGCCCTCCGGTTCGGGCGGCTGACGGCGATGGGCGTCCTCGCCGTGGTGATTCTGGTCGCCGGGGTGTGGGCGTCGTGGGGCTCGGCGCAGCACGTGATGCTGACGAAGGGGCGGGAGCGGGGCACGGTCGCGGTGGCGCGGTGTGCGGACGGCGTCTGTACGGGGCGGTACACGCCGTCGTCGGAGTGGTCGCGGGCCCGCGCGCGGGTGGAGATCGAGGACTCGGTGGCGGTGCGGGCGGGGCGGACGTACACGGTGGTGGTGAAGCCGGGCGGTGGTGAGGTGGTGCGGTCGGGGCCGGCCGGGATCCTGTACGCGTGGGTTCCGCTGGGCGGGGCGCTGCTGCTGGCGTCGGTGGTCGTGGCGGGTGGGCTGCGGCGGACGCGGATGGCGTGGGTGATGGCGGGGGCGGGGTGTGCGCTGTTGACGGGGGCGTTTCTCGTGATCTGACGGCCCGTATCCGGAGATAGGGGGATGGAACGTTTCTTTTCGCAGCCCGGGTGCCTTGTGAGTTCCCACAGTGTTGCCCGTTCGTGATTGACCGGGTTTCAGCCATGGCAGGATGCTGAGCTGCCCCCTCCACATCTTCCCTTTCGTCACTCCGAAGATGGATTGCCACATGCGTACCCTCACCCGCGTCGGCGTCGTCGTCGCCGCGTCTTCGGCGGCGCTGCTGCTGAGCCCCGTCGCCCACGCCGCGACGAACGACACGTACACCGTTCCGCTGCACCAGGCGAAGGACCTCCCGCTGACCGCCACGTCCTGGACCGGTGACAAGGAGGAGGACTGCGGCAGCGTTCCCTCGGACCAGGACGGCTGGCACTTCGTGCTGCCGGGCAACAGCACCGACTTCGTCAAGCTGACGGTCACCTTCAAGGAGGGCGGCGAGCAGGTCATCGAGACCTTCGGTCCGCCGTCCGACAAGCACGCCTTCGCCGCGTCCGCGCCCGGTGACGAGCTGCTGTCCGCGTCGGCCGAGGTCAAGGGCGGCGAGGTGGACTGGTTCAACCTGTCGCACACCTGCCCGGCGGACGACGAGACCGAGCCGACGGACGACACCACGCCCACCGACGACACCACGCCCACCGACGACACCACGCCGACCGACGACACCACGCCCACGGACGACACCACGCCGACCGACCAGGCCACCACGCCGGGCGGTGACGACACGGCGGCTCCGACCCCGTCCGAGTCGTCCGCCGTGGCGCCGACGTCCGCTCCGTCCGCGCAGGGCACCGTGGGCGACCTGGCCGAGACCGGCAACGGTGCCCCGGTGGGCGCCCTGTCGGCCGTCGCGGCCGTGCTGGTCGCCGCGGGCGGCTTCCTGGTGTTCCGCCGCCGCAAGGCCCAGCAGGGCTGACGCGGCCGCCGTGCAGGCGTGAAAGAGGGGGGTGCCCCCGAGTCCGTACGGGCTCGGGGGCGCCCCCCTTTTTTCTGCCGGGCGGGATCAGCCGGTGTTGCGCAGGCCCGCCGCGACGCCGTTGACGGTCAGCAGGAGCGCCCGGGAGAGCAGCGGGTCGGGTTCCGTGCCGGCGGCCACCGCGTCGCGCTGGCGCTTGAGCAGGGTCACCTGGAGGTAGGAGATCGGGTCCAGGTAGGCGTCGCGGATGGCGAACGTCTGCTTCAGCACGGGCTGGCGGTCCAGGAGGCCCTGCTCGCCGGTGATCTTCAGTACCTCGGCAACGGTGAGCTCGTGTTCGGCCCGGATGGTGTCGAAGACGTGCTTGAGCTCGTCGGGGACGAGGGTGTCGACGTAGTGCTGGGCGATGCGCAGGTCGGTCTTGGCGAGGGTCATCTCGACGTTGGAGACGAAGTTGCGGAAGAAGTGCCACTGCTCGTGCATCTCTTCCAGCACGGCGTCGAGACCGGCCTCGCGCAGCGCCTTCAGGCCGGAGCCGACGCCGAACCAGCCGGGGACGATCTGCCGGGACTGGGTCCAGCCGAACACCCACGGGATGGCGCGCAGGCCGTCGAGCGAGACGCCGGAGCCGGGGCGGCGGGAGGGTCGGGAGCCGAGGTGCAGGTCGGCGAGCTGGTCGACGGGGGTGGAGGCGAGGAAGTAGGTCGGCAGGTCGGGGTCCTCGACCAGGCGGCGGTAGGCGGCGTGGGCGGCGTCGGAGACGACGTCCATGGCCGCGTCCCAGCGGGCGAGTGCCTCGTCGGACTGGCGGGGCGCGGTGTGCAGGGCGGAGGCCTGCAGCGTGGCCGCGACCGTCAACTCCAGGTTCTCCCGGGCGAGTGACGGGATGAGGTACTTGTCGGAGATCACCTCACCCTGTTCGGTGACCTTGATCTCGCCCTCCAGGGTGCCCCAGGGCTGGGCGAGGATGGCGTCGTGGGAGGGGCCGCCGCCGCGGCCGACGGTGCCGCCGCGGCCGTGGAACAGGCGCAGGCGCACCCCGTAGCGGTGGGCGACGTCCCGCAGCCGGCGCTGGGCGCGGTGGATCTCCCACTGGCTGGTGGTGATGCCGCCGAACTTGGAGGAGTCGGAGTAGCCGAGCATGACCTCCTGGACGTCGCCGCGCAGCGCCACGAGGCGGCGGTACGACGGGTCGGAGAGCATGTCCTCCAGGATCGTGTCGGCGGCCTTGAGTTCGTCGGTGGTCTCCAGGAGGGGCACGATGCCGATCTTGGCCCAGCCGGCGTGGAGGTCGATCAGGCCGGCCTCGCGGGCGAGGACGACCGCGGCGAACACGTCGTCCGCGCCCTGACACATCGAAATGATGTACGACTCGATGACCTCGGGGCCGAAGACCTCCAGCGCGCGCCGGACGGTCTGGAAGACGCCGAGGGTCTTCTCGCCGGCCGCGTCCACGGGGGCCGGGCTGGGGGCGAGGGGTCTGCGGGAGCGCAGTTCCTTGGCGAGCAGCCGGGCGCGGTAGTCGCGCGGCATGTCGGCGTAGCGCCAGGACTCCTCGCCGAGGCGGTCGAAGAGCTGGCCGAGGGCGTGGTGGTGGGCGTCGGCGTGCTCGCGGACGTCCATGGTGGCCAGCTGCAGGCCGAACGCGGACAGGGTGCGGATGGTGCGGTTCATGCGGCCCTCGGCGATGAGGCCGCCGCGGTGGGCCCTGAGGGAGGTCTGGATCAGGGTGAGGTCGTGGAGCAGCTCGGTGGTGCCGAGGTAGTCGCGGCCCGGCTCGTGCGGGGTGCCCTTGGCGAGGCGCTGCTTGGTGTTCTCCAGCTTCTGCCGGACGCAGGTGGCCTTGAGCCGGTAGGGCTCCTCGGCGTTGAGCCGCTTGTAGCGGGGGCTGATGCCGGGGAGGTTGTCGAGGTCGGCCCGCAGCGACTCCAGCAGCTCCTCGGTGGCGCCGGTGTAGCGGATGGAGTTGGACAGGAAGCCGCGCAGCTCGTCGATCATCTCCAGGGCGTCGTTGATGCCGTGCTCGTGCTGGAGGATGAGGACGTCCCAGGTCACCTGGGGGGTGACGTTGGGGTTGCCGTCGCGGTCGCCGCCGATCCAGGTGCCGAAGGTGAGCGGGCGGGCGTCGTCGGGGAGGGTGAAGCCGACGCGTTCCAGCTCGGCGGTGAGGTCCTCCAGGACGTCGCCGACGGCGTTCGCGTGCAGTTCGTCGAGGTAGTAGATGGCGTTGCGGGCCTCGTCGGCGGGCTCGGGGCGGACGACGCGCAGTTCGTCGGTCTGCCACACGAGGTCGATGTTCTCGGCCAGCCGGGTGTCGTGGCGGCGCCGGTCGGAGTCGATGACCGGGGTCTCCAGGAGGGCGGCGATGCGGCGGAGCTTGTTGAGGACCGAGCGGCGGGCGGCCTCGGTGGGGTGCGCGGTGAAGACGGGGCGCACGTTGAGGTGGCGGACGGTCTCGCGGACGTGCTCGGTGTCGGCGTCCTTGAGCCGGTCGGCCGTACGGGAGAGGAGGCCGCCCTCGGCGGCGCGGCGGGCGCGCAGCTCGCGGCCGCGGTGGACCTGCTCGGTGACGTTGGCGAGGTGGAAGTAGGTGGAGAAGGCGCGGACCAGCTTGGCCGCGGTCTCCAGTTCGGTGCCGCGCAGCAGCTCGGCGGCGGCGTCGCCGTCCTCGCGGGTGAGGCGGCGGACCTTCTCGACCAGTTCCAGGAGCTCGGGACCCTCCTGCCGGACGAGGGTCTCCCCCAGGAGGTCACCCAGTCGGCGGATGTCGGCGCGCAGCTCTGCACTGGTCGTCATGGTCTGGTCGTCGGCACTGCTCACAGGTGCGGCTCCTTGCAGTGTTGAAGCTCATCTGGGAGGGGACCCGGACGGTGACCTCGCGGCGGGCGCCGCATTACGGGCAGGACATCCGGGAAGGAAACAGAGCGGACCGCGCTGTCCGACCGACACCAGGATAGGTGGCGGCTCGGACGCGCGGTCGGACGGGCTCTTGCCGCGGGGCAACGCACTGCGATACTTACGATGCCGTAGGTTACGGAACCGTAGGAAGTACGGGCGGTTCCGCCCGTTCGGCACCTGTCTCTACCCTCGAACCCCACAGGGGACGCCCATGACCACGAGTTCCGATGTGATCGATGACGCCCCGGAGGCGGCCGACGGCTCTCCAGCGGCTCCCGCCACGCTCGGCGGTGAGCAGAAGCGTTCGATCGAGCAGATCGCCCTTCTGCTCTTCATCACCGTTCCGTTCCTCGCGCTGCTGGCCGCCGTGCCGCTGGCGTGGGGCTGGGGGGTGAGCTGGCTGGACCTCGGCCTGCTGGTCTTCTTCTACTACCTCGGCTGCCACGGCATCACGATCGGTTTCCACCGCTACTTCACCCACGGTTCGTTCAAGGCCAAGCGGCCCCTGCGGATCGCGCTGGCGATCATGGGGTCGATGGCGGTGGAGGGACCCCTGGTGCGCTGGGTGGCCGACCACCGCAGGCACCACAAGTTCTCCGACGCGGAGGGCGACCCGCACTCGCCGTGGAAGTACGGCGAGACCATCCCGGCCCTGCTGAAGGGGCTGTGGTGGGCGCACATCGCCTGGATGTTCGACGAGGAGCAGACGCCGCAGGACAAGTTCGCGCCGGATCTGGTCAAGGACGGCGCGATCCGGGCCGTCTCCCGCCAGTTCGTGCTGTGGACGGCGGTGTCGCTGCTGCTGCCGCCGCTGATCGGCGGGCTGGTGACGATGTCCTGGTGGGGCGCGTTCACCGCGTTCTTCTGGGGTTCGATGGTGCGCGTGGCGCTGCTGCACCACGTCACCTGGTCGATCAACTCGATCTGTCACGCGGTCGGCAAGCGGCCGTTCAAGTCGCGGGACCGTTCGGGCAACGTGTGGTGGCTGGCCGTGCTGTCGTGCGGCGAGTCCTGGCACAACCTGCACCACGCCGACCCGACGTCCGCGCGCCACGGTGTGGAGCGGGGCCAGCTGGACTCCTCGGCGCGGCTGATCCGCTGGTTCGAGCGGCTGGGCTGGGCGTACGACGTGCGCTGGCCGTCACGCTCGCGTATCGATTCGCGCCGGACCGGCGGTGAGGACGGCTCCCGGCGCGGGAAGGTCGGCGCCGAAGCGGCATGATGGACGCCGTGGCGACCGATCCCAGCAGCACCCCGAGCAACGAGAAGCCGCGGCGTGCGCGCCGTACCCGGATGACCGGTGCGGAGCGGCGCCAGCAGCTGCTGGAGATCGGGCGCACCCTCTTCGCGGCGAAGGGTTTCGAGGGCACGTCGGTGGAGGAGATCGCGGCGAAGGCCGGGGTGTCCAAGCCGGTGGTGTACGAGCACTTCGGCGGCAAGGAGGGCCTGTACGCGGTCGTCGTGGACCGCGAGATGCGGCGGCTGCTGGACATGGTGACCGGTTCACTGACCGCCGGCCACCCGCGTGAGCTGCTCGAACAGGCGGCGTTCGCGCTGCTGGACTACATCGAGGAGTACACGGACGGGTTCCGCATCCTGGTGCGTGACTCGCCGATCCCCCAGTCGACGGGCTCCTTCGCCTCGCTGATCTCCGACATCGCCACCCAGGTGGAGGACATCCTCGGCAAGGAGTTCAAGAGCCGCGGCTTCGACCCGAAGCTGGCACCGCTGTACGCGCAGGCGCTGGTCGGGATGGTGGCGCTGACCGGACAGTGGTGGCTGGACGTGCGCCGGCCGAAGAAGGCGGAGGTGGCGGCGCATCTGGTGAACCTGGCGTGGCACGGGCTGGACGGGCTGGAGCCCAAGCCGCGTCTGATAGGACACCGCAAGAGCTGATCGAACACCGATCATGCGGCTGACACGGGCCCGGGAGGGCGCCGTGCCAGCCGGAGGGCAGCCGGTTCAGTGCCTGCCTGCGTCCTTGGCCTTCTCCTTGGCCTGGCGGGCGTCGCCCTTGACCTGCTCGGCGCGGCCCTTCGCCTCCATGGACTCGTTGCCCATGGCCCGTCCGGCCGCTTCCTTGACCCTGCCCTTGGCCTGTTCCTTCTTCGCCTTGGCCTTCTGTTCGTGCGCCATGGTGCTCACTCCCTGTGTTCTGCCGTTGCGCCGTCCCGCCGTCCTGCCCCGTCGGCGGCCCCCGTCGCACACCGCGGCGGGTGCCCGCTCCGGGGACGTTCATACGCCGGTGCCGTCCGGTTCCAGGAACTCCAGGCGGTTGCCGACCGGGTCCCAGGAGTAGAAGCGGCGGTGGCCGGGCAGGTTGTCGTCCCACTCGACCGTCGCTCCCCCGCCTTGCAGCCGGGCCGCGTAGGCGGCGATGCCGGTGACCCGCAGCCCCGGGTGGGCCTTCTTCGCGGGCCGGAAGTCGGCCTCGACGCCGAGGTGCAGCTGGACCGGGCCGGCCTGGAACCAGCAGCCGCCGCGGGCGGCGAGCACCGGGGGCTTGGGGATCTCCGTCATGCCGAGGACACCGGTGTAGTAGGCGCGCAGCTGGTCCTCCGAGCCGGGCGGGGCGGCGAGCTGGACGTGGTCGACGGCGCTGATCATGATCGGTTCTCCTGCGGGGCAGCGGTCTTGTGGGCCACCGCGAAGACGCGGCGGAACGGGAAGGGGGTGCCGTTCGGGCCGGCCGGGTAGGCCGCGCGCAGGGCGGCACGGTAGTCGGCGAGGAAGGCATCGCGGGCGGGCGGATCGTCGGCGAGAGCGGCGAGAACGGGCCGCAGTCCGGTGCCCCGCACCCAGTCCAGCACCGGGTCGTCACCGGGCAGCAGGTGGACGTACGTCGTCTCCCACGCGTCCACCGAGCAGCCCAGGCCGGTCAGGGCGGCCAGATAGGCCGCGGGGTCCAGGACGGCGTCGTCGTGACGCAGGACTTCGGCGACGCCGTACCGGCGGGCGAGGTCGCGCATCAGGCGGTGGCTCGGGGCGTCGAAGTTGCCGGGGACCTGGAAGGCGAGGGTGCCGCCGGGGGCGAGCGCCTCGATCCAGGCGGGGAAGCGTCCGGTGTGCCCGGGCACCCACTGCAGGGTGGCGTTGCTGACGATCAGGTCGTACGGCCGGTCGGGCACCCAGGTGCGGACGTCGGCGCGGGTGAACTCCAGGCGGCCGCCGCCGGTGGTGGGACCGGCATGTTCGACGTGGGCCCGGTCGAGCATCTCCGCGGAGTTGTCGTGACCGGTGATGTGCGCGGCGGGCCAGCGGACGGCGAGGAGTGCCGTGACGTTGCCGGGACCGCAGCCGAGGTCGGCGATGCGGGGCGGGGCACCGGGCAGGTCGGGGACCCGGGCGAGGAGGTCGGTGAAGGGGCGGGCACGGTGGCCGGCGTGACGGAGGTACTGGGCCGGGTCCCAGGCGGGTGTGGTCATGGGAGCAGCCTCACCCCGATTTAGCTTGATGTCAAGAGACTCGACATCAAGAGACTTCACGTCGACACAACCACTACACTGATCGCATGGAGGACGAGGTCGATCGGCTGGTCGCGGCGTGGCGCCGAGAGCGCCCGGACCTCGACGTGGAACCGCTGGAGGTGCTCAGCCGGGTGAGCCGGCTGGCCCGGCACCTCGACCGTGCGCGCCGCCTGGCGTTCTCCGAACACCAGCTGGAGCCGTGGGAGTTCGACGTCCTGACCGCGCTGCGGCGCGCCGGAGCGCCGTACCAGCTCTCCCCGGGCCAGCTGCTGACCCAGACGCTGGTCACGTCGGGCACGATGACGAACCGTATCGACCGGCTCGCCAAGAAGGGCCTGGTGGAGCGGCTGCCGGACCCGAGCGACCGGCGCGGGGTGCTGGTGCGGCTCACGGCGGAGGGCCGCGACCGCGCCGACCAGGCGCTGGCCGGCCTGCTGGACCAGGAGCGCGCCATCCTGGCCGAGCTGTCCCACGCCCAGCGCGCCGACCTGGCCGCGCTGCTGCGCCAGCTGACCGCCCCGTTCGACAACATCCCGGGCTAGGGCGGGCCCGTCCGGCGGATGTCCGTGGCACCGCGGCCCGTGGCCCCGTGGCCCCTCCGACGGAATCCGCCGCGTCGCCCGGCACCGCACTCTCACCGCACCGCGCGCGAGCCGTGCCACGCCGGGACGGTCAGGCGCTGTGGGTCTCCTTCTGCCGGAGCCGTCCGGCGGGTTCCAGGTCGACCGGCCCCACGCCCGCCCGGCGGGCCAGGGCGACGGCGGCGAGGGTGGAGTGGACGCCCAGCTTGCCGAGGACGTTCTGCATGTGGGTGCGGACGGTGTGCGGGGAGAGGAACAGCCGCTCGGCGACGGCCTTGCGGCCGAGGCCCGCGACCATGCAGCGCAGCACCTCCCGCTCGCGCGGGGTGAGGGACTCCACCAGCCGCTCGCTCTCCGTGCGGTGCTTGCGGGCGGCGGTGAGTTCGCGCAGCACGCCGGTGAGCAGCGCCGGCGGCAGGTGGGTCTCCTCGCGCAGCACCCCCCGGACGACGGTGAGCAGCCGCGACAGCGAGCAGTCCTTGGCCACCCAGCCGGACGCCCCCGCCTGCAGGGCGAGCGCCGCGCGCCGCGGATCGTCCCTCTCGGCGAGCACCACGAGCCGGACGTGGGGATGCGCGGCGCGCACCCCGGCGACGAGGGAGATCCCGTCGACCAGCCCGTCCTCGGCGGCCTCCCGCACGGCCACGGCGGGCCGCGGTCCCGGCACCTGGCCGCCCAGGTCGGCGTCGACCAGCACCACGTCGAACCGGCGCGCCTCGGCGGCCGCGCGCTCCAGGCTGCGCAGCGCGGCCGGGCCGCTGCCGGCGGCGCAGACCTCGACGTCGGGCTCGGCGGCCAGCGCGGCGGCGAGCGACTCGGCGAAGATACGGTGGTCGTCGACGACCAGGACTCGGATGCGAACCACGTAACCCCCTTCCCCGAGCTCCATCACGGAGCAGGGGATACCCAAGGTCCGGTGAGCGGGGACGACGACGGGCGCGGATACGGCGCCCGGGGACGGCGCGCGCCGCACGGCCGCCGCCGTACCGCAGTCGCCACCCCCGGCGCGGGCGCCGTATCCGACTGTCTCGCCCCCTGATCGGCACCGGCCCCCACCGGTGCTGTTCACAGGGTAGGGCCGCGGGCTCACGGGGGAAGGGGATTTGCAGAACTGGCCGTCCCGCGCGTTTATGGTGAGGCGCATGTTTCGTCTTGAGACAGAAGTCGACAGAGCCAGGCGTGATCTGCTGCGCTCCCGGCTCCGCGACACCAACACGGCGGCCTCCCCCGTCCTGCGTGCCCTGCGCGGCACCCCGACGGAACGGGAGGCCCCGCTGCACGTGTGGGTCCTGGACGAGACGGACGACCTGATCGGCGGTCTGGTGGGACACACCTGGACCACCTGGCTGCACGTCACCTACCTCTGGGTCGCCGACCGCCACCGCGGCCACGGCCTCGGCACCCGCCTGCTCACCGAGGCCGAGAACGTCGCCGCCGCCCGCGGCTGCCACCGGGCCCGCCTGGAGACCTGGGACTTCCAGGCCCCCGGCTTCTACACCCGTCTGGGCTACGAGGTGGTCTGCGTCATCGAGGACTACCCGCCGGGGCTGACGGAGTACACGCTGACGAAACGTCTTCAGCCGCGCCCGGCGGGGCCGTTCAGGCCAGCCGCCGGGCCCCCGGGGCCGGGACGGCCTCGAAGACGCGCGGGGCCGTGAAGCCGGCGTGGGCGAACGCCTCTTCGACCGCCTTGGTGAGGGTGTCGACGTCGGACGCCTCCGCCAGGACGATGGCCGAGCCGCCGAATCCGCCGCCGGTCATGCGGGCGCCGAGGGCGCCGGTCTTCAGGGCGGTGTCGACGACGAGGTCCAGCTCGGGGCAGGAGATGCGGAAGTCGTCGCGCAGCGAGGCGTGACCCTCGACGAGGACCGGACCGATGGCGCGGGTCTCGCCGGACTCCAGCAGGGAGACGATCCGCTCGACCCGTTCGTCCTCCGTGACCACGTGGCGCACCAGCCGGCGCACCTCGTCGTCGCCGAGGCGGGCGAGCGCCGAGTCCAGGTCGGCGTACGGGATGTCGCGCAGAGCGTCCACGCCGAGCAGGGCGGCGCCCTTCTCGCAGCCCGCGCGCCGCCTGCCGTACTCGCCCTCGCTGTGGGAGTGCTCGACCCGGGTGTCGACGACCAGCAGCCGCAGGCCCTCGGCGGCGAGGTCGAAGGGGATCTGCCGCTGGGACAGGTCGCGGGTGTCGAGGAAGAGCGCGTGGCCCTCCAGACAGCACGCCGAGGCGGTCTGGTCCATGATGCCGACCGGGGCGCCGACGTAGACGTTCTCCGCGCGCTGGCACAGCCGGGCCAGCTGCCAGCCCTTCAGGCCGAGGCCGAACAGGTCGTCCAGGGCGAGCGCCACCACGACCTCCAGCGCCGCCGACGAGGACAGTCCGGCGCCGGCCGGGACGGTCGACGCCAGGTGGATGTCGGCGCCGGTCACCGGGTGGCCCGCCTCGCGCAGCGCCCACACCACGCCCGCCGGGTACGCGGTCCAGTTCCGGTCCGACTCGGGGGCCAGGTCGTCCGCGTGCAGCTCGACGACACCGCCCTCGACGTCCGCGGAGTGCAGGCGCAGCCGCCCGTCCGTGCGCCGGGAGACGGCGGCGATCGCGGTGTGCGGCAGCGCGAAGGGCATCACGAAGCCGTCGTTGTAGTCGGTGTGCTCACCGATGAGGTTGACGCGTCCGGGCGCCGCCCAGACGCCCTCGGGCTCGGCCCCGTACAGCTCGACGAAGGCGTCCCGTACCTGCTGTGCCCCCACTACTGCTCCCTTGCGATGTGCTGCGCGAACTCCCAGGCGTCCGCGACGATACCGGCGAGATCCGCGCGGGACGGCTGCCAGCCCAGCTTCTCGCGGGCGGCTTCGGCGGAGGCCACCAGCACCGCCGGGTCGCCGCCGCGCCGGGGCGCGACCACCTCGGGGATCGGGTGGCCGGTGACCGTGCGGACGGTCTCGATGACCTCGCGCACGGAGAAGCCGTTGCCGTTGCCGAGGTTGCAGATCAGGTGCTCGCCCGGCCGCGCCGCCCGCAGCGCCAGCAGGTGGGCCTCGGCCAGGTCCGCGACGTGGATGTAGTCGCGCACACAGGTGCCGTCGGGGGTCGGGTAGTCGTCGCCGTAGACCGAGATGGCCTCGCGGCGGCCCTGGGCGACCTGGAGAACCAGCGGGATGAGGTGCGACTCGGGGTCGTGCCGTTCGCCCTGCGCCCCGTAGGCGCCGGCGACGTTGAAGTAGCGCAGGGAGACCGCGCCGAGGCCGTGGGCCTTCGCCTCACCGGTGATCATGTGGTCGACGGCGAGCTTGGAGGCGCCGTACGGGTTGGTCGGGGAGGTCGGCGCCGTCTCGACGATCGGGATCCGCTTGGGTTCGCCGTAGGTGGCCGCGGTGGAGGAGAACACGAGCGTGCGCACGCCCGACTCGCGCATGGCGGCGAGCAGGGCCATGGTGCCGCCGACGTTGTTGTCCCAGTACTTCTCGGGCTTCACGACCGACTCGCCGACCTGGGAGAAGGCGGCGAAGTGCAGGACGCCGTCGAAGGACGGGTCGAGCCATTTGGCGGCGTCGCGGATGTCGCCCTCGATGAAGGTGGCACCGGCGGGCACGCCCTCGCGGAAGCCGGTGGAGAGGTTGTCCAGGACGACGGCCTCGTGGCCCGCCTCCAGCAGATGCTGGGCCACGACGCTGCCGACATATCCGGCGCCGCCCGTCACCAGGTACTTCATCAACTCGCTACCTCTCGCAATCGCTCGGCCGCGGTTTCCGGCCGGATGTCGTTGATGAACACGCTCATGCCGGATTCGGAACCCGCGAGGAACTTCAGCTTGCCGGAAGTGCGGCGGACGGTGAAAAGCTCCAGATGCAGCGCGAAGTCGTCGCGGTTGACGCCCTCGAAGTGCTCCAGTTTGCCGAACGGCGCCTGGTGCCAGGCGGCGATGTACGGCGTCGGCGGTTCCCCCTCACCGAAGATACGGTCGAAGCGCCGCAAGAGTTCCAGGTAGACCCTGGGGAATTCGGCGCGCGCCGCCTCGTCGAGCCCCAGCAGGTCGGGCACGCGGCGCTTGGGGTACAGGTGGACCTCGTACGGCCAGTGCGCGGCGTACGGCACGAAGGCCACCCAGTGATCACCCTCCAGGACGACTCGTTCGTCCGCGAGTTCCCGCTTCACGACGGCGTCGAAGAGGTTCTCCCCGCCCGTGGCGTCCTTGTGCGCCGCCAGTTGGCTCAGCATCAAGGCGGTGCGGGGCGTGGTGAAGGGGTACGCGTAGATCTGCCCGTGCGGGTGACCCAAGGTCACGCCGATCTCGGCACCACGGTTCTCGAAGCAGAACACCTGTTCCACGGAGGGCAGATGCGACAGTTCGGAGGTCCGGTCGGTCCACGCGTCCAGGACCAGCCGCGCCTGCTCCTCGTCGAGGCCGGCGAAGGACGCGCTGTGGTCGGAGGTGAAGCACACCACCTCGCAGCGGCCGGAGTCGCCGGCCAGCGAGGGGAAACGGTTCTCGAAGACCACGACGTCGTACGAGGAGTCCGGGATCTCGCTCAGCCGCCCGCCCTGCGAGGGGCACAGCGGACACTCGTCCGCGGGCGGGTGGTAGGTGCGGCCCTGCCGGTGCGAGGCGATGGCAACCGCGTCGCCGAGCAGCGGGTCGTGGCGCACCTCGGCCGTGGTGACCGTGCGCTCCAGCGGGCGGCGGTCGACCGCGTCGCGCACCGTGTCGTCCCGCAGGTCGTAGTAGATGAGTTCTCGATCGTCGGCCAAGCGGGTCGAGGTTTTTTTCACCGCGACTCTCCATCCGTACACCAGGCAATGCTTCAAACAGAACCGAACACATCAAACCACATTCTCCCCCAAGGGCAACCATCACAATCGCACAAAGCACACCACCAGTAGGTGAGGTCTGGATGCACACCCCCTCAGCGACGGTTCCTCTCGCGGCCGAGCTGCGTCTCCCCACCAACGCACTCGACTACACGATCCTCGGCATCTACTTCGTCGTCGTCCTGGGCATCGGCTTCGCCGCCCGCAGATCGGTGAAGACCAGCCTCGACTTCTTCCTCTCCGGCCGTTCCCTGCCCGCCTGGATCACCGGTCTCGCCTTCATCTCGGCCAACCTGGCCGCCACCGAGATCCTCGGCATGGCCGCCAACAGCGCCCAGTACGGCGCGTACACCGTGCACTGGTACTGGATCGGTGCCATCCCGGCCATGGTCTTCCTCGGCCTGGTGATGATGCCCTTCTACTACGGCAGCAAGGTCCGCTCGGTGCCGGAGTTCCTGCTGCTGCGCTTCGACCGGGGCGCCCACCTGCTCAGCTCCCTGCTCTTCGCGTTCGCCGCGATCCTCATCGCCGGGGTGAACCTGTACGCCCTGGCCATCGTCGTGGAGGCGCTGCTCGGCTGGCCGCAGTGGGTGGCCATCGTGGTCGCCGGCTTCTTCGTCCTCGCGTACATCACGCTCGGCGGCCTGTCCTCGGCCATCTACAACGAGGTCCTGCAGTTCTTCGTGATCCTCGCGGCCCTCATCCCCATCGTCGCGCTCAGCCTGAAGCGGGTCGGCGGCTGGGGCGGCCTGACCGACCGGCTGACCGCGGAGCACGGCGACAACTTCGTCAGCGCCTGGGGCGGCACCGGCATCGGCAGCACCAACCCGCTCGGCGCCAACTGGCTGACGATCGTGCTCGGACTCGGCTTCGTGCTCTCCTTCGGCTACTGGACGACCAACTTCGCCGAGGTGCAGCGCGCCCTGTCGGCGAAGAACCTCTCGGCGGCCCAGCGCACCCCGCTCATCGCCGCCTACCCGAAGATCTTCATCGTCTTCCTGGTGATGATCCCCGGGCTGGTGGCCGCCGCCCTGATCCCCGGCTTCGGTACCGCCGACTCCGGCTACCAGTACAACGACGCGATCCCGTACCTCATGTCCCGGCTGTTGCCCAACGGTGTGCTCGGCATCGCCGTGACCGGCCTGCTGGCCGCCTTCATGGCGGGTATGGCGGCCAACGTGTCCTCCTTCAACACGGTGTTCACCAACGACATCTGGTCGCGCTACGTGGTCGTCGGCCGGGAGGACGGCTACTACGTGCGGTTCGGCCGGCTGATCACCGCGCTCGGCGTCCTCGCGTCCATCGGCACGGCCTTCCTGGCCTCGTCGTTCTCTAACATCATGAGCTACCTGCAGACGCTGTTCAGTTTCTTCAACGTGCCGATGTTCGTCGTCTTCATCATCGGCATGTTCTGGAGGCGGGCGTCCATGAAGTCGGGCTTCTGGGGGCTGCTGGCCGGCACCACGGCCGCGATGGTCAACTACTTCGTCCTCTACAAGCAGGACGTCATCTCCATCCCCACCGACCAGGGCGCCAACTTCGTGTCGGCCATCGCGGGCTTCGTCGCCGGCGCCGTGGTGATGGTGGCGGTGTCGCTGTTCACCGCCCCGAAGCCGGCCAAGGAACTCCAGGGGCTGGTCTACGGCACGCGCTCCCCCGGCATGGCCGAGCCGCCCGCCGAGGGCGACGACGCCTGGTACCGCCGGCCCGCGCTGCTCGGCTGGGGCGCGGTGATCCTGGCGGCCGCCTGCTACATCCCGTTCTCGTTCTGACGCCGACTGCGGCCTGGCCGCACCGGCCGCACCGGCCAGACGGCCAGACCAGCCACAACGGCCACAACGGCCACAACGGCCACAACGATGAAACGGACACACAGGCAGGAAAGCGAGCAGACGAGAAAACCGCGAAAACGGCGGTAAGAGCGGGAACAGCGGGAAGACAAGGCAGAGAAGAGGGACCACAGACATGACCGAACCCCGACACCCCCGCGGCCACTACTCCGACGACGACGTCCAACGCGAGGTCACCGACCTGGAGGGCAAGTCGGCGACCGCCGCCAGCATCTTCGACCTGCGGCGGATCATCGGCGGCCTGTTCGTCCTCTACGGCCTGATCGTGACCATCACCGGCCTCACGGACGACGACGCGGCCATCGACAAGGCCCAGGGCGTCAACATCAACCTCTGGACCGGCCTGGGCATGCTGGCTCTGGGCCTCTTCTTCCTGATCTGGCTCAAACTCCGCCCGACGGCTCCGCCCGCCCCGCCGCTGCCGGGCGAAGGTGAGGGAGAAGGAGAAGGTGAGGGCGAAGGAGGCCGGGGGGCGCCATTGGAGTAGGGGGCTCGCCCGGCCGGCGTGCGCCCGTCGTCGGCGCGGGGGGCGTGCGTCCGTCGCCGGGGGCGCGGGGGGCGTGCGTCCACGGTCGGCGGCGCGAGGGCGTGCGTCCGCCATCGGGGGCGCGGCGGGGGGCGTGCGTCCGATGTCCGCGCGGGTGCGGCGTGCGTGCGTCGCCGTCGGCCGCGAGGGCGGGTGCGGCGTGCCTTCGACCTCAGGGGGCGCGTTCCCCGGGCGTACGCCGGGTGCGCGGGGGATGCGCCCCGAGCTCACGGTTCCCGTTGCTGCGGTACGCGCGGGTAGGGCCCCGCGCGATCCAGGAGGCCCGTCCTGGCGGCCAGGGCAGCCGCCTCCAGGCGGGAACCGACGCCGAGCTTCATCAGGACACGCTGGACATGGGTGCGCGCGGTGGACGGGGCGATGCCCATCCCGGCGGCGATCAGCCGCGTGTCCTCACCGTCGGCCACCCGTACCAGTACCTCGACCTCGCGCGGGGTGAGCATCTGCAACAGCCGCTGCCCCTCGTCGTCGGGCTGGGCAGCGGGGTTGAGCAGTTCCGCGAAGGCACCCTGCAGAAGCTGCGGCGCCACGGCCGCCTCGCCCGCCCGCGCCTTCATGATCGCCCGCTCGACGCCCTCTATGCGCTCGTCGTGCCGCACGTACCCGGAGGCCCCCGCGGCGAACGCCGCCGCGATGCCGCGCGGGCTCGGCACCGGCCCCAGCACCAGCACCGCCACCTGCGGCCGCTCCCGCTTGATCCGCAGCACCGGATCAAAGACCCCCGGCTCGGCCGGTGTCGCCGTCCCCAGCAGACACACCTCCGGTGCCCGGGTGATCACCAGGTCCGCCGCGCCTGCGGCGGGCGCGGCGGCGGCGAGCACCCGGTGCCCCCGCAGCTTCAGCGCCGAGGCCAGTGCCTCCGCGAGCAACCGGTGGTCGTCGACCACCATGAGCCGCACTCCCATCGAGCAACCCCCCAGTCCCCCCATGGATGCCCACTACGGACACGGACACACAAGGGCGCGGGCTGCCCCCCAGGCACCCCGCCCTTTCATGACCCCGGAAGCTACACGCTTGTTCGACGTCGCGCTTCCCCTACTGGTGAGAACTGCCCCGGATCGACGGACTTTTTGGCATTCTTCGCATTCGCGGCCGAAACAACCACTTGAATCGGCCGCTTGAGGCATCTGTCTGAACGGTTGCCGATCACCGCAGATGCTCGGCAACCGCTCTGACAGTCACGTTCGCGATCGGCCGCAGTCGAGGATCAGCCGCTGCGGCCGAAGGCGAGTGCCAGGTACTTCTTGTCGCCCTCGCGCAGCGGCGCGTCCGCGTACACCTCGGCCAGGTACAGGCGACCGTCGGCGTACAGCACCTCGTCGTACTCGGGGGAGAAGTCCGACTCCATGTCCCGCACCGCCTCGGTGTCCGGGTTCTGCATCAGCGTGGTCGTCTTGAACGAGCCGCCGTCGATGCTGACCACCCGGCCGCCCTTGTCGTACGGCGGCTCCAGGTACGCGATCACGTTGCCGCCGTCCATCCGCAGCGGCGTGATGGTCCAGCCGTCGCCCGAGTCGGCCCGCTGGCCGGTCTGCTTGCCGGTGGCCAGGTCGAAGGCGATGACCTCGTTGCTGCGGCCGTGGTCGCCAGAGGAGTCGTGCTCCTCGGTCGGCAGGTACAGCCGGTCGCCGCCCACGGCGATACCGGTGCAGTCCTCGACCCGGCTGATGCTGTCGCAGTCGGCCGCGAACTGGTCGCCCGGTGCCGAGATCCGGGTGCGCAGCTGACCGGTCCTGTTGTCGATGGAGAAGAAGTCCGAGATGCCGCTGCCGTCACCGGCGCTGTCACCGACGTCGGCGGCCACGACCAGCGGGTCGGTCGAGACCACACTCGCGTACTCGATGTCCTGGGTCATCTTGTACTCGGACTGCACCTGCCCGGAGGCCGGGTCGATGGTCTGGATGTGCAGCTGGCGCGCGTCGTAGCTGCCGCACTTGCGCACCGCGACCAGCTTGGCGCCGCCGCCGTAGCCGGCGTCGTAGCAGGTGTCGGACGTCTTCGGCTGCCACAGCACCTTGCCGGAGGCGATGTCGAAGGCGGCGCCGCCGTCGGTGCTGCCGACCGCGACAGTGTTGGCGCTGACCGTCACATTGTCGAAGTTGATCGGGTAGTCGCCGGAGTTGACCGTCTTGTTCCACAGCTTCTTGCCCGCGGCGAGGTCGAGCGCCGCGACCTGGCTGCAGCCGGCCGAACGGTTCTTCGCGGGCATCGACGGCTCGTAGACGATCGCCGTCCTGAAGTCCTTGGTGATGTGCGGGGTGGCCTCGCACACCGGGCCGGGCAGCTTGATCGTCCACAGCTTGGCGCCGGTGTCGCGGTCGTAGGCGACGACCTCGGCGACCCCGCTCTTGACGTACGCCTTGTCGGTCAGCCAGGAGCCGTCCACGGCGATGGTGTCGTCCTTGCCGACGGCCGGCATCGGCAGCTGGAAGAGGACCTTGGACGCCGGGTCGGACGGCACCTTCTCGGAGCCCGAGGTGCCCGCGCTGCCCGACGTGCCGCCGTCGCCCTTGCCGTTGTCGCCGCCCGTGCCACCGGAGCTCTGGTTCTTCTTTCCGTCGTCGCCGGTGGACGAGGAGTACCAGATGCCGCCGCCGATGATCAACGCGATGGCGACGACCGCCGCCACGATGATGTACAGCGGCGCCCTGGAACTGCCGCCGCCCCCTGGGGCGGACCCGGCCGGCGGCTGAGCCTGGAAGGGGACGGTCGGCTGACCCGGCTGACCCGGCTGACCCGGATAGCCGTAGCCCGGCTGGGGGGACGGCGTGGGGTGGGCGCCGGGCGAAACCGGGTAGCCGTAGCCGGGCTGGGCGGCCGGGTAGCCGTAGCCGTGGCCGGGCTGGGCGGCGTACGGGCCGCTCGGGGCGGGCGGCTGCTGCGGGAACGGGGAGTACGGATCCGGCTGCTGCGGGGGCCGGCCCTGCTGGCCTTGCTGGGGCTGGCTCTGTGCGGGGTGGGGTGGCTGGGGTGCTTGGGATGGCTGGGGTGCCTGGGGGTAGCCGTAGCCCGGGTCGGGGGCCTTGGTGAGGTCAGGAGCGCCCGGGGCGGCGGGGGCCGACGGGGGCATCGGGGGCGCCGGAGGAGTCTGCGGCGGGTTCTGCGGGGGCTGGTCCTCGGGCGTGCCGGGGCCGGAGCCCTGCGGAGGCTGGTGGGGCGGCGGGGACGTGGTCATCGTGTGGGTACCTCGGAAGGGTGCTGAGCCAGGAGCTCGTACGAACGGTGCGTCGACGGACGGCGGCGGTACGGGGCGAGCGGACGCGGTACGGGGCGACCCGGCTCGGCCGCCCCGGTTCGCCCCGGCTCACTTGCCGTAGGCGAGCATCAGCTTCTCCTTCTCGTCGTCGTCGCCGTCCAGCGAGCCGGTGGAGATGTAGAACCGTCCGTCGGCCCAGTCGAGGTCCCGGCGGAAGAAGTCCCGCTCGATCTCGCTCGTGCTCTCGGGGAGTTGCAGCAGCTTGGCGGGCGTGTGGCCACTCCCGGCGATCGGAACCGACACCACCTGGCCTGGCGCTTCGTAGGTCGCCTCCACGTACGACACGAGGTTGCCGCCCTCGACCTTCAGCGGCAGCATCGTCGCGTCCCCCGGGGAGTCCACCCGCCACTTCTCCTTGCCGTTGGCGAGGTCGATCGCGACGACCTCGTTCGGGCCGGTGGTCGCCTTGGTCGGCAGGTACAGGGTGCCGGCGTCGGCCACCGCGCCCGTGCAACCCGTCAGGTCGCGCTGCAGGAAGGACCCCCAGCCGCCGCAGTCGGGCGCGAACTGCTCGTTGACACCGACCTGCGAGCGGATCGTGCCGTTGGGGTTCAGGGTGGAGATGTTCCAGCTGTTCTTCTCGTCGTTGGTGCTGAGGACGACCAGCGGGTCGACGGAGAAGGTGTGCTGGACCTCCCACCCCTTGTCGATCTTCCAGGTCCACTTGACCTTGCCGCTGGCCGGGTCGAGCTCCTGCATCTCGTCGTGTTCGGTGGCCTTGGTCGCATCACAGGACGACACGACGATCAGCCGGCTGCCCCCCGCGAACCCGTCCGGGAAGCACGCCGAGCCGTACCTCTTCTTGTCGTACAACTTCTTCCCGGTGCGCACGTCGTACGCCGTCCCGGACTGGGAACGGCCCACCATCAGCGTGTTGCCGGTCACGGAGAGGGAGATGCTGCTGGTGCTGTCGAACAGCGCGCCGTCCGCCACCTCGGCGGTCCAGCCCTTGGCACCGGTGTTGAGATCGACCTGCTGGAGCTTGTTGCACTCGGCACGACTGCTGGTGCCGCTCATGTAGGCGATGACGATCTTGTCGTCGGCTGTCTTCTGCGGGGTGACCGCGCAGATCTCCTGCGGGAAGGTGAGGGTTTCCCAGGTCGGCTTGCCGTCAGCGACGTTGTAGCCGACGAGCTCCTTGTAGGCCGCCTTGACCGCGGTCTTGTCCGTGACCCACATGCCGGGGGCCTCGGCGCCGGAACCCGGCGCGTCGGGGGCCTCCTTGTACCAGAGCACCCGGGCCTCACCGGCCTTGCGGCCGTCGTTGAAGTTCTCCGGGTCGCCGCCGTCGCCGCTGCCGTCGCCGGGGTTGACCGGCAGGTCGGAAGCGGAGGGCTTGCCGTCGTCGCTCTTCTCGGCGACGGGCTTCTTGCCGTCGTCATCGCCGCCGCGCGTCACCGCGAACACCGTGCCGCCGACCAGGACCAGGCCCACCACGGCCGCCGCGACGACCAGCGCCGGCCGGCCCTTGAAGGGGTTGCGCGAGCCGCCGGGCGCGCTCCCCGGCGCACCGGGCATCCCAGGCGCCCCCGGTCCGCCGGGGTACTGGGCTGCCTGCGGGTATCCGTAGCCGGGCTGCTGCCCGTACGGCCCCGGCTGCTGGGGCGGGCCGTAGGGGCCGGCCTGCTGGGGGGCGGCATAGGGGCCGGGCGCGGGAGGTGTGGGCGGCGCGTTGTAGGGGCCGGGCGCCGGCGGGGTGCCGTACGGGCCGGCGGGCGCGGGGCCTCCGGGCGCCGGCGCGCCCGGCTGCTGCGGGTAGCCGTAGCCGGCGGCGGGGCCGGGGCCGGGCGGGGGCTGGGGTGCCTGAGGGGGCTGGGCCGGCGGCTCGGGCGGCCCGAAGCCCGGCGCTCGGGGCGGTTGGTCCTGTGGTGCTCCGAAACCGTCCTGGTGCGGCGGCTGGTCGGGCGGCTGAGTCATCAGCGTCTTCCCCCTCGTTCACTGATTTTTAGCCACGCCCTGAGGTTCGCAAAGGACCCAGAGTCGTTTTCAGACAGTTCTCAGACGGCTCTTTCTATCACCCGTGAGCGGGCGGGGACGGGACTGCGTCCGCCCCTGTACCCAAGGGAGAACCGGGCCGTGATGCCCTCGTTACGCGCCTCCACGCCCTCTTCACACGGCGCACGCGCCGCCCACCGCGCGCGGGCGTGGCCGGGGAAGTGCGGTGGTGCGCACGGCCCTTCACGCCGTTGCGCGAAGAGCTGTGCGCGCCGCTTGGCGCGCGTGTACCCGTGCCCGTTGCGCGGCACAGGCGCTCACGCCGTTGCGCACGCGACCGAACGCGCGGTGGCGTACGGGGCTGTTTGCGCGGTCGGGTGCGTAGGGTCGCCGGCGTGGTTGCGCGTACGGGCACCGCGCGGGTACGGCGGGGGCGTGCGCGGGTGCGTCAGCGGTGGTGCGCACGCGGGCGTGGGGTGAGGTCGTACACGCCCGCGCGGCCCGCGATCCTCAGGCGTCCTCGGCCAGTTCCAGCCAGCGCATCTCCAGCTCCTCGCGCTCCCCCGCCAACTCACGCAACTCGGCGTCGAGTCGCGCGACCTTCTCGAAGTCGGTGGCGTTCTCGGCGATCTGCGCGTGCAGCTTGGACTCCTTGTCGGAGACGCGGTCCAACTGGCGCTCGATCTTCTGGAGTTCCTTCTTGGCGGCGCGCTGGTCGGCGGCGCTCTTCTCGGGGCGCTCGGTCGCGGGCTTGACGGCGGCGGGAGCGGTCGCCGCCGCCGCTTCCTCCATGCGTTGCCGGCGCTCCAGGTACTCGTCGATCCCGCGCGGCAGCATCCGCAGCGTGCCGTCGCCGAGAAGGGCGTGGACCCGGTCGGTGGTGCGCTCGACGAAGAACCGGTCGTGCGAAATCACGATCATCGAGCCGGGCCAGCCGTCGAGGAGGTCCTCCAGCTGGGTGAGGGTCTCGATGTCGAGGTCGTTGGTGGGCTCGTCGAGGAAGAGCACGTTGGGCTCGTCCATCAGCAGTCGCAGCAGTTGCAGCCGCCGGCGCTCACCGCCGGAGAGGTCACCCACCGGCGTCCACTGCTTCTCCTTGGTGAAGCCGAAGGTCTCGCACAGCTGACCGGCGGTCATCTCGCGCCCCTTGCCGAGGTCGACGCGCTCCCGCACCCGCTGAACGGCTTCCAGGACCCGCCATGTGGGGTCGAGTTCGGCGACCTCCTGGGAGAGGTAGGCGAGCTTGACGGTCCTGCCGACGACGACGCGCCCGGCGGCGGGCTGCACCTCGCCCTCGGTGCGCGCCGCCTCCGCCATGGCGCGCAGCAGGGAGGTCTTGCCGGCGCCGTTCACGCCGACCAGGCCGATGCGGTCGCCGGGGCCGAGGTGCCAGGTCACGTGCTTGAGCAGCACCTTCGGTCCGGCCTGGACGGTGATGTCCTCCAGGTCGAAGACGGTCCGGCCGAGCCGGGAGGACGCGAACTTCATCAGCTCACTGCTGTCCCGGGGCGGCGGCACGTCCTTGATGAGCTCGTTGGCGGCCTCCACCCGGAAGCGCGGCTTGGACGTGCGCGCGGGAGCGCCGCGGCGCAGCCAGGCCAGTTCCTTGCGGACCAGGTTCTGCCGCTTGGCCTCCTCGGTCGCGGCGATCCGCTCACGCTCGGCGCGCGCGAAGACGTAGTCGGAGTAGCCGCCCTCGTATTCGTGGACGTGACCGCGCTGGACGTCCCACATGCGCGTGCAGACCTGGTCGAGGAACCACCGGTCGTGGGTGACGCACACCAGCGCCGAGCGCCGTGCCCGCAGGTGCTGGGCGAGCCAGGAGATGCCCTCGACGTCGAGGTGGTTGGTCGGCTCGTCGAGGATGATGAGGTCCTGGTCCTCGATGAGCAGCTTGGCGAGCGCGATCCGGCGCCGCTCACCGCCGGACAGCGGTCCGATGACGGTGTCCAGCCCCTTGGGGAACCCGGGCAGGTCGAGCCCGCCGAACAGCCCCGTCAGCACGTCGCGGATCTTGGCGTTGCCCGCCCACTCGTGGTCGGCCAGGTCGCGGATGACCTCGTGGCGCACGGTCACCGCCGGGTCGAGGGAGTCGTGCTGCGTGAGCACGCCCAGCCGCACTCCGCCGGAGTGCGTGACCCGCCCGGAGTCGGCCTCCTCCAGTTTCGCGAGCATCCGGATCAGTGTCGTCTTGCCGTCGCCGTTGCGGCCGACGACCCCGATCCGGTCCCCTTCGGACACGCCGAGCGACACGCCGTCCAGGAGCGCACGGGTGCCGTACACCTTGCTGACGTTCTCGACATTGACCAGGTTGACGGCCATTTCACTCCTGCGCAGGGGGATCGATCAGCCTTCAAGCGTAGGCCCTTGGGGTGGCGGGCGGTGCGCGAGGGTGCGGTCACTCTGCGTAAGGGTGTGGGCCGTGCGCCGACGGACTCCGGGCCCGGCGGTCAGCCGACCGTGGCCCCCTGGGCGGGTCCCGTCGCCGTGCGTACGCTGCGGCAGGTGCCGGACACGTGCAGTGCCGCGGCGACCTGGGTCGCCGAATCGGCGTCGCGGGTGAGGAAGGCGGTCGTGGGGCCCGATCCCGACACGAGCGCCGCGAGCGCCCCGGCCGCGCGGCCCGCGGCGAGGGTGTCGGCGAGTTCGGGGAAGAGGGAGAGCGCGGCGGGCTGGAGGTCGTTGGTGACGGTGGCCGCCAGGGCGTCCGGGTCGCCCTTGGCCAAGGCGTCGATGAGGGGCTGGGAGGCGACGGGCTCGGGGATGTCGGTGTCCTCGCCGAGCCGGTCGAACTCGCGGAAGACGGCCGGCGTCGACAGCCCGCGCTGGGCGAACGCGAAGACCCAGTGGAAGGTGCCGCCCACGTCCAGCGCGGTCAGTTTCTCGCCTCGGCCGGTGCCGAGCGCGGCCCCGCCGACGAGGCTGAACGGCACGTCGCTGCCGAGTTCGGCGCAGATGTCGAGGAGTTCGTCACGGGACGCGCGTGTGCCCCACAGCGCGTCGCAGGCGAGGAGCGCGCCCGCGCCGTCCGCGCTGCCGCCCGCCATGCCGCCGGCGACGGGGATGTCCTTGGCGATGTGGATGTGCACGTCGGGTGCGCGGCCGTACCGTTCGGCGAGTGCGAGGGCCGCTCGCGCGGCGAGGTTCGTCCGGTCCAGGGGGACCTTGTCGGCGTCCGGGCCGGCGCACGTGACGCGCAGGGTGTCGGCCGGGGTGACGGTGACCTCGTCGTAGAGGCCGACCGCGAGGAAGACGTTCGCCAGGTCGTGGAAGCCGTCCGCGCGGGCGGCGCCCACGGCGAGTTGGACATTGACCTTGGCTGGCACGCGCACGGTGACGGTCACTCGGTCTCCTTGTGTTCCGCGATCCTCGCGAACTCCTCCACGGTGAGGGCTTCCCCGCGTGCCTGCGGGGACACCCCGGCGGCGACCAGCGCCGCCTCGGCGGCGGCCGCGGAACCCGCCCATCCGGCGAGCGCGGCCCGCAGCGTCTTGCGCCGCTGGGCGAACGCCGCGTCGATGACGGCGAACACCTCCTGCTTGGACGCCGTGGTCTTGAGCGGCTCCCTGCGGCGGACCAGGGACACCAGTCCGCTGTCCACGTTCGGGGCGGGCCAGAAGACGTTGCGGCCGATGGCACCGGCACGCTTGACCTCGGCGTACCAGTTGGCCTTCACCGAGGGCACGCCGTAGACCTTGGAGCCGGGGGCGGCGGCGAGGCGGTCGGCGACCTCCGCCTGCACCATCACCAGGGTGCGCTCGATACCGGGGAAGGTGTCGAGCATGTGCAGCAGGACCGGTACGGCCACGTTGTAGGGCAGGTTGGCGACCAGGGCGGTCGGTGCGGGGCCGGGCAGCTCCGTGACGTGCATGGCGTCGGAGTGCACGAGCGCGAAGCGGTCGGCCCTGTGCGGCATCCGCGCGGCGACCGTGGCGGGCAGCGCGGCGGCCAGTACGTCGTCGATCTCGACGGCGGTGACCCGGTCGGCGACCTCCAGCAGGGCGAGCGTGAGGGAGCCGAGCCCCGGCCCGACCTCGACGACCACGTCGTCGGGCCGGACCTCCGCGGTCCGGACGATCCGGCGGACCGTGTTCGCGTCGATCACGAAGTTCTGACCGCGCTGCTTGGTGGGACGCACGCCGAGGGCCGCCGCCAGTTCGCGGACGTCGGCGGGGCCCAGGAGGGCGTCGTGGGTGGGGCTGGTGCTCACGGGACAAGACTACGGGGGCCGACCGACAGTTCCGGACGCCGCCGAGGCCGGCCGGACGCAGGCGGGTGTCAGCGCATGTGTTCCGGGCCGCTACGGGAGCCGCCGGGACCTTCCGGCGGCTCCCGCAGGGTGCCGGGCCAGAAGGGCCTCAGCCGTGCAGGCGCTGCCCGCAGTGCGGCCAGGGGCTCGCGCCGCGCCGGATGTAGAGCTTCTTCGCGCGGTACGTCTGCTCGGCCGCCGGGGCGTCCTGCGGTCGTCCGCTGCCGCCCAGGCTGTGCCAGGTGTGGGTGTCGAGCTGGTAGAGCCCGCCGTGCGCGCCCGACGCGTCGACCGCGTCGGGCCGTCCGCCCGACTCGCAGGCGGCCAGGCCCCGCCAGTCGAGGTGGTCGGCGTCATGTACGGATGGCGGGTGCGGCCTGGTGCCCACCTTCACCACCCGCGCGCGCGGTGCGCGCACCACCTCGGTCTTCACCCGCCGGGGCTTCTGCCGGACACCGTTGACGGTGCGCACCGCGTAGGTCTCCCTTCTGAGCCCCGGCTGTCCGGCCCGCTCGACGACCTCCGTTCCCTTGAACAGCGACGGGTCCTCGATGCGCCGTACCTCGAAGGGGATCGGCTCTTCCCGCACCTCCTTGCTGCCGGTGATCCGCAGTACGGTCACCGTCTGCCCGTCGCGGGGGAAGCTGCCGGGCGCGACCGACGTGGTGTCCTGGCCGCGCAGGATGATTCCGGCCTCCTCGACCGCCTCGCGGACCGTCGCCGCGTTGGTGCGCACCGTGCGGGCGCGGCCGTCCGCCATGATCGTCAGGGAACGCTCGGTCCGGACGTCCAGCGCGAGGCCCTCGCGTCCGATCCGCCGGGAGCGCGACGTCGACAGGTACGCGCCCGCCGTGCGCACACCGAGCTGTTCGAGCGCCGCCTCCACGGTGTGCGCCGTCGTCCACAGCTCGCGCCGGTGTCCGTCGAGGGTGAGGCGCACGGGGCGTCCGTAGTGGACGGCGACCTCGTCCCCGTTGCTGAGGTCGGCGCCGGGGGCGGGCGCCACCACGTCGTGCGCCCCCACCTTCACGTCTTCCTGCGCCAGCAGTTCGGTGACGTCGTCCGCGAAGGTGTGCAGTGTGCGCGGCTTGCCGTCGACGGTCAGCTCGATCGCCTTGTCCTCGGCGACGAAGGCGGTGGTGCCGCCGGCGAGGAAGGCGACCACCAGCGCCTGCGGAAGCAGGCGGCGCACGGTCGAGTCAGGGCGCTCCGCGTAGCGTGCCTTGCGCCGTCGCGCGGCCCGCCGCCCCGTACTGGCGGGCGCGCTGCCCTGCGGTGCGCCGCCGGTCACCGCCCGCCCCGCGGCCCCCGGTCCGCCCGGAGCCACAACCGTCTCCGCGCGCCGGACGTGCGCGGCGCCCGCCTGCACCCCTTCCCCCCATGCGCCCCCGGTGCCCCCGGCGTCCCTGGCGCCCCCGGCGTCCCCCGGATGCTCCGGGCCCCCGACGGGCGCCTCGTCCGCCACTTGGCGTGGCAGCGCCGAGCCGGCGGACTCGGGCGACCCGTGCGCCGGGTGCGTGCCGTAGGGGGCGTACGCCGCGAACGCCTCGTAAGCCGGCCGGTAGGTGTCCTCGTACGCCCCGCGCATCCCGTAGGTGCCGGGCGCACCGCCGTCGTCGTACGCGCCCTGCAGTCCCTGCCGGCCCTGTAGCCCCTGCCCGACCGTCTGCGCGCTGTGCAGGTCGACGTAGGTCTCGGCGCCGCCGTAGGGCTCGTACTCCGGGTGGTGGGCGTAGTACGCGCTGCGCGCGTGGGAGGGGTTGCTCACGCCGACACGCTCCAGGGGTCCGCGGGGTCCAGAGGTCGGTCCGGATCGGGCCCCCAGAACCTAGCGGCTCGACGGTCACTCTCCAAAGCGGCACGGCTACGCACTGTTGTGCAGGGACGGCCGGCGGGCGGCGGGCGGCGGTGCGTCAGTAGGCGAACGCCCGGGCGGTGTTGGCTCCGAGGGCGGCCGCGAGGGTGTCCTCGTCGAGGCCGCGCACGGCGGCCATGGCGCGCACGGTGACGGGGACGAGATACGGGGCGTTGGGCCGCCCGCGGTGGGGGGCGGGGGTGAGGAAGGGGGCGTCGGTCTCCACCAGGAGAAGCTCCAGGGGGGCCACGGCGACGGCGTCGCGCAGGTGCTGCGCGTTCTTGAAGGTGACGTTCCCGGCGAAGGACATGAAATAGCCGGCGCGGGCGCAGATCTCGGCCATGTCGGCGTCGCCGGAGTAGCAGTGGAAGACGGTGCGTTCGGGTGCGCCTTCCTCCTTGAGGATGCGCAGGACGTCGGCGTGGGCGTCGCGGTCGTGGATGACGAGCGCCTTGCCGTGCCGCTTGGCGATCTCGATGTGGGCGCGGAATGACGCCTCCTGCGCCTCCTTGCCCTCCGGGCCGGTGCGGAAGTAGTCCAGGCCGGTCTCGCCGACGCCCTTCACCTGGGGGAGCGCGGCCAGGCTGTCGATCTCGGCGAGCGCCTCGTCGAGCGCCTTCGCGCCCCCCGGTTCCCGTGCGCCCTGCCGGGACCAGCCGTCGGGGTCGCCGTGGACGATGCGCGGCGCCTCGTTGGGGTGCAGGGCGACTGCCGCGTGGACGGCGGCGTGGGCGGCCGCCGTCTCGGCCGCCCATCGCGAGCCGCGCACGTCGCAGCCCACCTGCACCACGGTCGTCACCCCCACCGACGCCGCCTTCGCCAGGCTCTCCTCGACCGTCCCGGACTGCATGTCGAGGTGGGTGTGGGAATCGGCGACCGGCACCCGCAGCGGCTCCGGGAGCGGTGGGGCCGCGTTCTTGTCGGCGTTCGAAGGCATGTCCCGATCCTACGGAAGGTGCCCGCGCGGCCTGCGGGGACGGGGTCCGCGACCGTCCCAGGGCCGGGACGCCGTCATGCGGGTCCCGCTAGCTGGCCCGGCGCTGGAAGGGGTGCAGGAGATCGGACAGATGCCAGTGGTGACGTTCCTTCGAATCGGCCGCGGCGGCCTCCGGCACCTCGGGCACCTCGACCGGACCGGCCGGGGGCACCCGGTGCGACCGGTGCTTGACGCCGCGCACCGACGCGACCTGGCCCGCGCGCATGATGCGTACGACGTCGCCGTCGCAGTTCCCGCACGCCGGCCGGCTCAGCGGGGACGGCACGATGCGGCCGTTCGCCACGTACAGCACGAACTCGTGGTCGTCGGCGTCCATGTGGTGCTCTATCTCGTACGACTGCTCCCAGCCGTAGCCGCAGCGCATGCACGCGAAGGAATAGGACTCGTGGACGACGGCCGTCGCGCCGCTGCGCAGGTCCGTCCGGTCTGCGATCTCGCTCATGCCAGCTCCTCTTGTCCGCTGGACGAGGGACGGTGCGTCCCTGCGTTCCAGTGGACGCCCTCAGCGGCGTGAACGCAGCAGGTCTGTCGACTGTTGGACCCGATTTGGGTGTTCCTTGCCCCAAGGGCACGAGCGGCTGTCAGGCCGCTTTGCCTTCCACGCCGCCCCTTTGCCCCGGCATGGGGCGCAAGGCGCCCGAGAGGGGCGCGCAGACCTCCTTCAGCGCCGTCCGGCGCTCCCTGGCGCCGCGGGGTGCGCCTTCGGGCCGGCTCCGCGCCGTCACCTCGCGGCGCCTCCGTCACGCCGGGCGCCCAGCGCGCCGCGCTTCCGACCCGCCGCGCACCCTTCACCCCGCCGCGTGCTTGGCCGCCCCGCCCCTCACCCCGCCGCGTGCTTCGCCGCCACCACCGCGTCGAACACCTCGCGCTTCGGCAGACCGGCGTCCGCCGCCACCGCGGCGATCGCCTCCTTGCGGCGCTCACCCGCCTCCTCACGCGCGCGTACCCGGCGGACGAGCTCCTGCGCGTCGAGGTGCTCCGGGCCGCGCTCGGGAGCACCGGAGACGACGACGGTGATCTCACCGCGCACGCCCTCGGCCGCCCACTCGGCGAGTTCGCCGAGCGGGCCGCGCCGTACTTCCTCGTAGGTCTTGGTCAGCTCGCGACAGACGGCGGCCGGGCGGTCGGCGCCGAAGACCTCGGCCATGGCCGCGAGGGTGTCGTCCAGCCGGTGCGGGGCCTCGAAGTACACGAGGGTCCGGCGCTCGCCGGCGACCTCACGCAGCCGTGAGAGCCGCTCACCCGCCTTCCGCGGCAGGAACCCCTCGAAGCAGAACCGGTCGACGGGCAGCCCGGACAGCGCGAGCGCGGTCAGGACGGCGGACGGACCCGGAACCGCGGTCACCCGGACGTCGCGCTCCACGGCGGCGGCGACCAGCCGGTAGCCGGGATCGGAGACCGACGGCATGCCGGCGTCGGTGACGAGCAGCACGCGCGCGCCGCCGATCAGTTCCTCGACGAGTTCGGGGGTGCGGGCGGCCTCGTTGCCCTCGAAGTAGGAGACCACGCGCCCCTTGGGCGTCACTCCCAGGGCCTGGGTGAGGCGGCGCAGGCGCCGGGTGTCCTCCGCGGCGACGACGTCGGCGCCCGCCAGCTCCTCGGCGAGCCGGGGCGGGGCGTCGGCGACGTCCCCGATGGGCGTGCCGGCGAGGATGAGGATTCCGGGCGTGCTTGCGGGCGTAACTGTCACGTTTCCATCCTCGCAGGGGCGAGGCACGGGACTCACACAGACGGGTTCCCTACGATGGCGCGGTGACCAGTACCGCGTCCTCCTTGGATTCCACGGACCACCGGCAGGGCCGGGCGCCCGACGACCGGCGGCCGACGTGGCAGCAGCGGCTGCGCCGTTTCGGGCCCCCCGCGCGGCGTCTCCCGGTGGCCGACGCGCGGGAGCGGCTGGTACCGCCGTACGCGGAGCCCAGTCCGCGGCTGTGGCACACCCTGGGGGTGCCCCCGGCGCTGGCCGACCGGTTCACGCGCTGGTCGGGCTGGGGCGGCCCGCTGCTGGTCACGCTGATGGCGGGCGTCATCCGGTTCTGGAACCTGGGCAGCCCCGAGAAGGTGATATTCGACGAGACGTACTACGCCAAGGACGCCTGGGCGCTGGTCCACCGCGGGTTCGAGGTCAACTGGGACAAGAACGCCAACGATGCCGTCCTCAGCAGCGGCGGGCACATCGCCATCCCGTCGGACGCGTCCTATGTCGTACATCCGCCGGTCGGCAAGTACGTCATCGGGCTGGGTGAGCTGATCTTCGGTTTCGACCCGTTCGGCTGGCGGTTCATGACGGCGCTGCTCGGCACGCTGTCGGTGCTGATGCTGTGCCGCATCGGACGCCGGCTGTTCCGGTCGACGTTCCTGGGATGTCTGGCCGGTGGGCTAATGGCGGTCGACGGCCTGCACTTCGTGATGAGCCGCACCTCGCTGCTCGACGGTGTGCTGATGTTCTTCGTGCTCGCCGCGTTCGGCTGCCTGATCCTCGATCGCGACCACGCGCGCGTGAAGCTCGCCGCCGCGCTGCGATCCGGCACGGACGGCCGGTACCGCCCGGACCCCGCCGTCGGCGACTTCCTGCGGCTGGGGTGGCGGCCGTGGCGCTGGGCGGCGGGCGTGATGTTCGGCCTGGCGATCGGCACCAAGTGGAACGCCCTGTTCATCATGGCGGCGTTCTGCGTGATGGCGCTCGCGTGGGACGTCGGTTCGCGCAAGGTGGCCGGCGCGCGCCACCCGTACCTGGCCGTCCTCAAGTACGACCTCGGCTTCGCCTTCCTGGCGACGGTCCCGGTCGCGCTCGCCACCTACGTCGTGTCGTGGACGGGCTGGATCCTCTCCCCCGCGGACGGCTCGGGCG
Source organism: Streptomyces sp. bgisy159 (assembly GCF_057707805.1). Lineage (NCBI taxonomy): Bacteria > Bacillati > Actinomycetota > Actinomycetes > Kitasatosporales > Streptomycetaceae > Streptomyces > Streptomyces sp. bgisy159. The sequence goes on along the minus strand of NZ_JBYIQX010000009.1, from coordinate 27,905 downwards.
GCTACTACCGCAACTGGGCGGCGACGGACGGCAAGGGCGGCTCCTGGGCGTGGTTGTTCCCCGACTGGTGGCGCAGCCTGTGGCACTACGAGCACGAGGTGTACGAGTTCCACACCCATCTGACCTCGCCGCACACGTACCAGTCGAACCCGTGGAGCTGGCTCGTCCTGGGCCGCCCGGTGTCGTACTTCTACGAGTCGCCCGCGCCGGGTGTCGACGGCTGTCCGGCGGACGCGGGCGATAAGTGCGCGCGCGAGGTGCTGGCGCTGGGCACGCCGCTGCTGTGGTGGGCGGCCTGCTTCGCGCTGCTGTACGTGCTGTGGCGCTGGGCGTTCCGCCGTGACTGGCGCGCGGGTGCCATCGCGGGCGCCGTGGTGGCGGGCTACCTGCCGTGGTTCATGTACCAGGAGCGCACGATCTTCCTGTTCTACGCCGTGGTCTTCGTGCCGTTCCTGTGCCTGGCGGTGGCCATGATGATCGGGGCGATCGTCGGGGCGCCGGGGTCGAGCGACACCCGGCGCGTGGCCGGGGCGACGGGGACGGGCGTCCTGGTGCTCCTGATCACGTGGAACTTCATCTTCTTCTGGCCCCTCTACACCGGGACGGCGATCCCCATCGACGATTGGCGTTCACGTATGTGGCTGGACACGTGGGTCTGATTCAGCTGGTTGATCCCCGTTCCGGACACGCCCCCGGTCTCCGTCGGACAACTTCCCGGTAACTGTGTCCTTCGCGCCCCCGCCGTCCGCATACAGTGCGAGACGCGCCCCTCTTCCTGAACGCGTTCAGAAACGCCGGACGGGGGGCGCCGACCACGGGGACGAAGGGGGAAGGACCACAGATGCGCAAGGGAGCCAAGGCGGCCGTCATCGGATCGGTGTTCGCCGTCATGGTCGGCGGCGCGGGATACGGCACGTACAACGTGGTGTCCGCGCTCAGCGACTCCGGCGGCGGCTCGGGCGCGAACGGGCCGGCGCCACTGAAGAGCGGGCCGCCCAGCGGCGAGGAGGTGAAGGAGACCACCTCGCGGTTCTTCGCGGCCTGGGAGAAGGGCGAGTCGGTGGTGGCCGCCTCGCTCACCGACAACGCTGCCAAGGCCGAGCCGCTGCTCACCTCGTACGCCCAGGAAGCGCACATCACCGGACTGAAGATCACACCGGGCGCGGCGAGCGGTACGACCGTGCCTTTCACCGTCAACGCGACGGTGTCCTACGACGGCAAGTCGAAACCGCTCGCCTACGAGAGCCGGCTGACGATCGTGCGCGGGGTCACCACGGGGAAGGCACTGGTCGACTGGCGGCCGTCCGTGGTCCATCCGCAGCTGACGGGCATGGACGACACCCTCGCCACCGGCGAGTCCTCGGCCCCGCCGATCGAGGCGGTGGACCGCGACGGCAAGGTCCTCACGAAGGCCAAGTACCCCTCCCTGGGCCCGATCCTGGACGCACTGCGCCAGAAGTACGGCGACGCGGCGGGCGGCGAGCCGGGGGTCGAGCTCGTGGTCAAGCACGGCACCGCGGGCGCGGCGGACACCCCGCTGCTCACTCTCGCCGAGGGCCGGCCGGGCAGGCTGCGGACCACTCTGAAAGCGGGAGTGCAGGCGGCGGCGGAGAAGGCCGTGCTGCGGTACGGCCAGTCGTCCGTGGTGGCCGTCCAGCCCAGCACCGGGGATGTGCTCGCGGTCGCCAATCACCGCAACGACGCCTTCAACGCCGCGTTCCAGGGGCAGGTCGCCCCCGGCTCCACCATGAAGATCATCACTGCGGCCACGCTCATCGACAACGGCATCACCACGGCCGACGGGCCGGCGCCGTGCACCCCGGACGCGATGTGGGAGGGCCAGACCTTCCACAACTACAAGGAGATGACCGATCCCGGCGCGACGCTGGCCCAGAGCTTCGCGCGCTCCTGCAACACGGCCTTCATCAAGTACACGGACGACCTGAAGGCCGACTCGCTGACCACGGAGGCCGTGGAGCGCTTCGGGCTGGGCCGGAACAACTGGAAGACCGGCGTCCAGTCCCATGACGGCTCGGTGCCGGCCGTCAGCGGGCCCGACATGGCCGCGGCCCTGATCGGCCAGGGTCAGCTGCTGATGAACCCGCTGAACATGGCCTCCGTCACGGCGACCGCCATGACGGGGACGTTCCGCCAGCCGGTCATCGTGCCGCAGAGCCTCGACGGCCGGGAACTGGCACGCGCGCGTGGGCTGTCGGACAGCACGGTGCGACAGCTGCGCGCCATGATGCACCGCACCGCGACCAGCGGCACCGCGGCCGGTGTCATGGCGGGCCTGGGAAGCGACATCGGCGCCAAGACCGGCACCGCCGAGGTGGCGGGGCAGGCCAAGTCCAACAGCTGGTTCACCGGTTACCGCCACGACGTCGCGGCCGCCGCGATGGTCCAGGACGCCGGCCACGGCAGTGACGCGGCCGGGCCGATCGTCGCCGCCGTCCTGCGTGCGGGCGGCTGAACCACGCGCGCGGGCCGTTGCGCGCCCTCACGGTCACAACCCCGCTACGGGAGAGGTGGTTGAGGTCACAGTGGCATCACCCGCCCGGGAGGGGACCCTAGGCTGGTCGCCGTCGTTGGGGTGGGCGGGGGCAACGAGGGCATCGGGGCGTGGGGGCCCCGCGGGATCCGGAGGATCGTAGGACGTGGGCAAGAGAAGACGCGTCGCCGAGCGACGAGGCAAGCGGCCCGCCGTGCTCGGCGGAATGGTCACCGTGGTCGTCGGCGGTGCCGCGTTCGGCGTCTACGCGCTGTACGGCGGTGGCGCCGCGGCCGAGGACCGTACGGCCACGACGGCCGCCGACCACGAGACTCCGCAGGTCAGGACCGGGCCGCTGACGGCGGCGGAGGTCACCGGCACCGCCAACGCCCTCCTCACTTCCTGGCAGCAGGGGCAGATCGCCCGCGCGGCCGCCGTCACCGACGACGCGGCGGCCGCCACCGCGCTGCTCACCGGCTACGCCGAGGACGCCCACATCACCGGCGTCACCCTCACCCCGGGCACCCCCGCCGGCGGCAGGGTGCCCTTCGCCGTGAAGGCCACGGTGACGTACAAGGACGTCACCAAGCCGCTGGCCTACGACAGTGCGCTGACCGTCGTCCGGCGAGCCGCGGACGGCAAGCCGGTCGTCGACTGGCATGCCTCCGTGGTCCATCCTGAGCTGGCCGACGGCGACACCCTGGTGACCGGCGAGTCGGGCACGCCGCCGGTCAAGGCGGTCGACCGCGAGGGCGGCGAACTGAGCGCCGCCGAGTACCCGTCGCTCGGCACGGTCCTGGACGGTCTGCGCGAGAAGTACGGCAAGAAGGCGGGCGGCACCGCAGGCGTCGAACTGCGTGCCGTACGCGGCGAGGCGTCCAAAAGGAAGAAGGTCTCCGACAAGACGCTGCTGGAGCTCAGCAAGGGCAAGCCCGGCACCGTACGGACGACGCTGAGCCCCACCCTCCAGGCAGCCGCCGAGCGGCAGGTCGCGAGCCGCCCCCGCGCCTCCGTCGTCGTCACGCGCGCGTCGACGGGCGAGATCCTCGCCGTCGCCAACAGCGGCAGCTTCAACGTCGCCTTCCAGGGCTCGCTCGCCCCGGGCTCCACGATGAAGATCGTCACGTCGTCGCTTCTCATCGAGAAGGGGCTGGCGTCCGCGGACAAGGTGCACCCCTGCCCGAAGTACTTCACGTACGGGGGCTGGAAGTTCCAGAACGACGACAAGTTCCACATCAACGGCGGCACCTTCAAGGCGAGCTTCGCGCGGTCCTGCAACACCGCCTTCATCAGTCAGGCTCCCCGGCTCGACAACGACAGCCTCACCAGGCAGGCACAGCAGGTGTTCGGCCTGGGGATGAACAACTGGTCGGTCGGCGTGCCCACCTTCGACGGGTCGGTGCCGGTCCAGTCGGCGGCCCCGATGGCGGCCTCGCTGATCGGGCAGGGCGGGGTGCGGATGAACCCGCTGAACATGGCGTCGGTCGCCGCGACGGTCAAATCGGGCACCTTCCACCAGCCCTACCTGGTCTCCTCCGAGGTCGACGGCCGCACCCTGGCGACGGCCTCGCGCGCCATGTCCGCCGGCACGCTGTCCCAGTTGCGGGAGATGATGAACTACACGGCCGCGTACGGCACCGCCGCCCAGGCGATGTCGGGCCTCGGCCCGGACTTCGGCGCCAAGACGGGCTCGGCCGAGGTCGACGGCCAGGAGAAGCCCAACGGCTGGTTCACCGCCTACCGCGGCGATCTCGCGGCCGCGGGCGTCGTCCAGGCGGGCGGCCACGGCGGCGACACGGCGGGGCCGATCGTGGCGGCGCTGCTGCGCATGGGCGGCTGACGCTCCCCCTGCGCCGGCTCGCCGCACCTCACGACCGGCGCACGACGCTGCTCGTGCGCCCCCGGCGGCCGCCAGGGGCGCGGGGCGGGGGCGCGGGGCGCGGGGCGCGGGGCGCACCTAGTGCAGGACAGGTTCCGTGGTGTACGTGCGGCGCAGGAAGCGGAGGAGCGTCTTCGACTCGAACTGCACCACCGAGCAGCCCTGGGCTGAGTGGAACTCGACCACGGCCTGCACGCGACCGCAGGGCCACACCCGCACCTGACCGCTCTCCGCGGGGGCACGCAGGCCCTGCTCGAGCAGTGAGCGGGAGAAGATCCACTCGTGGGTGCCGGGGAGCCCGACACGTATCGTGCGCGGGTCGTCGTCCGGGTCGTATCTGAGGACGACGGGGACGGCCGTCCGTTCCTCCTCGATCAGGTCCCCGTCCGTGACGATACGGGCTCGTGCGTACTGTTCGACTACGGACATCGGACGGCCCCTTACGTTCAGTGACCTAAGTGGAAGCCGCGCATCCACTTCCCTTTAACTGTCCCATATCTCCCGAATTATGCCTTCCGGCGAGCACCTCGCTCTTGCAAGAGGTTTGCAACAAGCCTCTATCATCGAACGGTGCACGTACCCGACGGATTCATCAACGCCCCGACCTCCGCGGTGACCGGTGTCGTCGCCGCGGGAGCGATCGCCGTGAGCCTGCGCGGCGCGCGCCGGGAACTCGACGAACGGACCGCGCCGCTGGCCGGTCTGGTGGCGGCGTTCATCTTCGCCGTCCAGATGCTCAACTTCCCCGTCGCCGCGGGCACCAGCGGACATCTGCTCGGCGGCGCGCTCGCCGCGATACTCGTGGGGCCCTGCACGGGGATCCTGTGCGTGTCCGTGGTCCTCCTTATGCAGGGCATCCTCTTCGCCGACGGCGGGCTGACCGCGCTCGGTGTGAACATCACCGACATGGCGATCGTCACGACCGTCGTGTCCTACGCCGTCTTCCGCCTCCTGGTGAAGGTGCTGCCGCGCAAACGTCGCTCGGTCACCGTGGCCTCCTTCGCGGCCGCCCTGGTGTCCGTGCCGGCCGCGGCGATCGCCTTCACCTCGCTGTACGCGATCGGTGGGACCGCCGACGTGTCGATCGGCAAGGTCGCCACCGCGATGGTCGGCGTCCATGTGCTGATCGGACTGGGCGAAGCCGCCATCACCGCGCTGACCGTGAGCGCCGTGATCGCCGTGCGCCCGGATCTCGTGCACGGCGCGCGCGGCCTGCAGCAGCGCCTGAAGCTGCGCGTGAACGGCGCCCTCGTGGACGCGCCCGCTCCTGAAGGGGCGCGCGAGGCGCCTGCGGCGCCCCTCGCGGCGCGCACCTCGCGGCGCGCGCTCTGGGTGACGGGTCTGGTGACCTCCCTCGTCCTCGCCGGCTTCGTCAGCTACTACGCCTCCTCCAGCCCGGACGGCCTGGAGAAGGTCGCCGCCGACCAGGGCATCGACCAGAAGGCCGAAGAGCACGCGAACGCCGACTCGCCGCTCGCCGACTACGGTGTCAAGGACGTCGACGACGCCCGCCTGTCCGGTGGGCTGGCAGGCGTCATCGGCGTCGGGACGACCGTCGTCGCCGGGAGCGCGGTGTTCTGGGCCGTGCGCCGGCGTCGCGCGCAGGACGGCGCGTCGCCCGGGGCCACGCCGGTGGAGAACGTCTGACATGGGCGCCGGGCACGCGCACAAGCTCTATCGGCACGGGCACTCCCGGGTCCACGCCCTCCCGCCGCACACCAAGCTCGCCGCCGCCTTCGCCTTCGTGGTCGTCGTGGTCTCGACGCCGCGGGAGGCGATGTGGGCGTTCGGTCTGTACGCCGGGTTGCTGGCGTTCGTCGCGTACCACGCGCGCGTACCGGCCGGCTTTCTGCTCAAGCGGCTGCTGATCGAGGTGCCGTTCGTGGCGTTCGCCGTGCTGATGCCGTTCGTGGCGGAGGGCGAGCGGGTGGAGGTGCTGGGGGCGTCGCTCAGTGTGAGTGGTCTGTGGGGGGCGTGGAACGTGCTCGCCAAAGGCACCCTGGGCGTCGCCGCCTCGGTGCTGCTGGCCGCCACCACCGAACTGCGCGAACTGCTGCTCGGCCTGCAGCGCCTGAAGCTGCCACCGCTGCTGGTGCAGATCGCCTCCTTCATGATCCGTTACGGGGACGTCATCACCGACGAGATGCGGCGCATGCGGATCGCGCGCGAGTCACGCGGTTTCGAAGCCCGGGGCGTACGGCACTGGGGGGTGCTCGCCAAGTCGGCGGGCGCCCTGTTCATCCGCTCCTACGAGCGCGGGGAACGGGTCCACCTGGCGATGATCAGCCGAGGGTACGCCGGATCCATGCCGGTGATCGACGAGGTGACCGCGTCGCGCGCCCAGTGGTCGCACGCCCTGGCCCTCCCGTTCGCGGCACTCGTCGTCTGTCTGCTGGGATGGACCCTGTGACTGCCGTGACGCCCGTCCCCGAGACGCCCGCCGCCGACACGCCCTCGCTGGACGTGGCCGGACTCGCCTTCGCCTACCCGGACGGCCACCAGGCGCTGTTCGGCGTCGACTTCTCCCTCGCGCGCGGGGAGCGCGTCGCGCTGCTCGGCCCGAACGGCGCCGGGAAGACGACCCTCGTGCTGCATCTGAACGGCATCCTCACCGGCGGCGCCGGCACGGTGAAGGTCGCCGGCCTGCCCGTCGGCAAGCGGCACCTGGCCGAGATCCGGCGCAGGGTCGGCATCGTCTTCCAGGACCCCGACGACCAGTTGTTCATGCCGACCGTGCGCGAGGACGTGGCGTTCGGGCCGGCGGCGGCCGGGATCAAGGGCACGGAGCTGGAGGAGCGCGTGGACCGGGCGCTGGCCCGGGTCGGCATGGACGGCTTCAAAGACCGTCCGCCGCACCACCTTTCCTTCGGCCAGCGCCGCCGGGTCGCGGTGGCGACCGTCCTCGCGATGGAACCGGAGATCCTCGTCCTGGACGAGCCGTCGTCCAACCTGGACCCGGCCTCACGCCGCGAACTCGCCGACATCCTGCGCGCCCTGGACGTCACCGTGCTGATGGTCACGCACGACCTGCCGTACGCCCTGGAGCTGTGCCCCCGTTCCCTCGTCCTCAGCGACGGCGTGATCGCCGCCGACGGGCCGACAGCCGACCTGCTCGCGGACGACGAGCTGATGCGGGCCCACCGGCTGGAGCTCCCGTTCGGCTTCGACCCGCGCTCGGTGTCCGCGCGCGGCTGACCCGCCGACCTGTGCGGCAACGTCGGCGTAACGATCGTTCCCTCCCCGCGGCACGAAGGAATCGCAGGCCCGGGCGGGGCGTTGCCCAGGAGTCGAAGGCGAGCCGAAAGGACGTACGGGCGTGGATGTGCACGGCACGGTGACCGGGGGTTTCGAGCCGGTCAGGGAGGCGTTCGTCCGCAACTTCGAGGCGCTCGGGGAGCGCGGAGCGGCGGTGACCGTCTACCGCGACGGGCACAAGGTGGTCGACCTGTGGGGCGGCGCACGAGACGTGGACGGCACCGTGCCCTGGGAGTCGCGCACGGCGCAGATCGTGCGCTCGGCGACCAAGGGTGTCGCCGCCGCCGTCCTTCTGCTGCTGCACCAGCGCGGTGAGCTGGACCTGGACGCGCCGGTGGGGGCGTACTGGCCGGAGTACAAGACGGCGGGCAAGGAGCGCACGCCGGTGCGCGATCTGCTCGCGCACCGGGCCGGTGTTCCCGCGCTGGACCGGCCTCTCACGCCTGCCGAGGCCGCCGACCCGGACCTGGGCGCGGCGGCCGTCGCCGCGCAGGCGCCCGCCTGGGAGCCGGGGAGCGCGCACGGCTATCACGCACAGACGTACAGCTGGCTCACCGGTGAGGTGGTGCGACGGGTGACCGGGCGGTCGATCGGCGCGTGGATCGCCGACGAGATCGCCGGACCGGTCGGCGCCGACCTCTGGCTCGGACTGCCGTCGGCGCTCGCCCACCGGGTGGGGCGCGTGGGGCAGGTGGACACGCCGGCGCACGCCGGTGCGCTGCGTACCCGTCCCAAGCGTTCCGTCGCCGACGCCTACGCCGACCCCGCTTCCCTCACCCGCCGCGCCTTCGCCGCCATCACACCGCTGCCCGACGAGAACGGCCCCGCCTACCGGGCGGCGGTCCTGCCCGCCTCCAACGGCATCGCGACCGCGGACGGTCTCGCCCGGTTCTACGCGGCGCTGATCGGCGAGGTGGACGGCGGGAGGCGGCTGTTCGCGCCGGAAACGGTCGAACTGGCTCGCGGTGAGCGGTCGGTCGGGGCGGACCGGGTCCTGGTCGTGAACACACGGTTCGGCCTCGGGTACATGCTGCACGGTGCCGCGTCCCCACTGCTGTCCCCGGCCTCCTTCGGGCATCCAGGACGCGGCGGGGCGCTGGGCCTGGCCGATCCCGACTCGGGCATCGCCTTCGGGTACGTCACCAATGGCTTCCGCACCAGCGTGACGGCGGATCCGCGGGCGCAGGCGCTTCTGCGCGCGCTGCGCACAGCGCTCACGGCGGCCTGACGCACAGCGCCCAGAGTGGGACGCACCACGGCGCGTACGTCACGCGCGGGGCGTGCTCGGCGCACGCACGCCCCCGCCGCGCCGCGCACGCCACCGACCGCACGCCGTCGACCGCACGCGACCGCCGCACGTACGCAGCCCGCAGCGCGCCGCACGCAGTCCCGCGGGCGCCGGGCTCGCTTGCCCGTCCACCGGGCGGGCGGCATTCGCCGCGCGCCGTGAAGCCCACAGCGCGCGCCGCGCGCCCGGGCATCCGCCCGCCCAGGCAGCCGCGCGACGGTTTCCCCGCCCTCACACGTTGATCGGGTGCGACGTCCGCCCGGACGCGTCGTCGATCTCCCGGTGCGCCTTCGTCAGCAGTTGCATGGCGATCTCGTTGAGCGCGCGGGCGCCGGCTATCTCCTCGCCGACTCGGGGCTGATTGGTGTCGGAGTGGTGGCGGCTGGCGTGTCCGTGGGCACGGACCTCGGTGCCGTCGGGCAGCCGTACCAGCGCCACCGCGGTCGTGCGGTGTTCGTCCTCCTTGAACTCGAGCTCGACGTGCCACCCCACTGCGGTGTGCATCATGACGATCACCTCCGGAACTTCTGATTCCAGGGTGCGCCTCCGAACGGGCGGACGCACACACGAACCACGCGCGTCCCACCCGCCGGCCACGGCCCGCTATGTTGATCCGACCATGTACGAGACAGAGGTGGCCCCGAACGACCTCGGCACCCCCGCCACCCCACCGCGCGCGTGGCCCCGACGCTGGCCGTTGCTGCTGCTGGCGGCGGCCGTGCTTCCGGGGGCTCTGCTCGTGGTCGCGGGACGTGGCCTGGAAGAGCCGGCGGTGCGGGCGTGGCAGACGGTGGCGCTGGCGGTGACCGTGCAGGCGCTGCCGTTCCTGCTGCTGGGGACGGCGCTGTCGGGGGCGATCAACGCGTTCGTGCCGACTTCGGTGTTCCACCGGATGCTGCCGAAGCGGCCCGCGCTGGCCGTGCCGGTGGCCGGGGTGGCGGGGGTGGTCCTGCCGGGGTGCGAGTGCGCCTCGGTGCCGGTCGCGAAGAGTCTGATCGGGCGCGGGGTCACGCCGGCCGCCGCGTTCGCGTTCCTGCTCTCCGCGCCCGCGGTGAACCCGATCGTGCTGACGGCCACCGCGGTTGCCTTCCCCGGGAACCCCGAGATGGTGCTGGCCCGGCTGCTCGCCTCCCTGGCCGCCGCCTTCGTCATGGGCTGGCTCTGGCTGTGGCGCGGCCGGTCCGAGTGGCTGCGGCCGACGGTGCGGCACACCGGTCACCGGCCCGGAGGAAGCCGGTGGCGGGAGTTCCGGGACGGTTTCCGGCACGACTTCCTGCACGCGGGCGGCTTCCTGGTCGTCGGGGCGATGGCGGCGGCGACCTTCAACGTGGCCGTGCCGCGCTCCGTTCTCGACACCTTCGCCGGGTCGCCCTGGCTGTCGGTGCTGTTCCTGGCGGCGCTGGCGGTGCTCCTCGCGGTGTGCTCGGAGGCGGACGCGTTCCTCGCGGCGTCGCTGTCCGGTTTCTCGCCGGTCGCGCGGCTGGCGTTCATGGTGGTCGGGCCGATGGTCGATCTGAAGCTGATCGCGCTGCAGGCGGGCACGTTCGGGCGGGCGTTCGCGGTCCGGTTCTCCGCCGCGACGGCCGTCGTGGCCGTCGTGTGCAGCGTGGTCGTGGGAGGGGTCCTGCTGTGAAACGCCCCGTGCAGGCGCTCCTGCTCGTCCTCAGTGGCCTCGGCCTGCTGCATGTGACCGTGCTCTCCGACGTGTATCTGCGCTACGTGAAGGAGGGCATGCACCCGCTGCTGGTGGCCTCCGGACTCGTCCTGCTGCTCCTGGGCTCGGCGGAGGGCTGGTCGGCGTACCGGAGCTGGGCCCTCTGCACCTCGGACAGCCCTGGCGACCACGGCAACCACGACGACCACGACAGCGAGGACACCGCCGGGGACGACGACCGCGACGCCGGCGGAGGCCACGGCGCCGGGAGCCGGCAAGGCCACGGGCACGACCACTCCCGCCCGCCCCGCGCCGCCTGGCTCCTCTTCCTCCCCGCGCTCAGCCTTCTGCTCTACGCTCCGCCCGCCCTCGGCGCGTACACCGCGGCCCGGGAGGCGCCGAAGCCGCTCGGGGTGCAGAAGGAGTTCGACCCGCTGCCCGCGACGTCCCCGCTGCCCATCACCCTCGGCGACTTCACGCGCCGCGTGCGCCAGGACGAGGAGCGGGCCGTCGAGGGACGAACGGTGCTGATGGCCGGGTTCGTGACGCCGGACGGCGACGGGTGGTACCTGACCCGGCTGATCCTCAACTGCTGTGCCGCGGACGCACAGTCGGTGCGGGTGCGGATGTACGGGGTGCCCGCGCCCAAGGCCGACACATGGGTGGCGGTGACGGGCACCTGGCACCACGCGGGAACGCTGGGCACCGACTCGGCGGAGGTCGCGCTGGACGCCCGCACGGTGCGGGAGATCGCCAAGCCGTCCAACGGCTACACGGACGCCGTCCCGCTCCTCCCCGCCCCCTGACCGACCGCTTGCGCCGTCCGCCGCGTACGGTGTCCCGCCCACGGCGTCAGCCCGCGTGCAGCATCAGCCCGATGCCCACGACGAGCAGCCCCGCGGCGGCGATCCGCGGCGCGCCGAAGCGCTCTTTGAAGAAGACCGCGCCGATGGCAGCGCCGACCAGGATGGACGATTCGCGCAGCGCCGCGATCGGGGCGAGCGCGGCGCGCGTCTGCGCCCACAGAACCAGCGCGTACGCCCCTACGGACAGCGCGGCGCCAAGGAGCCCGAGCCGGGCGTACGGCCGCAGGCGCGCGCCGGTCCGGCCACGCCGGCGCAGCCATGCGTACGCCGGGAGCAGGCCGCCCTGGACGGCCATCAGCCAGGCGATGTAGCCGAGGGAGGAGCCGGAGGCGCGGACGCCGAGGCCGTCCACGACGGTGTACGCGGCGATGGCCAGGCCGGTGGCGAGCGCGGCTGTGACGGCGGCCCAGTCGGGCCGGTGCCCGCGCAGGCCCCACAGCGCGACCCCGGTCAGGCCGGCGCAGGACAGGGCGATGCCGGCGGCGGCCCAGCCGTCCGGGACCTCGTGCGCGAGGAGCGCGGCGAGGACGGTGACGACGAGGGGTGCGGAGCCCCGGGCGATCGGGTAGGCCTGGCCGAAATCGCCGAGCCGGAAGGAGCGCATGAGCAGCGCGTAGTACGCCATGTGGAGCGCTGCCGAACCGAACAGATACGGCCAGGCGCCGGCCGCCGGGAACGCCGTGAAGGGCGCCATCGCGAGGCCGATGATCATGCCGCCGCCCGAGATGAGCGTGAAGCCGACGAGTTTGTCGGGGATACGGTGGGCCACCGCGTTCCAGCTGGCGTGGGCGACCGCGGCGAGCAGGACGGCCGAGGTGACCCGTGGTGTCACGCGGTGCGCTCGCGAACGTCGACGACGGTGGCGCCCGCGTGCCGGACCAAGGCCGCCGGTGCCATGGGGAAGACGGCGTGCGGGGTGCCGGCGGCCGCCCAGACGACCTCGTGGCCGAGCAGCGCGCGGTCGGCGAGCACCCGGGTCCGCGTGCGGTGCCCGAAGGGCGGTACGCCGCCGATGGCGTACCCGGTGGTCTCGCGTACGACGGCGGCGTCGGCCCGGGTGACCGCGTCGGCGCCGAGTTCCTTGCGCACGAGTTCCACGTCCACCCGGGACGCGCCGTCCATGAGGACGAGAACGGGCTCGCCGTCGGCGGCGAAGATCAGCGATTTGCAGATCTGGCTCAGTACGCAGCCGATCGCGGCGGCAGCCTCGGCGGCGGTCCGGGTGCCGGCTGGAAAGCGGCGCACTCGCGCCGCCACCTCCCCCAGCTCCAGGGCGTGCAGGGCTTCAACGAATCGTGGGTGGGCTCCGGGCGACGTCATGGCCGCACGCTAGCGGGGGGCGCATGAGCCGGGCGAGCGGGTTTCGGGGCAGACGGGTTCTGGCACGGGCGGGTTCGGGGGCGTACGCGCGAGCGGGCGCGCCGGGGGCGCGTGGGTGTGCCGGCGGAAAGGGCGCACGTCAGGCTGCGCGCGGCACGCGCCGCGCACGCCTGCGCGTGAACCGCCCACACGCCCACCGGCTCTCTCCCCAGCGCGCACGCCCCGCGTGCACCCCCGCTCGCACGCCCCGCTCGCCTTACGCGGGGGCGGCTCAGGAGGACGGCTGTGGCTCAGGTGCACCAGGCAGGAGACGACGAAGCCGGTGAGGGCACCCCGTCCCCACGGAGCCCTCACCGGCCGTCTCTGGGTGGCGCGGTCAGGCGCGGACCAGTTCCTTGTCGTCGTCCTGCGCGCGGTCGGCCGCCGTGCGCAGCCCCTCGCCCTCGACGTCGACGTTGGGCAGGACGCGGTCCAGCCACTTGGGCAGCCACCAGGCGCGCTTGCCCAGGAGGGCGAGCACGGCCGGGACGACGGCCATGCGGACGATGAACGCGTCGAAGAAGACGGCGATCGCGAGGCCGAAGCCGATCATCTTCACCATCGACTCGGACGAGCCGATGAAGCCCGAGAAGACCGCGATCATGATCACCGCAGCGGCGGTGACGACCCGCGCGCCGTGCCGGAAGCCGGTGACCACGGCCTGGCCGGGCGTCTCCCCGTGGACGTGGGCCTCACGCATCCGCGTGACGAGGAATACCTCGTAGTCCATGGCGAGTCCGAAGACGACGCCCACCATGAAGATCGGCATCATCGACATCACCGGACCGGTCTCCTCCACGCCCATCAGGCCCGCGAGCCAGCCCCACTGGAAGACGGCCACCACCGCGCCCAGCGCCGCCATCACGGAGAGCAGGAAGCCGAGCGCCGCCTTCAGCGGGACCAGGATCGAGCGGAAGACCACGATCAGGAGGAGGAAGGCGAGGCCGACGACGAGGACGAGGTACGGGACCAGCGCGTCGTTGAGCTTCTGCGAGACGTCGATGTTCATCGCCGTCGCGCCGGTGACGAGCACCTCGGCGTCGGTGTCGGCCTTGATCCGTGCGCCCTGGTCACGGATGGAGTGGACCAGTTCCTCGGTCGTCACGGAGGACGGCTTGGAGTCGGGGACGACGGTGATGGTGGCGGTGTCGCCCGCCTTGTTCGGAGCCGGCGCGGTCACGTTCACCACGTTGTCGAGGCCCTTGATCGTGTCGCCGACCTGCTGGAACACGGCCTGGGGGTCGTCCTTGCCCTGGGCGTCGACGACGACCATGAGCGGTCCGTTGAAGCCGGGCCCGAAGCCCTCCGAGAGCAGGTCGTAGGCGCGGCGCTGGGTGGTCGAGGTCGGCTGGGAGCCGTCGTCGGGCAGGCCGAGCTCCAGCGAGGCCGCGGGGATCGCCGCCGCACCGAGACCGAGGATGCCGAGGAGCAGGACGGTCACCGGGCGCCGTACGACGAAGCTCGCCCAGCGGGTGCCCATGTTCGGCTTGGCGTCCTGGCCCGCCTTCTTCTCGCGGCCGCCGCCGAGCAGCTTGCTCTTGGTGCCGGCGGGCATCACCTTGCGGCCGGCGTAGCCGAGCAGCGCCGGGATCATCGTCAGGGCGATGAGGACCGCGATGGCGACGGTACCCGCGGCTGCGATACCCATCTTCGTCAGCATGGGGATGTTGACGACGGACAGGCCGACCAGGGCGATGACGACGGTCAGGCCCGCGAAGACGACCGCCGAGCCGGCCGTGCCGACGGCGCGCCCGACGGCTTCCTCACGCTCGCGTCCCTGCGCGAGTTCGGCACGGTAGCGGGAGACGATGAACAGGGCGTAGTCGATGCCCACCGCGAGGCCGATCATCGACGCGAGGGTGGAGGTGGTGGAGCCGAGGTCCAGGGTGCTGGCCAGGGCGGTGATCGAGGAGACGCCGATGCCCACGCCGATGAGCGCGGTGAGCAGGGGCAGACCGGCCGCGAGCAGCGAGCCGAAGGTGATCACCAGGACGACCGCGGCGACCGCGATGCCGATGATCTCCGTACTGCCCGTCTCGGGTGTGGCCTGGAGGGCGTCACCGCCGATCTCCACGGTCAGGCCGGCGTCCCGGGCCTGCTGGGCGGCGTCCTTCAGCGCGTCGCGCGAGGAGTCCTCCAGCTCCATGCCGGAGACGTCGTACTTCACGGACGCGTACGCGATCGTGCCGTCGTCGCTGACGGCGTTGCCGGTGTAGGGGTCGGCGACGGAGGCGACCTCGGAGCCGTCGGACAGCTCCTTGACCGTCTTCTCGACGGTGGCCTTGTTGTCGGCGTCCGTCATCTTCTCGCCGGCCGGCGCCTTGAACACGACCCGCGCGGTGGCGCCGTCGGCGCTCATCCCGGGGAAGCGCTCCTCCAGCAGGTCGAAGGCCTTCTGGGCCTCGGTGCCGGGGATCGAGAAGGAGGTGTTGCCGGCCGTGGGCGCGCTGGCGGCGCCGACGCCCGCGAGGGTCAGCAGCGCCACCCATATGAGGGCGACGAAGTGCCGTCGCCGGAAGGCGAACCGGCCGAGGCGATAGAGGAACGTGGCCACAAGGGCTCCCGGTCAGGTCGTGGTTTCTCTTCAGGGCAGGGGTGATCAGGCCTTGGGGCAGGACTGATCGGCCCGACGACGTGAGCGGTCGCGTCAGGTGCGGTGAGTGGGTGGTGTCAGGCCGTACGAATGCCGAGGGCGGGGAGGACCACGGCGTCGAGGTACGACCGGATGTACGCCTGGGTGGGCGGCTGGTCGTCGAGCAGCGCCCGGGTGGCCCAGCCGCCGACCATCATGGGCAGCAGGAACTCCAGCGCGGGACAGTCGGGGGCGACCTCGCCCCGGTCGACGGCCCTCCGGACCACCTGCCGGAACCCGGACATCTCCGGCTCGACGAGCTGCTCCCGGAACGCTCTGCGCAGGTCGGGGTTGTTGTGCATCGCCATGGCGACGCCCCGCATCAGCGCCGAGTTCTGCTCCATGGTGCAGTCGTCCTCCAGCGCCACCAGGGCGTGCAGGTCGCTGCGGAGCGAGCCGGTGTCGATCTCCTTGAACTTGGCCGGGACGCTGTGCCGGATGGCCCGGACGACCAGCTCGGCCTTGCCGCCCCACTGGCGGTAGAGCGTGGCCTTGCTGGACCGGGTGCGGGCGGCGACGGCGTCCATGGTCAGGGCGTCGTAGCCGACCTCGCGGAGCAGGTCGACCACGGCGGCGTACAGTTCGCCCTCGCGTTCGGGGGTGAGCCGGCTGCGGCGTGCTGTCGCGACATCGGTCATCCCACTCACCCCTCTCCTCCGCCAAGTCCGCATGGTTGGAAGGTTCCTCAAGGTCCCTACGAGACGAAGATACCCCCAGCGCCAACGAAACGAAACGGTTTCGTACGTGCGCTGGGTCACGTCCGTGAGGGCCGCATAAGGTCCGTCCCACGAGTTGCCCGGCCCACCCTGCCGGAAAAGCATGGGGAGGTGAGCTATCTGCGCCTGCCGCACCTCAGCGGCGACCTGCTGTGCTTCGTGGCCGAGGACGACCTCTGGCTGGCCCCGCTCGACGGACCCGGCCGGGCCTGGCGGCTCACCGTGGACCGCACCAAGCTCGGCCACCCGCGCTTCTCCCCCGACGGCCGCACCATCGCGTACACGAGCTGGCGCAGCCTCGTCCCGGAGATCCATCTGGTGCCGGTGGACGGAGGGGAGGCCCGGCAGCTGACGTACTGGGGAAGTTCCGACACGCGCGTGTGCGGCTGGACCCCGGCCGAGGGCGACGACGGCCGCGGTGACGGTGGGAGCGGCGGGGACGGGGGGAGCGGCGGGGACGGGGGCGATCGGGGCGATGGAGGCGATCGGAGTGACGGTGGCCACCGGGGTGACGGTGGCGATCGCGGTGACGGCGGCGATCAGGGTGGCGGGCACAGCGACATCCTCGCCGTCGCCTCCCACGGGGAGCCCTTCTCGTACTTCACGTGGGCCTACAAGGTGGGCACCGGGGGCGAGCCGGGCCGCAAACTGCCCTGGGGGCCGGTCAGCGACATCCAGGTCGCCGATCTCGCGGGCGAACGCCGCACCCTGCTGCTCACCGGCACTCCACCGCACGAACCCGCCGCCTGGAAGCGCTACCGGGGCGGTGCCACCGGCCGGCTCTGGCTGCACGGGCAGCGGCTCCTGCCCGACCTCGGCGGGCACGTCGAGTGCCCGCTGTTCGTCGGCGACCGCATCGCCTTCCTCTCCGACCACGAGGGCGTCGGGAACCTCTACTCCTGCGCCCACGACGGCACCGACCTGCGCCGCCACACCGACCACGACGCCTTCTACGCCCGGCACGCCGCCGGCGACGGCACCCGGGTGGTCTACCAGTGCGCCGGTGACCTTTGGATCGTCGACGACCTCGCCGCCGACTCCAAGCCCCGCCGGCTCGACGTCCGGCTGGGCGGGCCCCGCGCGGGGCGGCGGCCGTACCGGATCCCGGCCGCGCAGCACGTGGACGGGCTGTCGGTGGACGAGACGGGGCGGGCCAGCGCCGTCGTCGTCCGCGGCAGCCTGTACTGGCTGACCCACCGGGACGGACCGGCCCGCACCATCACCGACCCGCCCGGCGTGCGGGTACGGCTCCCCGAGATGCTCGGCTCCAGCGGGCAGGTCGCGTACATCACCGACGCGGAGGGCGAGGACGCCGTCGAGGTGGCCCACCTGCCGCGGGCCACCGGCGGCCGGGCGCCGCGCCGGCTGGCCTCCGGGAAGCTGGGGCGGGTGCTGGAGATGGTGTGCGACCCGGACGGGGAGAGACTGGCGATCGCCTCGCACGACGGACGTCTGCTGCTCATCACGGTGAACGACGAGACGGGAGTGACCGGGGAGGCCCTCGGGGAAGGGGACGTCGGGGAAGGGGACGTCGCAGGAGAGGACGTCATGGGAGAGGCGGGGGTCACGGGGGAGGCGGCGGACGCCACCGGAGCGGCGGACGTCACGGGGAAGGCGGCGGCGCCGGGGGTGGACGGGCTGCCGACGGGGTGCGAGGGCGAGGTCGTCGAGCTGATCCGGTCCGACAACGGGCCCGTGCGCGACCTCGCGTTCTCCCCGGACGGCGCCTGGCTGACGTGGTCGCACCCGGGGATCGGTCGATCTCTGCGGCAGATCAAGATGGCCCGGATCTCCGGGGCGGCGGAAGGCGACGGCCCGTTCGTCGTGGACGTCACCAACGGCCGCTTCGAGGACGAGAACCCCGTGTTCACCCGGGACGGCCGCTATCTGGCGTTCCTGTCCTGGCGCGGCTTCGACCCGGTGTACGACGTGCACACCGGGGACCTGTCCTTCCCGCTCGGCTGCCGGCCCTACCTGGTGCCGCTGTCGTCCGCGACGCCCTCGCCCTTCGCGCTGAACCCGGAGGGCCGGCCGGCCGCCGGGGGGCTGGACCCGCTCGCGGACCGGGGCGCCGACGGCGCGGTCACCGTCGAGGCGGAGGGGCTGGAGAGCCGGGTGACACCGTTCCCGGTGAGTGCCTCGAAGTACTCGGCGCTGTACCCGGTGGCCGGCGGCGGACTGGTCTGGCTGCGCTGGCCGATCTCCGGGGCGCTCGGCGAGACCTTCGCCAACCCGGACGACACCAGTGGACGGCCCACCCTGGAGCACTTCAGCCTCACCAAGGCCAAGAAGTCCGAACTCGTCGGCGATCTGGACTGGTTCGCGGTGAGCGGGGACGGCACCCGGCTGGTCGTCGTCGACGAGGGCGAGCTGCGCGCCGTACCGGCGACCGAGGCCGGCGACGGGGACACCACCGTCTGGATCGACCTGCGGCGCATCCTGCACGAGGTGGACCCGGGCGCGGAGTGGCGCCAGTCCTACGCGGAGGCCGGGCGGCTGATCCGGGCGTACTTCTGGGAGCCGGGCATGTGCGGGATCGACTGGGACGCCGTACTGGAGCAGTACCGGCCGCTGGTCGAACGGGTGGCCTCCCCGGACGAGTTCGCCGATCTGCTGCGCGAAGTGCTGGGCGAACTGGGGACCTCGCACGCCTACGTCAGCGCCGCGCGGCGCAACGAGGGCCCGGCCCACTACCAGCGGTGGCAGGGCCTGCTCGGTGCCAACCTCGTCCGCCGCGACGGACGCTGGATGGTCAAGCGGATCCTGGCCGGCGACTCCTCCGACTCCCGGGCACGGTCCCCGCTGGCCGGCACCGGTATCCGCGAGGGCGCCGTCCTCACCCATGTGGACGGCCGTCCGGTGGACCCGGTCAGCGGACCGTACCCGCTGCTGGCGGGCGCGGGCGGTACGACGGTGGAGCTCACGTTCACCCCGGCGGAGGGCACCGGCCCGGCTCGCCGGGTCGCGGTCGTGCCGCTGATCGACGAACGTCCGCTGCGCTACCAGGACTGGGTCGCCAAACGCCGTGAAGTGGTCCGCCAGTTGAGCGGAGGCCGGTGCGGCTACCTGCACATCCCGGACATGGGCGGCTCGGGGTGGGCGCAGTTCAACCGGGACCTGCGCATGGAGGTGTCCCGGCCTGCGCTGATCGTCGACGTGCGCGGCAACGCGGGCGGCCACATCAGCGAGCTGGTCGTGGAGAAGCTGACCCGCACCATCCTGGGCTGGGACCTCACCCGCAACGCCCAGCCGATCTCCTACGCCTCGAACGCCCCGCGCGGTCCCGTGGTGGCCCTGGCGGACGAGGCGACCTCGTCCGACGGTGACATGATCACGGCCGCCTTCAAGCTGCTGAAGCTGGGGCCGGTCGTGGGGCAGCGGACGTGGGGCGGTGTCGTCGGCATGACCGGGCGGCACCGGCTCGGCGACGGCACGGTGATCACGGTGCCGATGAACGCCGCCTGGTTCGACACCTACGGCTGGTCCGTCGAGAACCACGGCGTGGCTCCCGATCTGGAGGCCCTGCGCACCCCGCTGGACTGGGCCGAGGGCCGCCACGCCCAACTCGACGACGCCGTGCGCCTCGCCCTCGACCTGCTGGAGACCAGCCCGCCCGCCACGCCGCCCGACTACGGCGGCGTACCGGACCGGTCCCGGCCGGCCTTGCCGCCCCGGGGGAGGCGGGGGGTGGGTTCTTAGCGGGTGGCTTTTTCGTAGCGGGTGGGTTCGTAGCAGGGGTCACAGCAGGGTTCACAGCAGGGGGTGGGCGTGCGGGCTGCCTGGGGGCTCGTGGTCGTCCGAGGGTCCGTCCGCGATCGGCCTGAGGGTCCGCGGTCGGCCTGAGGGTGGTCCTTGGTCGGCGTGAGGGTCCTTGGTCGCCCGGGGAGTTGCCGGCCTGAGGGCCGGCTCTCGGCCTGGGGCTCCTCGCCGAGCTGTGGGGGTGGACGCAGGACGAGGGGCGCCCTCCCGTCGGGGGCGCCCCTCGCCATGGTGTGCGCCGCGGTTCAGCCGTGGCGCGGCAGGCCGGCGAACTTCACGTCAGACATCGTAGTCCTGGTCGAAGCGGTCCTGCTCCTCGCGCTCGCGCGACTCGCGCGGCTCGCGGGTCTCGCGCGGCTCGCGGGGCTCACGGGTCTCGCGCGGCTCGCGCGGCTCACGGCCTCGCGTCATGTCCTCGTCCTCGGGGCGACGGCCACGGCGGTGGGTCTGCTCCTTGGCGTCGCTCATCTTGTCCTTGGCCTGCTGCTGCCACTGCTCGGCCTGGTCCTGGAACTTGTCCTTCATACCCATGTGGGTTCACTCCAGTGGGGGTGAGGGGGATGGGCCCCTTGTCGGGGCCTCGACCAGATTCACATGGGCGGTTACGCAACGCATGTCGATCATTCACGCACCGTAGTCGTCCCCGGTGGCGGGCGGCTCGCCGTCCACGGCGCGGGAGACGGCGCGCGGCCTCGCGACGCGCCCCTCAGGGAGTGCGGCGCGCGGCGCGCGCCTCCTCGTCGGCCTCCCCTCCGGCCCCGACCAGGCCGGTGCGCATGCCGTCCAGTCGGGGCGCGAAGCGCCTCATCTCGCGCTGTCCGACGGTCGCGATGAGCCCGGGCAGACCGCCCCGCACCCCCTGCATCCCCCGCAGCCACCACTGCCCGTACACATGGGCGGAACGCCGCTCTATCCCGGCGACGATCCGGTCGACGGCCGGACCCAGCGGATACGTCTTGTTGGCCGGCCACGGCAGCCGCTGCCTCAACTCCCGCATGACGTCGTCCTGGTCGGCTCCGCGGACCATGTCGGTGTCGGTCCAGGAGAGGTAGCCCACGCCGACCTTCACGCCCTGGTGGCCGACCTCGGCGCGCAGGCTGTGCGCGTACGCCTCCACACCCGACTTGGACGCGCAGTACGCCGACATCATCGGTGCGGGCGTGATCGCCGCGAGGGAGGCGATCTGCAGCAGGTAGCCGCGGCTCTCGCGCAGGACCGGCAGGAAGGCGCGCGCGGTGACCGCGGAGCCGATGAGGTTCACCTCGATCACCCGGCGCCAGGCGTCCGGGTCCGAGTCGGCGAAGGGGCCGCCGGCGGCCACGCCCGCGTTGGCGACGACGATGTCGACCTTGCCGAACCGCTCCTTGACCTCCCGCGCCACCCGGGCCATCGCCTCGTGGTCGGTGACGTCGGCGCGCCAGTGGTCGCTGTCGCTGTGCAGCCGTTCGGAGACCTGCTTGAGCGCGTCCGGCTCCAGGCCGACCAACGCGACCTGCGCGCCGCGCGCGGAGAGCTTGCGGGCCAGCAACTCCCCCACGCCCCGCGCCGCCCCGGTCACCACGGCGACCTGCCCCTCCAGGCTGACCCTGCTCATGCACCCTCCTTGACCTGTGTGTCGGCCGTGCGGTCCGCGTCCGCGGTGACGTACGTGGCGACGAGTTCCCGGATCTGCCGGGTCACCTTTTCGGGCGCCTCGACGGGGGTCATGTGCCCCAGCCCGGGCAACTCCGTGAGCCCTGTGCACTGCGGCAGCTCGGCGGCGAGCCGGCGGGCGTGCACCGGGGGCGTCAACCGGTCCGCCGTGCCGACCAGGACGGCCGTCGGTACGGCCAGCTCGCGCACCCCGTGGTCGAGGTCCAGTCCGGCGAGCACCTGCGACCACGCGTGGCGCACCCGGCGCGGACAGGCGTGCACGATCCGCGCGCACGCCTCCACCATGTCGGGCGCCGAACCGGCGCCCATCGTCCCGAACCTCAGGACGGCGCGCGCCAGGGGCGTGACCGGGCCGAGGGGGGCGCGCGAGCCGAGTACGCGCCGGGTCAGCCACGTCCTGGGCCGTCCCGGCCCGAGCGGGAGCAGCGTCGACTCCGCCACCAGCCGCGCACTCCCCGTACTGCACAGCAGCACCGCCGCCACCCGCGCCCGGAACGCCGGCCGCGGCGCCGCCGCCATCACGGTCATCCCGCCCATCGAGTGCCCGGCGACCACCGCCTTCTCGCCCGGCTCCAGCGTCGCCGACAGCACCGCCTCCAGGTCGTCCGCCAGCGCTTCGGTGGTGCAGGCCGCGCTCGCGGGGCTCCGGCCGTGGCCTCGCTGGTCGTAGGCGATCACCCGGTGGTCGGCGGCCAGCGCCCGTATCTGCGCCGCCCAGAACGCGGTCGAGCAGGTCCAGCCGTGCGCCAGGACGACGGGGGGCGCGTCCTGCGGCCCGTGCACCTCGACATGCAGCCGGGCGCCGTCGGCCGATGCGACGGTCAGGTCGCGGCGGGCGGCGGGCGGGGCGTAAGGTCCGGACACCACGTGCGGTGGACGGGGGCTCACGGGGCGACCTCCGTGTCGAGGGGAGCGCGCTCCTGTGTGCGGGCCTGCGCGCCGTCGTGGACGTCGGTGCGTGCGCCGTTGCGCGCGTCGCCGTTGCGCGCGTCGCCGGTCCGGGCCGCGCTGGGTGCGCCGTCGTGCGCGCCGGTCCGCACGTCGCTCTGCGCGGGGGTGCGGGCGCTGTTGCGCGCGGCGCGCGAGCCACCGGAGGGGGCGTCCGAGTCGATACGGGCGCCGGCGCGCACCGCCTCGCCCGCGCCACCGCCCCCACCGGTCCCCCCGGCGGGTTCATCGGCTTCCGCGCCGGCGGCCGTCTCAGGGCTCACGCCCCCGCGCGACGCGACGGCGCCCGCCCCGGCGCGCACTCCCGCGTCCCCGCCGTCCCCCGCGCTTCCCCGCTCCGGCGCTCTCACGACCTGGTACTCCGCGAGGTCCACCCGCCGCGTCGCCCGGCGGAACTCGCTCGTCGTACCGGGCCAGATGGTGGTGTTGCGGCCGCTCGCGTCGAGGTACCAGCTGGTGCAGCCGCCGGTGTTCCAGACCGTGCGCCGCATCCGTTCCTGCACGTGCCGGTTCCAGGCGCCCACGGCGCTCGGGCGGGCGTCGAGGGCGGCGCGGCCGCCGAGGACGTCGAGTTGGCGGAGGTAGTCGGCCATGTAGTTCAGCTGGGACTCGATCATGAGGATCATGGAGGAGTTCCCGAGGCCGGTGTTGGGGCCGATGATGGTCATCCAGTTGGGGAAGCCGGCCGCGGAGGCGCCGCGCAGGGCCTGCATGCCGTCCTTCCAGGTGTCGGCGAGGGTCTGCCCGTCGGCGCCCACCACCCGTTCCGCGATCGGCATGTCGGTGACGTGGAAGCCGGTGCCGAAGATGATGGCGTCGACCTCGGTCTCGGTGCCGTCGGCGGCGACGACGGTGGACCCGCGGATCTCGCTGAGCCCGCCGTCGACGACGTCGACATTCGGCTGGGCGAGCGCCGGGTAGTACTCGCTGGACAGCAGGATCCGCTTGCAGCCGATGCGGTAGTCGGGGGTGAGCCTGGCGCGCAGGGCGGGGTCCTTGATGGCGCGGGCGATGTTGCGCTTGGCCAGCTGTTCGACGAAGCCGAGCTCGTCGGGATGCTTGGTGAAGGCCTGGACCTGCAGCTCGCGGATGCCCCACAGCAGGCCGCGCCGCAGCCGGGCGGTGGCGGGCAGCGCCCGGTGCAGGGAGCGTTCGAAGCCGGTGATGGCACGGTCCATGCGCGGCATCACCCAGGCAGGCGTGCGCTGAAGGAGCGTCAGGCGCCCGACGACGGGCTGGATGGCGGGCACGATCTGGATGGCGGAGGCGCCGGTGCCGACCATGGCGACGCGCTTGCCGGTGAGGTCGTAGTCGTGGTCCCAGCGGGCGGAGTGGAAGACCTTGCCGGGGAAGGAGTCGAGCCCGGGTATCTCGGGGATCTTGGGGTCGGACAGCGGTCCGGTGGCGGAGACGACGACGTCGGCGGAGAGGTCGCCGCTCGCCGTCTCGATGTCCCAGCACAGCCGTTCGGCGTTCCAGGTCATCCGGTGGACCTCGGAGTCGAAGCGGATGTGGCGCCGCAGCCCGAAGGTGTCGGTGACGTGTTCCAGGTAGGCGCGGATGTGGCGCTGCCCGGAGAAGGTGCGCGGCCAGTCGGGGTTGGGCGCGAAGGAGAACGAGTAGAGGTGGGAGGGCACGTCGCAGGCGCACCCCGGGTAGCTGTTGTCGCGCCAGGTGCCGCCGACGCCGCCGGCCCGTTCCAGGACGACGAAGTCGGTGATCCCCTCACGGCGCAGCCGCACGGCGGCTCCGAGCCCGCCGAATCCGGACCCGATCACCGCCACCCGCACATGCTCGTGTTCGTGCTCGGCCATCCCGAAGCCTCCACGCGTCGCATCGGACTCTGCCAGTGAACACTGGCGCAATGGGGAGAGTAGAGGAGCTCCGTACTCATGGGTAGGGGGCGGCGCGGGAAAGTTACCGACGGTACGAACTAGGGTGCGGGCGTGGCAGACAAGCGTGAGTACCGCATGGAGGAACTGGCCCGGCAGGCCGGCGTCACGGTGCGCACCGTGCGCTTCTACCGGGAACGGGGCCTCCTCCCGCCGCCGCGCCGCGAGGGCCGCATCGCCTGGTACGACGACCACCACCTGGCCCGGCTGCGGACGATCGCGGCGCTGCTGGAGCGCGGCCACACCCTGAGCGGTATCGCGGAGCTCGCGGAGGCGTTCGACAACGGCCGGGACGTCGCCGACCTGCTGGGGGTCGGCCCCCCGAGCGAGGAGGAGCCGGTCCGTCTCACTCCGGAGGAACTCGCCGCCCGCTTCGAGGGCGAGGTGACGCCGGAGAACCTCGCGGCCGCGATGGAGCTGGGCTATCTCGGCTCCGACGGCGACACGATCGTGCACATCAGCCGCCGCCTGCTGGACGTCTCCGCCGCCCTGGTCCGGGAGGGCATCCCGCTGTCGGAGGTACTGGCCGCGGCGGCGCGGGTACGGGAGCACGCCGACGCGCTCGCCGACCTCTTCGCCGACCTGGTGCTGCACCACGCCCCCGGCCAGGACGTCCACCGCCTGCGCCCGCTGGCCCGCAGCGTCGTGGAGGCGGAACTCTCCCTCGCCCTGGACCGCAGGCTGCACCGGCCGGCGTAGCCGACCCTCGGGGCACCGGTGGGCGGGCCGGGGCGTACAGTGGCCGGACCGTACGACGGGACGGCGGCAGGAGGGGGACGAGATGGCCGGGTCGACGAGACGGCGCGGGATGCGCGCGCTGTTCACCGCCGCGTGCGCGCTGGCGCTGTTCGCCGCGGGGTGCTGGTTCGTGAGCGACCTGACCGGCACGGACCTGCCGACCGAGCGCCCCGCCTGGGACCTGGGCGGCAGCGGCCCCTGGGTCGCCTCCTACGCCCGGGGGGCGGCCGTCGGCTCGTGGGGAGCGGCGCGGGTATGCCTCGCCGTCGCGCTTCTGCTGCTGGCCCTGGAGGCCGGGTCGCAGCTCCTGGCCGCCCTGCGCGGCTTCGCCGCCCGCTTCAGCCGCCAGGCGTCCTGAGGCCGCCGGACCCGCCCCGAAGCCGCCACGCCTGACCCGAGGCCGTCGGACCCGGCCCGAAGCGACCACACTTGACCCGAAGCGACCACGCCTGCGAAGCCGCCAGGCGCGACCGAGGCCGCCGGACCTCACCCGAGGCCGCCACACCCGCCCTTCCGGCGGCGCCGCCGGGCTCAGCCGTCGTAGACCACCGTCACCGGCGCGTGGTCCGACCAGCGCTCGGCGTGGGTGGCCGCGCGCTCCACGTACCCCTTGACCGCCCGGGCGGCGAGACCCGCCGTGGCGACGTGGTAGTCGATCCGCCAGCCGGTGTCGTTGTCGAAGGCCCGGCCGCGGTACGACCACCAGCTGTACGGTCCCTCCACACCGGGATGCAGGGCACGGACCACGTCGACGTAGCCGCCGTCCTGCGCGGTGAGCACCCGGGTGAGCCACTCGCGCTCCTCCGGCAGGAACCCGGAGTTCTTGACGTTGCCGCGCCAGTTCTTCAGGTCGGCCTGCTGGTGGGCGATGTTCCAGTCGCCGCAGACCAGGACCTCGCGCCCGTCGGCGGCGGCCCGCTCGCGCAGTTCCTTGAGGTACGCCAGGAACTCTCCAATGAAGCGGATCTTCTCGTCCTGCCGCTCGGTGCCGACCTCACCGGAGGGCAGGTAGAGCGAGGCGACCGTCAGCCCCGGCAGGTCGGCCTCGACGTACCGGCCGCTGCCGTCGAACTCGGCGGAGCCGAAGCCGATCCGGACGGCGTCGGGCTCGCGCCGGGTGTAGAGGGAGACACCGGCGCGGCCCTTGGCGGCGGCGGGCGCGTGGACCACGTGCCAGCCCTCCGGGTCCCGCACGGTCTCGGGGAGCTGCCCGGGCTCGGCGCGCACCTCCTGCAGGCACAGCACATCGGCGGAGGTCCCGGCGAGCCACTCCACGAAGCCCTTCTTCGCGGCGGCGCGCAGGCCATTGACGTTCACACTGGTCACGGTCAGCACGCGGGCACGATACCGGCACACTGGACAGCGTCCAGAAATGGCCACCCTACAGAGAGCTGCATAGAAGTACAGTGACCAGCATGAATATACGTCGCGTCGCCTTCGACCACCCCCACGCCGTCCAGCTCAACGACGAGGTCCAGGCCGAGTACCACGAGCGCTACGGCGACGGCGGCGACGCCACACACCTGCGGCCGGCGGACTTCGAGCCGCCGAGCGGCGTGTACCTCGTCGCGTACGACGAGGAGGACCGCCCGGTGGCCACCGGCGGATGGCGCAGCCAGGACCGCAACGGCGAGGGCAACGAGGACGGCGACGCCGAGCTGAAGCGCATGTTCGTGATCAAGGAGATGCGCGGTCGCGGGCTGGCCCGGCGCATCCTGGCCGCGCTGGAGGAGGACGCCCGCACGGCCGGCCGCCGTCGCATGGTCCTGGAGACCGGCACCGAGCAGCCCGAGGCCATCGCCCTGTACGTCTCCAGCGGGTACGAGCCGTGCACCAAGTTCGGCTACTACCGCTTCCACGAGGCGAGCCGCTGCTACGCCAAGCCGCTCTGAACCGGCGGCGGGCGCGCCTCGGCCCGGCTCGCCTCCCGGAACGAAAAGCGGACGATGCCTCCCGGATAGGGGCCCGGCCTAGCGTGATGGATCGAGCAATCACCATCAACGTGATCAACATGCGAAATGAGACGACATGTCAAGTGACGCGATGACCGAGGCCCGTGACTGGATCGCGGCGTACACGCCCCGGCCGCATCCCGAACTCGGGCGCAGCGGTGTGGTGTGCCCGTACATGGTGAAGGCGCTGCGCCGCCGCTATGTGGACATGGTCGAGTTCGACGCCAACCGGGGCGACGAGGCGCTGGCGGCGCTGGCCCGTGAGCGGCTGGCGGACCTGCGGCGGCGCGCGGAGGAGGCCGGCAAGGACCGGATCTACCTGGTGAACATGATCGTGCCGGTGGGGCTGCCGTCCGACGAGGCCAAGGCCATGGTGGGGCGGGTGCACAACGCGCTGAAACCGGAGTGGGTGGAGGCGGGCTACATGCTGGGCGACTTCTGGCCCGACCACGAGACGATCGGCCTGCACAACGACGACTTCCGGCCGTTCACCAGCCCGTTGCCGCTGCTCGGCATGCGGCACATCGTGCCCGCGGACCTGTTCTTCTTCGTCAAGCACGAGCGCGATCCCGAGCAGCGGCTCTGGTGCCTGCGGATGTTCCGCAAGAACTTCGCCCCCGAGCTGAACGAGTACTGGACCGGGGTCCTGGAGGACGCCGAGGCGGACGTCACGCGGGAACTGGGCGCGGTCCCGCTCGCCGGCTGAGCCGGCCCACCCGGATGGGCCGGGTTCACCCGGGTGGGCCGGGTTCACCACCCCCAACTGTCCCCACCACCGCCTGCACCACCACCCCCACCACCGTCCGCATCAACCGGTCGGTGT
>NZ_JBYIQX010000089.1:0-6560 GCF_057707805.1 Streptomyces sp. bgisy159 | reverse complement strand
CCCCCACCACCAGGGCCCGGACCGCCGTGTCGGCGCTCCGGGCCCTGGTTCGTGTCCGGGTCAGCGCTGCGTCGGCTTGTGATTCTGCTGCTGCGACTCGGCGCCGCCCCGGCGCAAGTGTCCGGCCTGCTCTACGGCGGCACCCGGCTTCTTCGTGGTGCTGCTCGGCTTCTTCGTCCCGTTCTTCGTCCCACGCTGGGTGGTCGACTTGCCCTGCGGCCGCCGCGGAGACGCGTGGGCCCCGCCCGTCCTTGGCGCCGGGGAGCGGCCGGGACAGCGCCTCCCCGAGCTGACGCATCGCCGGGATGTCCACCGTGGCGGATGCGGTGTCCCGCGACGCCAGCGGCGGCCCGCTGCGACCCCCGCCGGGGGGGGGGGAGCTGTAGCCAGTGGCGGCATCCGCGACGTTCGGCAGCGCATCGGCGGCCGCGGCATCGGCGTCCTTCCTCTCGCCCCGTCGCCGGAGCCGGTCGGCCCCGGCCTGCGCCCACCCGGCGACCTTCTCGCAGGCGTTGATCGAGATCTTGCGGAAGAACTCGCCGACGCGGATGTCCCCCATCAGTCGGTCGAAGTGCTCCCCGGCCCGCTCCCGCATGACGCGAAACAGGTGGCCGAACGCGCCGCGCACCGTCTGGATCTTCTGCCACTCCGGGAAGTCCTGGAGCGCAGCGGCCGTTCCGCCCTGGCCTGCGCTTTCACGCCGTACGCCGGTCCTCCGGAGGCTGCGCCGTACCAGCCCCACCGGATCGCTGAGCTCGTTCGGTCCGGGCGCGCCGCAATGCCAGGGCATGGGCGGCTTCCGCTTCACGGCGGCGCTGGACGCGGGCGGCCTCGATAAAGGTCGGCTGGTCGCCCGAGGCCGTCTCCGGGAACGCCCTGGCGCTGAGCTCGCGCAGGGCGCGGGTCTGCCTTTCGGCTGCCTGCGCGATGGCCGTGTCGACGTGCTGCTCGGGCCGGGCCGCTTGGTGTGCGGCGAGCGCCTGGCGGAATCCCTCGGACGCCATCTCCCGGGTCTTCACTGGCACCTCCGGCCCGGCCGCGGCCGCGGGGGCGGACTGCGTCGTACGGGGCTCGGGTGCGGCGCCGACGGGCAGGACCCGGATGGTGCGTACGGCGTCGGTTCCGGCCGCCTGATTCACCGCGGCGACGATGCGGGCGCTGATCAACCGGAGCTGTGTGGCGTAGGCGGGTGAGTCCGGGCACAGGTCCAATTGCCCGGACTCCGCGTGGAAGGCGAGCGCCTGCACATGGTCAGGCAGACGCGGCGAGATGGCGGCCGCGATGTCCGGCCACTGATTCAGCACGCTTGCGCCGGCGGCTGGAAGCTCCCAGACCCGGTCAGCCATCAGGCCCTGAAGCACGGCGTCGAACCCGGCCGGCTCGCGTCCCTCACGCCGTACGCCTTGCTGCCGACGGCGGCGCGGAGCGCGATCCACGGTGTCGCCGCGCTGCTTCGCAGCCGCACGAGCCTGATGCAGAGCGATGCGCGCGAGGTCGACGCCGGACAGCTCCGGGGCACCATCGGCGGGCTGCCCTCCGGGCGTGATTGTTTCAGTCATCTGGGGCCTCCTACCGGCGTCCGATGAACACGTGCGAGCTACGGGCAGCGCCAGCCAGCTGGCGGGCACGGCGCACCAGGTCCGCCCCGTAGAGGCGCTCGGCAGCCTCGCGGCCCATGGAATCGACAGCCAGGTCGATCAGGTCCGTCTGGCCTCGCATGAGCTCGCACCGCACCTGGTCCCGCATCTCCTCGACCTGCGGATCAGTCAGCGCAAGGTCCTCGCAGTGATCGTGCGTTTCGGCGGGATGGTGTTGGTCGCGGCCGCCGCTCGTCACCGCACGGACTTGAGCAAATGCCTGCTCCACGTCGCGCAGCACGGCCAGACTTGTGGGGGCCTGCCAGTCGCCGTCGAACCGCTCCGTGCGGGCGCGGACCTTCTGGATGTGGTGGCGGCGCGCTGCCTCCTGGGCACAGCGCCACTGCTCGACGGCATAGGCCCGCTTCTCGGGTGTGTCCAGGGTCGTCACCGCGTTCGCCAGCAGCGCGGCAAGCAAACCGGAGCCCCGACGGACCCGGGCCGCCTCGCCGCGCAGGTGCAACCAGCCCCTGACCTCGGCGACCGTCCATCCGGCATCAGCCACGTCCCGAACCACCCACGCGATCCGAGGCACCGAGCAGCCACGCAGCCAGTCCAGCTCCTGGGTCAGCTCACGGGCCAGCTGGAACCTGCGCCCGACGCGGTTCAGCTTCCGGCGGCCACCGGCCTTGGCCTCGGACTTCTTCGTGATGGATGACTTGCTGCCCCCGCGTGCGAGCTTGCTCTCAGGGGGGAAGGAAGTAGAACCCGCAGTGGAAGCACTTGAGGAACCACCCCCCATTGGGGTGCAACGCGACCCGTCTGAAACAGCCGTCACAGCCGTCCCGGACGACCGCTTCCCGGAAGCCTTTTCTGAGGCCCTCGATGACGTCTTCGAGCGCGGCCTGCGCACCTTCCGGCTGGCCTTCTTCGCGAGCTTCGCCATTAGCTCCCGGCCCGCCTCCGCGATCCCGACCATCACCCGCGTGAACGCCGGCGCATCCTGGTCGGACTGCCTCGTACGGATCCCCAGCGCCTCGTCGAACTTGAGGGGGATCGTCCGAGCGAACTCGGACGCCTGCGGCGCCTCGCCCCGCTTCCGCGTGCCCTTCACGATGTAGGACAGAAGCCCCGTCTCCCGCAGAGCCGCCAGGTGATACTCCACCATCCGCTCCGACAGACCCGTACGCCGCTGCAGATAGCTCAGACCCGGGAAGCAGGGGGAAAGCTCCGCCAGCAACTGCGCGAGGTACACCGTCGTCGCATTGAACGAGCGCAGCCCAGTGGAGCGGTGCCGCCGCGGCTGGTACAGCCCCGACCCCGCCACCCAGTGCACCGCCTGCATCCAGCTATATCCGTCCGGCGCGACCCGGCCCGCCGACGACGACAGCCACTGCTCCGCCTCCGGCACCCACAGCTCGGGCAGCACGGCGACGGGGTCCACCAGCAATACAGACGTGTGCGATGAAGGGACCATCACGGCGGCCTGCGCCGCCACCAACGTCATCGGGCCACTCCGGCCAGGGCGCATCGCACGCACATGCGCGGCTGCAGCGATGCCTGTCGAAGTGGCGAATCGCAGGGGTCAGCCGGAACCTGTGACGTGATAGACGGCGCAAAATGCGCCAATCGGGCATGACTGGGCTGACAAAGGGCAGCAGGATGCTGCAACATGTGCCTAGCGCTCCTTCTCTATGGAGGAGGGCACAACGAAGGCCCTCGTGGCACTTCGTGGTTTGGGAGAACCAAAGATCGAACTGTTCGAGGCGGCTGCAACCGGTCGAACAGCTCCTCCGGGAGGCCCTGCAAGGCCAGACCGGAGAGCAGGTGGGCGCTGTACCCCGGTGACTGCAATCACCAGGCAGCGGCCCGGGGCGGCAAGAAGACCCGTAAGGGCGCCGCCCCCGAGGGCTTACCTCATCTCGACCCCCTCACGGGGAGAGGTGTATCCGCATCCGGTCCGGTGCGGAAGCATGAGAAAGGCACCAGCCTGCCGGAGCGACGCGTGATCCATCGCTACTACGGCGGCAGGTGCCTTGTTGTGTGCCTGCCCGAGGGTACGGGTACCCTGAACCATGTCGAGACCATCCCTAGATTGGTCTGCGGCCGTGCCCCGGAGTGCAGCCTCGCGGGGCTTAACCATGTCCATATTGATCTTATTCGCAGACACAGTACTCCCCTCGCCGCACGTAACGACACCCCGCCCCACGACGTGTCGGCCTTGCATAATTGCTTCTTGACGCACCGCCACCTCGGCCGTCGTCTGTCCCTCTGCGCCCGCCCAGGAGATCACACCTGCATGATGAGCAGCATGTACGCACCGCCGATCGACGCCCTGGACCTGGACGTGGACTCCTTCGCCACGCCGCTGCAACAGCGACGCTTCGTAGCAGCCATGCAGCGACTCGCCGCCAGCCGCGCGCCAGGAGCTGCGGTGCGCGTGTACGTGAGCGCCGCCCCCAGAACCATGAACAACCCAAAGTGGGAGAACTGGCTGGCGCAGATCGCGCAGGAGTTGCCTGATGGTGTCGAGGTCCTGCACTACCGCAGCGTCTTCAGCGATGACCGACCGTACGACTGGGACGCATTCGCCCAAGAGGTCGACGGCCTTGTAGTAGTGGGGAAGCAGAAACGTGCGGGAAGCCGGGTCTACCGATTTGGCCCGGTGGCCCGACTCGAACTTCGCTCGCTCATCGCCCGACAACCTGTACTGCTCTACGCCCACAGTCAGGGCCTCATCCCGGTGATCGACTGTCAGAGCCAGGTTCTTACGCCAGAGGGGACGCCGCGGCTGAAGCTCATCGCGCCGAAGCGGTGGCACCAGGAGACGTCGACACTCCAGGCCGCGTTGCACGCGCTTACGCCGACCAGCCCGGACGACGAGTCGTCCAGCGAAGCGCCAGGCCACCTCGCTCATCCCTTCGTTGCACCTCCTGGGTGAGATCCGTTAGCTGAAGGCCGTGGCTCGTGAATCATGTTCCGAAGGTCAGCAGGGGGACGTCGTAGAGATCCGGGTTCTTCGGTCGGGTCATGACGGGTGAGATGACTTCGACGACGAGCATTTCGACGAGGAACTGGACGCGGGCGTTGAGCAGATGGCTCGTATACCCGTTGGCCGACCGTGCCTTCTCACCCAGCGTGGTGTGGATATGCGGCGAGACCGAGTCCGTCTCGGCGTCGTAAGCGAGCGTTCCACACCCCATCGCCTCCACGCCAGTGACGTGGACCTTGCTCCAGACCGGGGCGTTGGGGTCTTCGAGCTTCTCGCACGCACCGACGATGTCCGCTTCCGCGAAGCCGGCGATGAACATCGGGATGTAGCCGTGCCGGACGCCGTTTTGCTGGCAGAAGTCGGCGAGAGTGGGGAAGAAGTCGTCGCCGTGGTCGAAGTTGACGGCAAAGGTCCGTCCGGTGGTGAGCTCATGGCTACGCAAGTTGGTTCTCCGGGGCTGCTGGGGTTGTTAAGAGAGGGCGTTGAAGGACTTAGAGATCTGGTCCGCGGTGGCGGCCGTCATCAGAAGCAGCTGCAGCAGGATGCGTGCCTTGATCGGATCGAGTGAACTGGCGGGGATCAGTCCGCGGGCAATCAGATCCGATTCGGAGCCCGGGAAGCCGTACGTATGCCTGAGCACGGGGCCAGACCCCGTGCGCGTCGCGAGGACGACAGGCATGCGCTTGGCGAGATCGGTGAGTGCGTCCACGCACGCCATGGGGACATGGCCAGCCCCGAACGCCGCGACTACCAGGCCGTCGACCTTGTCACCAACGGCTTGCAGAATCGTCCCGTCGTCGCCGAGACCGACCGTGACGATCGCCGTCTGTGCTGGAGATGCGGCGCTCCGGGGATCGATTGTCGAGCATTTGCCGGGGCGAGCCGTGATGCGGACACGGTCTTCCGCGACGTAGCCAATCGGGCCGGGGTATGAGGTGAAAGCGAGTGGGCTCGTGGCGTGAGTTTTGCGAACCCAGCGGGCAGCGTGGATTTCCTCACCGAAGACGACGACGGATCCGGTACCCCGCGCCTCTGTGCTGGCTGCGACACGGATGGAGGCGAGTACATTTGCTGGGCCGTCCGCCCCGGCCATGCTCGCGTTGCGCATGGCGCCCGTGATTACAACCGGCTTGTCGCCGGTCGTGACGAGATCCAGCAGATACGAGGTCTCCTCGATCGTGTCTGTCCCTTGGGTGATGACCACGCCGTCGACTGGGAGCGTCGCGACCATCACGGCCAGCTCGAGCAAGTCGGAGAAACCCAATGAGGCACCGGGTAGTCGACGGAAGTCGTGAACCTCCACAGCGATGCCGGTTTCGGCAAGGCCCGGTACGGCCGCGACCAGGTCGTCGGCCGACAGCGTCGGCGTCGCGCCGCCGTCAGTCTGCGTAGTCATCGCGATGGTGCCGCCTAGCGAGATCACCGCGACGCGTCGGGCGTTGTCGGCCATGCTCTTTCCCTTCGTGGACATGCGGACTGAGTGGTGGCGTCAGATGTCGGCCGGGAGAGACCCTACGTACGCGCATGCGGCGTCAATGCCAGCCGCGGAGACGAGCCGGCTGCGGGACTGGATCAGCCCGGACGACCCGTACCGGGCGAGCTGGCTGCACCGCTCGATGAGCCACGACCACGGCAGCTCGAGGTATTGGGCGAGAGCGCGGAGCCGTCCGGCAGCCGTTGGCGCGGTCGTGAGCGAGTCCGCGTTGACGTCGCGTGCCGCGATCGTGAACTCCCGGACGACAGAGGACCGGGCTGTTACGTCGACATGCCACATCCCGTCACCCCGGACCCAGTTGGCGATCACCGCTTCCTTGTCGGGGGCCACTACGAAACCTTCCACGGCTTCATATGCGGGATCGGCAGTGATCTGGGCATGGATCCCCAGGGACTCCATCAGGGCTACAGCCAGGAACAACAGGATCCGTTCATACCGCGGGGAGGAACGCACGATGTCTTCCGGGATGCAGAACGCCCGGGTGCTCGTGCTTCCA
>NZ_JBYIQX010000088.1:0-6645 GCF_057707805.1 Streptomyces sp. bgisy159 | reverse complement strand
TTAGCATTCCCAAAGGTATCCAGGCCACCACCGCCACCGAGCTCACACCTCTGACGTTCCGCAGCGTGCTGCGGCACATCTACCGCAACGAGGACTCGTGGACTCAGTTCGCTGACAAGGAACAAGAGTTCCTGAGGCGAGCCGTCATCAGCTACCTCTTGGGTTTCGCCCCCACCAGGTACAGCAACCACGACTTCGAGCTTGCGGCAGCACAACGCCGACTCGCACAGGCGCAGGCGGCCGAACGAGAGGTGCATGACAGCACAGACCGAGCCGTCGCAGCCGTCTGCGAGAACTTGCATCTGCCAACACCCAGGAGCGAGCAGCAGGTCAACTCCATCAGAACCGACTTGCGGGCCGAGCTCGACGCGGTTGTCAGGCAACGTTCCCAGCTGACCCGCGAAGTGGAGCAGCTTGTTGCCGGACGACGCCAAGAAGGCGACGCCGGGGCAGTGAGCCATGGCTACGACGCCACCCTGTCGCAGCAGTACGAGCAGGCGACCCAGAACCTCACGAGCACCGCCGAGACCGTCGCCGGCCTCGAGCAGGTCCTGACTGCCCACATGCAGTCTCACAACACCGTCCGAGCAGAGATCGCCCGCATGGAACGCCTTCTCGCCTCCGTCGACATCTTCGACAGCCTGCCGGTGCGCCTGTGTCCTGCCTGCGAGCAGAAGATCGACATCCATCGCGATCACCCAGAGGGCACCTGCTACGTCTGCACCCAGCCAGTGACCGAGGACCAGCGCAGACGACGCGGAGAACTAGAGAAGCGGTCCCTGGCCGCAGAGGCCGACGACCTCCAAGAAGTCATCGCCCGAACCAGCCACGACCTCGACCAAGCAAAAACCGACCACCGGCACGCCCAGAGCACCCACCAAGACATCGCCAGGCAGCTGAACGTCGACCGGGCCGCCCGCCTCGCCCCGTTCATGGCCAGACTCGAAGAGATGGCCGCCCAGACCGCCGCCCTGGAACAAAAACTCATGGCGCTGCCCGCCATCGAGCAGATGCTCACCCGCAAGACTGCCGCCACGCAGACGAGCCAGGCTGCCCAAGACAGACTGAACCGACTAAAGCAGCAACTCGATGAAACCCCCACCACAGGGAGAACGCCCATCGACCGCTGCGCCCTGTTCGCTGATCGGATGAACGAATTTCTCAACCGCCACCGCGACGATGTCTGGGTGGCAGGGAATGTGGCGATCAGCGCGGACGACCTGACCTTCTACGTCGGGACCCGCCCCTGGAGCCAAGTTCTCGGAGCCGAAGCGCGAGTGCTGTTCTTCCTCGCCTACAGCAGGGCCCTACTGTTCCTGGCCAGGGACCTGGGGGACGACTGCCCTTACCCGGGATTCCTCATGCTCGACAACCCCTTCCAGCAGGGAATCGCAAGCGACGTCGTTCACGAAGTTCTCCGTGACATTGCCGATGCCGCCCAAGCCACCGGCGCACAGGTGATTTCCACGCAGGCCGTACCAGTACCACGTCTCTCCCCCGGCATCGAACAGATCATTATGCCGAACACCTACATCGGCGAACCCGAGGGCTGACGGCCACATCTGGACAAGGAGGGGCAGGCCGCCTGGCGCTCCACGACCGGCTTCCTCCTGTCCTGTCTTACGCCCATTCGACACCCAACTTTCGGAGCGCGACCAGCTGTTCTTCGGTGAGCTTGTCGCGCCGGGCCTTGGTGTTGCTGTACCAGATGCCGAGCTTGGTTTCGGTCCCATCGGGCAAGGTCTCCACCGCCTGCCGGGGTACAG
The DNA here is from genome assembly GCF_057707805.1 of Streptomyces sp. bgisy159. Taxonomy (NCBI): domain Bacteria; kingdom Bacillati; phylum Actinomycetota; class Actinomycetes; order Kitasatosporales; family Streptomycetaceae; genus Streptomyces; species Streptomyces sp. bgisy159. Next base: position 4,879 of record NZ_JBYIQX010000088.1, on the reverse strand, counting down.
GTCGGACGCCTTCCCGCTCCACCCATTGCGCGAGCGCCGCCAGGCCCCGCTGGAACGCCTGCTGTGCCTTGCTCGGACCCTTCGCCGCGCGCCCGGTCGCGGGGGCGGGAGATGGCGCCTCAAGCGGCTTGATGCCCAGCACGGTCAGCCGCTCCTGCTGCTCGGGCAGGAGCCGCGCCCAAGTGCCCGGCTGCTTCTGCTGCTGGAGCCACTTGCCGATGTCGTCGCCGTCCATCAGCACGCCGGGTGCGATGTCGGGCAGCTGGCCGTCGGCGTCGACCAGGTCCGCCAGGACGCGGTAGTGGCGTTGCCAGTCCAGCGGCCACGGGCAGTCCCAGTCCGGGTCGATCTCCGTCAGCTGCGCCGCGCGCACGGCGGCCCGCTTCGGGTCCTTGCCCAGGCCGTTCTTCGCGCCCTTCCTCCGGAGGTTGGCCATGTGCTGCCCGATGGGCACCATCGCCTCGCCCTCGCCCCACACCGCGTCCTGACGCGGGGCGAGATGCCCCGTGGCCCGCCGGTAGGACCGGAGCGCGGCGAGCTTGTTCTCCCACGCCTCTTCGCCCGGTTCCCAGACCATCCCGGCCTCCGGGGCGTCCAGCAGCGTCTTGCGCCGCTCCTCCAGCTCCCCGGCCCGCAGCGCCTTCCTCTGCTGGTGCACCCATCGGCCAAGCGGAAACGCCTTGGTCGCCCCGACTTCGACCTCGACGTCGTAGGGCACGGCGTAGAGGCCCGTGATCTCGTTCTCCTTCCGCCATCGCAGCAGCGCCTGGTAACCCTCCAACCAGACGAGGCTTTCGGGCCTGTACACCCGGGTGCGCAGGAAGGCCGCGATGGTCGCCGCGTCGCGCGGGCTGGAGAAGTGGAGCAGGGCGGACTCGGCAGCGGCGTCGGTGTCGTCCTGCTCCTGGTCCTGGCCGTCGCCCTCGCCGCCGGCCCTGACGATCCGCCCGTCCTCGTCACGCCGGACGTGGACCTTGCGCTTGCCGCTCGTGAGCGCCCGGGAAGCGAGCTGCTCGACCAGACGTTCGTCATGCGAACGCAAACCCTGGAGGACCGCTACAAGGGGACGGAACGAGGCACTGGCGACCATGTCCTGCGGGTCCTCGCCCGGCTCCAGGAACACCGGCACGATGATGCGGGCGACCTTGGTGGAGCCGTCCCTGTTGAGCCTCAGAGCCCGGCCGATGTTCTGCACGATCTCCACCTGCGAGCCGCGGGTGTCCGCGAAGCAGACGGCTTCCACACCCCGTTCGCCGGTGATGTCCACCCCTTCCCCGAGCACGCGAACGCTGGCGAGGAAGGCGCGGTGGACCCGCCGCCCGGCCGCGTCGATGCCGTTGGCGAACTGCCGCAGGACCTCGCGCCGCTCGGACACGAGGTGGTCGCCGCACAGCCACGCCGACCACACCCGGTCCGGCGGGACGTGGCGGCCGGCCTCCAGCTCGTAGAACTCCGCGTCGATCGACGACTCCGGCAGCTCCTCCGCCCTCGCCAGGTCCTCATCCGAGGCGTCGTTCATGTACAGCTCGGCTGCCGTCTCGGGCAGCTTCTCCGCGAACGCCGCGGCTTCCTCCACCTTCTGGTGGAACGTCATGACGGTGCGCAGGTTCCACGCGGCGGCGTGCTCCAGGAGCGCGGTCTGCAGGAGCGCCAGGCGCCGGCCCCGCCGGGCCTCTTCCGACTCCCCGAGAACCGGTGAGGGGTCGCGGATGTCGCGGTTCGTTCGTTGTGATCGGCGTGTGTGGTGTTGAACTGGGCTGATCAGTTGGCTGGTTGGGTCCGGTGGTGTGGTGTGTGGTGGTGAGGCGCTTGGCGTTGATTGCGGGCTGGGCCTGGGTGGGCTTGTGAGCTGGGGGTTTCCTGTTCTGGGTCGGTCTTGTGGGTGTTTGATCAGTTTCGTTGGTGGTTGGGCAGGTGTACTGGGTGGCTGTTGTAGCGGTGCAGGGGTGTGGGTCCGTGGATGCCGATGGTGCCCAGGAGGTGTTGTTGGTGGGGGTGGAGCTGGGTCCAGGTGCGTTGCTGGGTGCGGATCCATTTGGTGGTCTGGTGGGGGAAGGGAATGCCGGCGCTGTTGTGGGTGTGGGCTTGGTGCCAGCTGTGGTTCCTGGTCGTCGGCCTCGGCTACGCCGTTCACCGCCGCCCGGCGTTCGCGGTTCCGGTCGGCGTAGCCGTTGCTGCCGCCGGCGCTCTCGGCACGATCGTGGTCGGCGTCGTCCAGGCCGTCACATCGTGACCGGGACGGGCCGGGCCCGTCCCGTAGCAGGGCAGGGACTAGGCGGAACCGGGCCGGTGCTTGCGCAGGGGGCTCCCCGGGGAAGTAGTCGGCGTCGTAACCGGCCTCGTGCCGACCCCTTGTCTGCCTGGTCAGGCCGCATGCCGAAGGCCCGCGTCCGGCACCGGCCGATGCGACCCAGGACGAGACCTACGGCGAGACCCAGGACGCGACTCAGGGCGCGACTCAGGGCGCAACCCAGGACGCGACTGGCCGGGAACAGTCCGGTGGGCACCCGACCAAGTACCTCACCATCACCTTGGTCGGGCCTCCGGCGGGGAGCTGGCCAAGGCCCTGCCGTGAGCGCGACCACCGCAGGTCACAGCCGTGCCCGGCCCGACCGGCCACCCGAGGGTTAGCCCGCGCCGCGCACGGCGCGGGACCGGACGTGCTGCGCACGCGGCCCCTTGAAGGCTTTCTGCGGAGTGTCCTGTTGCTGGCGCCCGCTGTCATCACTCACACGGGCGGTCCGGCCCTGCCCGGCGGCAAGATCTCTTGCGGCATCTCCTGCACGATCTCTTGCGCCTTCCCTTGCGGCATCTCTTGCGCGAGCCTCCGCGATCTTCCGGCATCTGCGCAGCTCACCAGGCCCGTAGAAGCGTGGTCAGGGGTCTGACATCCCCCTCAGAGCACCCCACGACCGGCCCTCCTGGAAGGAGAAGGGTGGGAGGGAGCGGGCGGGACGCGGGGAGCGCCTCGGGGGATCGGGCCGGCCGCATGTCCCCTCGCGCGCGTCGGCGGGGCCGCGCGCGGCCGGGGCGAGACGCCCCGGCACTCGATCGAGTACGCGTGGAAGATCCGGCTCTGCCCTTCGCTGCCAGGGTTGGCTCTCCGGCGCACTCACCGCGGTCGGAGCCTCACTGGCCTACGTCCGGGTGGTTTACCCAGCGCATCCGCCGATCGACCGCAGGCATCCCGCTACTGTCGTTGTGTAGTTATGTGACTACTTTGGGTGAAGGAGGGGGTGCGGGCGGCCCCCACAGGTCGACTGGCGATTCTCGCCTGCCTCTTTCCGGCCATCAAGAACAAATGTGAGGAGATCTCTGTGAATTCCATGCTGAAGAAGGTAGTCGCTTCCCTCTCGGCAGGGGCGGCCATGGCCCTCGGCGTCGTTTTCGTGGGGGCCTCCCCCGCAGCTGCTGTCGAGCGGTGCGAGCATCAGACCGCCGGCCACGGCCCGTTGGGGGGATACCGCGCCGAATTCGACTTCTGTATCCAGGCGGATGAGGGCGAGGTGAAGGTTTCGGTCGAGAACTTCGCTTGCTGGCACGATGAATTCCATAATTGGTACCCCAGGCGCTGTGTAGTGACCGGAGGCATGGTCCAGACGCTGAAGAACGGAATCAGCACCTACAGCAGGCTGACGCCGCTCGAGTCCATGGAAGACCTTGGGCATTGGGAGGTGAGCCTCCCGGGGTGTGAAGATGGAGACTTCGTCAAGGCGTTCATTGACGACCTTCGGATTTCCTACGCGGGGCACACTTGGAATGGGCATACCGAATGGAAAGAGGTCGCCTATCGAACACCCTTCGTTAACAGCGGCGTCCGTTGCTGAACTGACTTCCCTTCAGCCCGGTGTGCAGGGAAAAAGCCTGTACCACCTTCCGCGCGGGTCGAACGGGCCGGGAGCAGGCTGTCGTCGACGCGCCGACCGGGTTGGGCACCATCGCCTTGGCGGTGCCCCATGAGCGCACCCACACCCGCAGGCCCCGCACCGCAAGGACGCGGCCTCCAGCCCCCGCCTTCGGCCGACCTTCCCCGGCCCTGCTGGCCCGCGCCGACTGCGGCTACGCCCGCTTCCCACGACCCCCACGGCCTGGTCGACGCCGAACTCCCCCTCGACCGTGCCCCCTACGAAGCGCTCGTGACCGCCGTCCAGGCGAAGCCGCGGACCACCAGGACCGGGATGCCGTATTCGGCGAGCCAGGCGGTGAACATCTGTCGGAGGGTGTCCTAGCCGACGACCAGGCCGACGACCTCATCGCCACTTCGTCCGGCGCCCGCACAGCAACGGACCCCGGGCCTTGAGAGGCCCGGGGTCCGGTCACGGCGCAAGACGGCGATCAGAGGCTGTCCGGAGCGGCCTGCGGGACGGTCACCGGCCTTGCCCAGTCCATGCCCAGCTCGGCGAGTGCGGCGAGCTGGTCGGTGTCCAGCCGGTCCCTCCTCGATTTTGTGTTCGATACCCATACGCCCAGCCGCACAGACACGGGTTCCGCCTCGTCGTCGACCGTGATCTGTTCGCTGTGCCCCCTTGGCACCGGCCGGTCGCCCTCACGCTCCACCCACTGCGCAAGGGCCGCCAGGCCCCGCTGGAACGCCTGCTGCGCCTTGCTCGGGCCCTTTGTCGCGCGTGTGGCTGCCGGGGCGGGAGACGGCGCCTGAAGCGGTTTGACGCCCAGCCTGGACAGTCGCTCCTGCTGCTCGGTGGACAGCTGCGCCCAAGTGGTCGGCTGCTTCTGCCGCTCCAGCCACCGGCCGATGTCATCGCCATCGAACAGCACGCCGGGCGTGATGTCGGGGAGGCTGCCGTCGGCGTCGACCAGGTCCGCGAGCACCCGGTAGTGGCGTTGCCAGTCCAGCGGCCACGGGCAGTTCCAGTCCGGG
>NZ_JBYIQX010000087.1:0-6853 GCF_057707805.1 Streptomyces sp. bgisy159 | reverse complement strand
CAGATCCTGCCCGATGTCCTTTGGGGCCTTCACACGCACCATGTCCGCCAGCTGAAGCTCGGCCGCCTCCTCGGCACGCCGCGCAGCGTCAGCGGCCGCCAGTTCCCTGGCAGACTTCTCATCGAGATCGCCGCCGAACTCCTCGGCGTACACGGCGTCGACGAGTTCCTGCACATCCCCCGGCACGTGCACCAGACCCCCCGCACGCTGCGCCAGCAGCTCACTGGTACGCCGCAGCAGCGCCTCGTGGTACACCGCGCCCCACGCTCTCGGCTGCTCGAACTCCCCCTCGCCGTTCACCGGATTCAGCACCACGATCCGGGGATGTCCAACGGCCCAGGCCGGCCGGTGCGCACCGTGCAGGTCATACCCGTCCAGCTTGTGTCGCTGGCAGCGGCCCGCGCGCTGCAGCACAAGAGCCAGCGGCGCAATATCCGTGATCAGCAGGTCGAAATCGAGGTCGAGTGACTGCTCCACGATCTGGGTGGCGACCAGGATGGCCGCCTTGGGACGCTGCCCCGTCTTCCCGAACGAGGTCTCGCACACCTCAGTGATCCTGCGCCGGTCCCGGGCTCGGTAGCGGGAATGCAGCAGATGCAGGTCCGGCACCTCGGCTCCTGACTCCGCCCGTTGCGCAAGCCACGCCTGGACAGCTACAGCGGTCTCCTGTGCCTCGGCCACCGTCGTACAGCACACCAGCACGGTGCCTTCGCAGCCCTCGACGGCCGGCCGCAGCAACTCTTTGATCACGGACCAGCGATGCCGCACATCACCAGCCTCCACATCCCTGCGCACCGGCAGCAGCCTGAACTCCAGGGCCCTCTCCCGCTCACTCGGTACCCCGCGCGGCTCGCTCACGGCGCCACCGGGCGCCCCGTCGACGTAGACCCAGCCCGGATAGCGCGGCTGCATTGCCTGCGGCAGCTCATCGGCTTGGCCGCAGCCCCGTCGGTAGGCCTGCAGCAGCGAGCCTGCCGTGCTCCCGGTCAGCGTCGCGGACAGCACCACCACCGGCGCCCCCATCGCACCAAGCCATTCCAGCAACCGGAGCAGCAGAGCGTGCATCCACGGCCCGTACGCGTGCGCCTCGTCGATGACCAGGACCTTCCCCGACAGGGCCAGCAAACGCAGCGCGTTGTACCGCACAGGCAGAACCCCGGCCAGCGCCTGATCGATCGTGAACACGCTGAGAGGGGCGAGCATCCCGCGTCGAGTCGCACGGAGCCACTGGGCCGCCTCCACAGAGGCATGCTCGCTGGAGAGCACCGGGCCAGCAGTGGCTGCGGAACCGGCCGCATCCGTCACGGTGTCCGCACTCAGCCAGGCCATGCTGTGCACCCGGGTCAGGGCCGCATCACCGCCCAGCGTCCGCTCGGCGAACACCCGCACCCGCTCGTACATGGCGTCGGCTGTCGCCATCGTGGGCAACGAGAACCGACTCCGTTCGAGCCGGCGGCACGCATCAGCACACTCGCCCCGAACAGCGCTGCCTCGGTCTTGCCGTCGCCTGGCGGAGCCGTCACCAGCAGAAGTCCCGGCCCCCGCACCAGATCAGGCAACTCCTTCACCAGGGACGCCTGCAAAGCAAAGAGTTCGGCTCGAAACCGAACATCTCCCTGAACGACAGGTCCCGAACGACGGCCCGGCCCAGACCCGCCTCACGCACCACCGCCGCAGCATCCTTCACCGAACGCTCCCAATGAGCCAGCAGTCCCTTGTCGTCAGCGCTCCAACCTGGGGCAGGAATTCGCTGCACGATGAAGGTTTCTTGACTGGCCAGCCAGTCCGCGACGATCACCAGCCCCGCCACGACCACAGCCACGGAAGCGGGAAGCTGCCGCGGCGGTACGACGGCACTTTCTGTCATCCGCCTGACCGCCTCAGCGTGAGCCCGGCACTGCTCCTCCCACACGCCCGCCCCGAGACCGGGATGGTTCGCCCTAGGCCGGCGAGCCTGCTGCCGCGACATCGCCGGCCAGAACCGGCCGTGGTGGCCGCCCAGCATCTGCGCGATCTGATGCCCCACCCCACGGTGGGCACCCCGCGGGTTCGCCGGATAGCCGAACTCCTCGAAGATCCCCACCAGCACCCAGTGCGTGGCCTCGTCATGCCTCAGAGTCAGCGCATCACGCAGTTCCTCCGCCGAAGCTGGCCCGTACGCAGGATCCGCAGCCTGCAACGCCGCATACAGATCAACGCACTTGCGCTGGAACGCTGGACTGATCTTGCCGAGGTCATGCAACCCAGCCCACATGCAGACCAGTTGCCGCAGTTCGTCAGCCGCAACCCCCACCTCACCGCTGAGTCGCTCGACGACCTCGTGGCTGAGCAGACTGTCCCACAACGCACCAGCCATCGCGGCCGTATCCAGCAGATGACACACCACGGGATATGCACGCGGCAGCCCGTGCTGCTTGCCCCACAGTTGAGGATCGACGAGCGCTAAAGTCTCACTGTCGCTTGTCATCGTGCGCGGCTCCAGGCTATGGAGGTGGACCAGTGAGAGGCATCTCACCACACCCCACTGACAACGCCCGCTTGAGCGGTGACCGCTTACTCATCCAGCTCCATCTGGAAGGCGCCGCCATGCAGATAACGAATTGGCCTACGCTCCCAATATCCGCAGGTCACCAAGTGAGTTCCCCGCGCGAGCGGGGGTGAGCCGACGAGACGGTGGGGCGCTCCTCGTCCAGCAGCGAGTTCCCCGCGCGAGCGGGGGTGAGCCGTCCATATCGAACGTGCGGGCTGTGACGCAGGCGAGTTCCCCGCGCGAGCGGGGGTGAGCCGATCATGCAGCGGATCGGCTGACATGGTGGCGCGAGTTCCCCGCGCGAGCGGGGGTGAGCCGAACGGCCTGGTGGCAGAACGGGTCTACGTCGCGAGTTCCCCGCGCGAGCGGGGGTGAGCCGATGACGACCTCACCCACGCCCGCGCGGTAGACGAGTTCCCCGCGCGAGCGGGGGTGAGCCGGCCCAAGGCGACTGGCGGCAGGTCGACCGCTTGAGTTCCCCGCGCGAGCGGGGGTGAGCCGCGGGGGGCGCGGGAGAGGCGTCCGGCGCGCAGGAGTTCCCCGCGCGAGCGAGGGTGAGCCGTGACCGCGTGGCAGGCCACGCCGCCCGGTCTGGAGTTCCTCGCGCGAGCGGGGGTGAGCCGGCCCTCGGCATCAAGTCGCCGTCCACGGTCATGAGTTCCCCGCGCGAGCGGGGGTGAGCCGTCGCCGCCGAACTCGGCATCACCCGCGAACACGAGTTCCCCGCGCGAGCGGGGGTGAGCCGGTCACCGATGACGTCGGCTACAACGTCGGCGTGAGTTCCCCGCGCGAGCGGGGGTGAGCCGCCGGTCCACAAGACGCGGAGCCCGTCCCGGGCGAGTTCCCCGCACGAGCGGTAGCGGCTGATGAACTTGGCCGCGTTGACACGGCGGTGGGCCATCGAGTCCTCCATGGACTTCGTGTGCAGTCGTTCCTCGGCTGCATGAGGCCCCGCGCCTGAACACAATAGAAGCACCCTCCGTACGGATCCCGAGGCGCAGGCTCTGCAGCCGACGCCGGACAGTACGGCTGGGCCAGCATCCTCAAGGCCTGGGAGGAGACCAGCGCCGGCCGTGGGCGGTACGGCCGCGGGGCCCGGCGACGGTCTTCACCGTGCCGGGCCGCACGGGCGGGCTACCGGCGGTTGCTGCGCCATTTCTCCCAGAGAGGCCCAACGGCCACTGAGAGCAATCCCACGGCAGCGGCAACCAACGCCGAGCGGAGCGTGACCTCTCCCTCGAAGGCGAACTGCATAACGAGCAGGATCGCAACGACGCTGGCAAAGGTCACGGCTGCGCTACGAGCAGTGCCCACGGGTTCTCCTCGCTCTGAGTTCTCCGGCGTTAGCATGCGACCTTCTTCCACTCGGGCCAACCGATGACGACACCGATCGGGGCGTAGGGCAGCCGGATCTGGACACAGCGGTTCTGGCTCGCGGCGTCCTTGAAGGTCTTCCGCACGCTCTGGGACGCCGCGCCAAGGGTCCCACGGCAGATGGTCCGCACGGGCATGTTGCGAACCCGGTTCGGGACCTTCTGGCATGCAGCGACGACGGCGGCTGACGCGTCGGTGTACGGGGCGATGGAGGCTGTCTCAGAACGGTTGAACTTCACGTAGATTCCGCGGCCGAACGAGACCTTCGGGTCGGCGACCACAGGAAAGGCGGTGTTCGACGTGATGTGGATCTGCTGGATGAGCGTGTTGCCCTCCAGCCGGTAGGTGGTGGGAACGTCGTTGCCGGAGGCGTCTTTGGCCCACGGAGCGTCGATGGCACCGATGGCCACGCTGGTGTCGGCGTCGATACGCTCGACGATTTCGTAACCGCCGTCGGCGGTGGCCACCAGTTCCGAACCAGCTGGGAGGTCCAGATCGAAACGCTGGTCGGCAGGTGCCTTGCTGTCCTTGAGGGTGATCAGACTCCGGAACGCGCCGCCGACCGTGGGCTGGACCGACAGGTCGGTAGAGGGAGCGGCGTCCGGATACACGGTCGTGCCGGCGGCGCTCTCGACACCGGCAACACTCTTGGTGCTCGGAAGTGCGACGCCAATCGTCGTCCCGTCCGGCGCGATGGTCTCTACCTTTCCGTCGGACACAGCCGGAACGGTCAGGGTGATCTTTCCGTCGGTCGTGTCCGTCACTACCCTGCTCGCCTCGTCCCTGGCGCCCGCCGTGGTCGGCACGAGGTCGTGGGTTCCTGTGATGCGCTCGACAATGGCCGCGGCCCTGGCGGGCTCCGATGCCGTTGCGTCGGCAGCCGCGGGCGAAGTCATGTTCAACGCGAGCCAGCCGCTCGCCGCAACGGCGACGGATCCGCTGGCTATTCGCTGTCGGTAACTCATATGTGCATCCCCGGTTCAGAGTTTCGAAGACGTCGGACTGCAGCCGCTCACATAGACTCGGGGCAGTTGACGTCCAGGCCCGTATTGCGCCCCTTGGTCGGGAGGGCGCCATGACCTTCTTGATCACGAGCAACGTATCCCGGCCTTCGCCGCAATCACTGTGACGGAAGGCACAATTCCGCCTCAGGTCTTGCTCAACGATGTGTGTGTCAATCCCCTCGAACTGTGGAGATCTTCTAAGCGGCCAGTTCCAAGACGGAGTTGGCCCGGTGGTCGTGCTCGTAGTCGATCGGACTCTGATATCCACACACGCTGTGTAGTCGGTGCACGTTGTAGAAGCCGGTGATCCAGGTCGCGATCCGCAGCCGGGCCTCGGTGCGGGTGGCGAACGTGTGCCGGTGGACGTACTCGACCTCGAGCACGCTGTTGAACGCCTCGCTGACGGCGTTGTCGAAACACGACCCGACGCGGCCCATGGACTGGGTCACGCCCAAGCGGCGACAGGCCCGGCGAAAGCGCCGGGAGCCGTATTCGCTGCCGCGGTCGCTGTGGAAGATCACGCCCTTCACGTCACCGCCGCGGGTGGCCGCGGCCATGTTCAGGGACGCCACGACCAGTTCGGCGTCATGGCGTGCGCCCATCGCGTAACCGAGCAGCCGGCGCGAGAACAGGTCGATGACGGTGGCCAGGTAGAGCTTGCCCTCACCGGAGGTGATCTCGGTCATGTCGCCGCACCACACCTGGTCCGGAGCGTCCGCGGTGAAGTCCCGCCGCACGAAGTCCGGGGCCGCCGGCCGTTTGCCGGGCCGGGTCAGCCCGCGCCGTCGGCGGACCTTCCGTCCGGCCAGGCCGAGTTCGGCCACCAGACGGGCGACAGTGTTCACCGAGACCCGCCAGCCCGCGCGGACCAGGAGGAGCCAGACCTTCGGGGAGCCGTAGGTGCCGCCGGAGCCCTCGAAGATCTGCCGGATCACGTCGGCCAGCTGCCCGCGCCGGATCTCACGCGCGGTGGTGGGCTTGTCGCGCCACTTGTAGAACCAGGACTCCGACACCCCCAGGACACGGCAGGCCAGACGGTGCGGGACGCAGTGCTCGGTCCTCTGGTTACCGATGAACGCGGCCAGGGCGGCCGGGTCCGTCACGGTCACTTCACCCAGAGGACCATGCATCGCTTGAGGACATCACGCTCCATCTCCAGCTCGCGTATCCGCTTGTTCTTCTCCGACATCTCCCGCCGCAACCGTTCCAGCTCGGCGCGCTCGGCCTCGCGCATCCGTCCACCCGGCGGCGCGGGCTCGGCCGGCCGGTCGGACGACGCCGACCCGTTGCGCCGCCACCGCGACACCCAGCTATGCAACGTGCCGGAGTGCACGCCGAGTTCCTCGGCGACCTCCGGGATCGGCCTGCCCGTCTCGATCACGATGCGTACAGCACCCTCACGAAACTCAGGCGTGTACGTCCGTTGCTTGGACCCCATGAACCCCAACTTCCCCTGCAATCACGGACTCCACGCTACGAGGGGAGGGACGCGTGGCTCGTTGATGTGGTATGCGCATCCCGGACGAGATCTGTGCCCAACTCGCCATGAGGTTCGCGGTGTTGTTCCCGCATCTGGATGAGCGACAACGACGGCTACTCATGGCCGCAGAGGCTCGTGTCCTGGGACACGGTGGTGTTCGGGCCGTTGCGCGGGCGGCCTCGGTGAGTGAGACCACGGTCCGCAAGGGCGTGTCCGAGTTGGAGGCCGGCGAGGAGCCTCTGGGGCGGGTGCGGCGGCCGGGCGGAGGCCGCAAGGGGGTCGTAGATCTCGATCCAGGGCTACGTCCGGCCCTCCTTGCGCTGGTCGAGCCGGACGAGCGAGGCGATCCGATGTCACCACTGCGGTGAACGGTGAAGTCGACCCGCACGCTGACGCGGGAGCTGGCCCGGACCGGGCACAAAGTCAGTGCGGACACCGTCGCCGACCTGCTGCGGGAAGAAGGCT
>NZ_JBYIQX010000086.1:0-7357 GCF_057707805.1 Streptomyces sp. bgisy159 | reverse complement strand
AAGCCAGCCCGTTGGCCCGGAATGACACCACTCGTACCGGTTTGAGACACCCCAACTCCCTGCCGCGCACCTATGCCTATGAGTGCTTGAACTCGAGCACTCGACGAACGGACGAGCCCCGTACCGCGCTCACGCCTCCTCATGCCCTGGGGCTGCATCCTGCCACCGGGAACGCCTCCCGTTTCACACTTCCCTCATACCTGTCAATCTCGATCACGCGAGATCATCAACAGACACAAAGCAGTCGACTGCTGAAATGTGGGTCTGCAACTGCGGCCTTGCGGGGCAGCCTCAGTACCTACCCCGCCGAGCAGCAAGGTCACGGATCGTCAGGAAGCGCTCTTCAGACGGTGAGCGGCTGGGGTAGGGAGCCCATTGGGGAGGACCGGCATGCCGTAGACCGCGGCGTCATCACAGGAGTGCCGCCTCACGATCTCTCGACCCAAGGCCGCCTCGCTGTGGGGAGCTCTTCGCCGGGAGGGGCCCGGATCGATCTCCATGACAACGCGCCGCACCGGACTGAGCCCGAAACGGGGCCACCGGCCACTAGGCGCGATCTCCCGGGACGGACTCAGCTCCGTGTGCGCTGGCGTCAGTGTGTCGTGCTTTGGATGCCGAGGACGTCGTAGAGGTGCTCGCCGTGAGCCCATCGTTTCAATTCCGGGCGGCCCATGAGGATGAGCTGGTGATGCTGGGCGAAGTCGATCGCCGGCTGCGTGAAGCCGTTAAGCGCGATCATGATCGGGAGGTCGGCTCCGTGGTGCGGGCGGGCTGTCCCGTTGAACTTCTGCACGTGGCCTGACCCGACTGGGCTCTGATACTGCTTGCACTGCACGATCAGGAGGCGGTCTTCGTCATCGCGGGCAGTGACGTCCACGCCGAGGTCACCGGCGCCTCCGACCCGCCTGGGACGCCGGAATCCGTCACGGGCCAAGAGATCAGTGCACGCCTGCTCGAAACCCGTCGCGCTCATCGACGAAAGCTGCTTCATCTTGAAGGTCAGCGCGTCCGCTTCGATCGCATCGCCAGAGGGAGCGGCGAACGTGTCGTCCGCGTTGGCGTAGGTGTTGGCGCCGAACAGGAATGACAGGATTCTGCCGAGCAGGAGCAACATGGGCAGTCCGCCGACCACGAAGAGCCCGGTCCACCACGGGTGATCGGCTATCAGCCCCCACGAATCTACGGTGATCCACTGGCCGACGTCCTCGGTGAGCCACTCCCAGAGCATCTTGCCGACGGCCAGCGCGATGACCGCATACAGCAGGAACTTCAGCAGCGGGTCGAGCGACCCGTCCTCGTCGAACACCACACCTCCAGACGTCTTGGGCAGCGATCACGATCTTTGCCAGTCATGCCGCACGCCTGAATCGGCTCGGGCGGGAGCGCGCGGACAATCCGAGGAGCTCGTGCAGAGCGGCACCATCCTCGGCCCAGCGCTGTAGCTTTTCCCGGTCGATCCAGTGGACGCCGTGTCGGTCGCCCCACGCCATGGCATCGCGGGTGAAGGCTCCGTTGGTGACGACGACAGCGTGATCGGCTTTGTGGACCGGCCCGGCCGTCCCCTTCACCGCGTACATCACAGATGAGCCCACCTTCCCGCCGACGCGGGTGTGCTTGGCCTGCACCACGACCCGGCCGCGCTGCGGATGCCCACCGATGACGTCGGCGGCCTGGTCGCCGCCGCCACCCACTCTGCGGGCCGGCCAGCCGTCGCGGACCAGCAGATCCCGCAGGGCGTACTCGAAGCGACGGTCGTCCATGGTGTCGAACTCCGCGAGCGTGATCCGCAGAGTGGCCAGCCGCTCCTTCTCGCGACGCCGCATCGTGGTCGCGTGCCTGATCCGCCACGCCGCGACGGCTCCCGTGAGTAGGGCGAGAGCCAGCAGGGCAGGCCAGGCCGCCTTCAGTGCGCCGACCGCCGTGGCCGCCGTCCGCGCCACCAGGACGAGCACGGCCAGGGCGACTACAGCCGCTGCGACCAGTTCCGCGGCATCGCGAGGGCGCCGCAGACGTATCCGTCCCATCAGCGGTCGGCCGTCGCGCTGGCCGCCGGCTTCGGATCCGTCGGCGGTGTCGTGGCGGTGGACTCACTGAACCCGAACACCTGCCCCCACAGCCACACGCCGGCCAGTAAGCCGGCAATCATCCAACCGCTCATGCGCTTGGCGCTCCTGGGCTTCGGATTGCGACGGATGTGTCCGCGTACCCGGTGGAATCCGTCCGGCACCTTCGACATATTTCCCCCTCCCGTCGGTGGGCCGCGGAGCGCGGCTCATCCCAACAAAAGGGTGTAGCAGTGGGCACTGACAGCAGCTGATGGGTCATCACGGCGCTACGCCCCGGTCGAGTCGCCATCAGGCCAGGAGGGCCCACACCGTCAGGCCAATTCACGGGGCAGCGAGCCTGAGGCCGCTCAGCTGGGCGAATGCCCTTCAAGCTCCCAAGCGGTTCACCACGGCCCTTTCCGCCAGCCCTCACGCGGCGCGTGACTGTCCGTCTCTCACCTGTGGAAACAGCCCCAGTCACGCCAAGCGGAGCACTGCCGACGAATGGCGAAAAGCAGCGGAAGCGCACTCACAGCCATAGTGCGCCGGCGCCGCCCCTTCGTTCCCATACCCAGGGCCAGGCTCGGGTGGCGTGCTCGATCTCGGGTGGCTCGGCGAAGGATTGCCGGCGAGGGCGGCTTTAGGGAAGATGCACCACCGGCTCTCCTGAAGGTTGAGCCAGCAGGTGCCGACGGGGATGAAGACGTGCCGGATTCGGGGTGGTCCTCGAGCCAGGTGCGGGTGGACACGCTGCTGTGCGAGGACAGGTTATCCGTGATCACATAAATGTCCCCGATGGGATTGGCAGTCCCGTTTTTTCCTTGCTACGTCCATGGCAACCTGCCAGCGGACCTCACGTTCTGCCCTGTGCGCCGGTGGATGACGTGGAACTGTCCGGCCGGTGGGCAGTGGGGCGGAGGGTCATGGACGCGGGCCACCGCACCGGGTGAACGGAAGGCGGCCAGGTCATACGGGAGGGGCTGGCCCAGGGGGCGGGCCAGCGCGTACGCCGAGCGCGCCGCAACGTCAGCCCAGAAGTTCCCGAACTGCCCCACCCGCCAAGGACGTTTCTGCGACCATCGGCCTGTCCCTAGAGCGAGCGACACATAGCGAGGCAGAGCATGACCAGCGCTTACACGGAACTCACGAAGGAAGCCGGACGCCGTGGGGGCCCCGCCGCTCTACGCGCCTTCTACCGGTTGCAAGGCGTAGCACAGGGCGTCGCCCGCGGCCGGCTAGAGGGCTTTGCGGAGGGCGTCGCTCTCGGCCGATGGAAGGGCCGAACGGAGGGCGTCATCATCGGCGCCGCCGCCACCGGCCTCGGCGTCATCGGAGCCGTGGTCCACGACAAGAGGCGCGTCCGCCGCGCCAGTGCCGAGACCGCGCCGACGGCCATGCCGGAGGAGGACACCACCGGTGTGCCGGCGGCAGAGCAGAGGACCGACGCGTGAATGACTACGCCCCCGGTGGCCTGGTCCCTCCGGGCCCACGATGGTGGAGCTCACCGCCCGCCTGATGTTGAGGGCCGAGCGGGTGTGGGGAGTACACACTCCGCACGGGATTGCGTCTTCCGGGACCAACCGCTATCTAAGGGCGCGCAGAGCATTAACATGCTGGTTTGATCTTCCTTGGCGGCTGATTGCCGTACCTGTCGAGGTGGGCAGCGACGTCTGCGGGTGTGCGGAATCTGGCTGTTGACGGCGGGAGCGTGGGGCCAGACTCGGCGAGGAGGGGCCGTACTTCCTGGATAGCGCGGGTGAGGGTGCTTCCGGTGACGCCGAAGAGCTGGGCGAGCAGGTCGTGGGTACCGATTTAGCGCAGGTAGAGCACGGTGGCCAGGATACGATCGGCGTCGGAGAGCTTGTCCTTGGCGCCCGCGCCGCGTGCCGGCGGCGTTCGCCGCCCCGCCGCTCGGGGCGGAGCCGCTCGCGTTGTTCGGCCAGTGCGGGGATCAAGTTGTCAAGCGCAATTTCCATTTCGGGGACGTTCATACCGGTCAGCTCCGGGTGCCGGAGTGTGGAGCTGTCGAGGTGGGCTGGTCCTGCAGCCGGCCGTGCGGCGGTTGCAGGGTCCGTCCGCAGGCCGGGAGCGGGCGGGACACCGGCGAGATGGAGCATGTAATTCCAGTCTCCGTGGAATCGGTGCATGCTCATCGCTAGGGCGTCGATTTCGGCGTCGGTGACCTAGATTCCGGTGTCGTAGGTGTTGGTGTCGAGTTCGGCCTCGACCCGCAGCCCGGTGCGGGTAGTGGTGGCTGCGATGGTATTCACGATGACGTCGTGGCTGGTCAGCGGTCTCCCACGCCAGTTCATGGAGATCTGGGAGAACAGCCGGTGCTCGACTTGGTTCCACTTCGATGTGCCGGGCGGCATATGGCACACCGTGATCTGTAGGCCGGTCTCGGCCGCGAGGGCTCCGAGTTCGGTCTTCCAGGCGCGGGTGCGGTAGCCGTTGGAACCGCCGGCGTCCGCAGTGATCAACAGCCGTGCGGCGTTTCAACGGCCTCGGTCTTCTCACCACGAGCGAACCGCTCGGCCGCTTCGAGACGCGCTCGCTCCCGCTTTTCCTGCTCCTTGGGCGTCAGCCCGCCCCCATGCGCGTACCGCATGACGACGTCGTACCGCAACGATCCAGAACCGTCACGGTCCACCGGACTCCACGAGTTCAACGTGAGTAACCAGCTACCGGCTCTTTTCAGACCGGTAGCGGTGGTGTTACTCATCTTTGTGTAGCCGATCACCCGTCGGCTGCCTTCGCTTCGCCGTCGTTCGGTACTTACTCGCTGCGGGCCGCTTCGTGATCATCGCCGGTCCCGGCTAGGGGAGCTGGTCCCGCCGGAAGCAGTTACTTCCGGCGGCTGGCTGGTGGCGCCGTCCAGAGCAGCCGCCAGATCCCTCAACGTGTGGAATGTGAAGGGGCCCCCGACGAATCCCGCCGGCACCGGCGCACGGGTGACAAAGATCGCCCTGACCACACGCGGCTCAGCTGACGTCGGCAAACCGAGGGCCGCCGCCACCTCGTTGGCGCGGGGTGCAAGGTCGTCGAGTTTCCTCTGGAGCTGTGTCGCATAACACGGCTTTCGGTGGTCGACGTAGAAACGGTCCAGATGGCGTCGGATCTCCGGTGTCACGTGCACGTCGGCTGGGTCCTTCACCTCGATCAGCCAAATAACCGAGTCAGCCGCGCGCCCAGCGACTACATCGATCTCGGTCTGGAGGGACGGGACCCCCAGGCGCTGCGGATCCTGCTCCCGGATACGCTCCTCGACCATGTAACCAGCTGCCCGAAGTGTTTGTGCTACCTCGGTCTCGAGGGCTCTGTTCTTGCGGTCGCGAACCGCCTCCAGAGCGTCTGTCACCCGGCGCGGAGGCGGAGGCTGTGTCCAAGGCAGGATTCCTTGAGCCACGAAGTTGCCGTAGATACCTGCACTCGCGTAGCAGAGCTGCGGGCCGACCACGAGCCGCCCATCGGTAAGTTCGGCCAGGGGCTGGACGACGAGTCGTTTCTGCCTGCTGCGTGCATGCCACGGCTTCCAGTCGGCAGCCTGCAGCGCGGCGGATGTACTGGTGAGGAGCCCCTGAGCAGCAGCGATACGGGCATGTCCGTCAGGTTCATCCGCGAGACGCAACGTGTCGAGCAGGTGTTGCCGTACGGTATCTGCGGGGACGGCCACCGCATCCGGATCGTCAGGCTCCAGCGGCCAGTGGGCCATAGAGAACAGGACTTGCAAGATATCGCTCACTGATGCTCCGTATGCGGCGAGCATGGCAGCGTCAACAGCTGGATCGACGAGTTCGTCGATCTGTTCCTCGTCAACGACTTCGGCTGCTGCGTCAACCTCGTCAGTCTGCTCGTGACTGCCGAGCGTGGCCGGAGCCGCGAGCATGTGAGCCGCTCGGGCCCGTCTGAACGCGCTGAGGTCCAGATCGAACACCCGGGAGCCCGCGCTCCCCGACCCGGCATCGGCATCGGCATCGGCCAAGTCGGTCACCACGGTGATCTCATATGCGTCGCTGATTCTCAGTCCGGTGGGACGAACTTGATGATGGATCGCTTCGCTCCGCATCGTCGCTGCCAGATAGGCGGAGGCCGCAGCGGTGATCTCCATCCATGCGTACTGGTCCACGCGGCGGTTTCCAGTGGGTTGAGCGCGCAGGGCTGCTTCGATCGCGATTTCGTTGCTCCGCCTCAGCCACAGATGTTCTTGCTCGAGTTCTGTCTGGCGCTCCAGTGGGTCCCAGGCCACCGAGAGAAGGCGGGAGGACTGTTCGAGATCACGGAATTGCTGGTTCTTCGTCGCCAAGGTGCGTTCGATCTGTCGCATCCCGACGGTGACAAGGTCGTCGGAGGAGTGTTGGGCGAGACGACGGTTCAGAGCGTCCAACGCGGCTGGAGCCAGCACACCACGGTCAAGTTCTTTGGCCTGTGGGCCCACGTACGTTCCGGGTGCGACGCCCGCAGCCTGCACAGCGCGGGCCACCTCCTGGTCCACCATGCCCACCAGATGGGCATCTACCGGCCACGGACGGGCAAGGTGTGGACGGCTCACCGGCGCCGTCATGATGCGGATCGCAAGTGTGGGCGGAGCGACGCGCCAGGCCGTTGCAACCGTGTCGACCGTGCTCGGCGGCAGATCACTCTGCTCCAGAAGAGACCTGATCGTCTGCGCCATTACCTCCCGCGTAGTTGCGACGTCACGGTCGGTCTGCTCCGCGAGCAACTCACAGTCGACGAGGAACTCGGCGTGGATCACCAGGCCGTATGCACTGGACTGTGCTTCGACAGATCCGACCCGGATGGATTCGGCGCGATCACGTTCGTCCGGCGTGACGGGCCGCATTTCGAGGACGTAGCCGACCGGCGAGGCTTCGTCATGCACCGCGTTCCACGCATCATTCAACTGCTCGAAGCCGAAAACGTACGAGCCTGCGAGGTCGTGGAGAAGTTGGTGATGGTCGTCGCCCCAAGCCGGGTGCGCGGAACGTACGGCCACAGCTGGGGTGCCGACCCGGACCCGCCAGCCGTACAGGTCAGGACGGTCATGCTCCGGCGATCGGGTTACCTCGTCCGACTGCTCATCCACATGCGCTCGGCACCACTCGTAGATCCCGTATGGGCCCTGCCCAATAGGGTCCAAGGCGTCCCAGGAGTCAATGCCCGGCAGGGCGAGCAGGGCCAGCGCCTGCTCCAGCTCCTGCAAGCGCTCGCCGCGTTCCCACTCGGCGGCGCTGTGGTGAGGGCTGACCATCATCAAGTCCGGGGCCCTGCCGCCACTGAAGAAGGTTTTGTTGTTGCCGCGCCACCACTCCCAT
>NZ_JBYIQX010000085.1:0-7641 GCF_057707805.1 Streptomyces sp. bgisy159 | reverse complement strand
CCGTCTCCTCCCCCCCCGCCGCGCGGCCGCCATCGTCACCGGTGTCCTCACGGCGGCGGGCGGCTATCTGGTCGGCACCCTCCGGGCCCGCCGCGCCGGCACCACGTTCACCGTCGTCCGCATCGACCCGGAGACGGTGTCCCGGGTCGATGCGGACGGAACGTCTCCGGCGGCGGAGACGACGGCCGGGACGTCCGACCGGCCGACCCCGGCATACCGCCCCGCTGACGGGGCGGTCCCGACACCGCGCACGGCGACCCCGGCACCGCACGCCCCCGGGCCGGCCGCGGTGGCCGGCGTCGTCGACGCCGGTACCGGGCCCGCACTCGCACACGCGGGAACCGACACCGGCGATGACACCGGCAGCTCCGCCCCACAACGCGCGAGAGCCGCCGGGGCACTCGCCGGGGACGCCGCCGGCGCACCACCGGCCCGGGCGGACGTCCCCCGGCCGGCCCGGGCGGACGTCCCCCGGCCGGCCCCGGCGGGCGACCACGGCCGGGCACGCGCGGGCGACCACGGCCGGGCACGCGCGGGCGACCACGGCGGCGCGGGTACGGACGACCGCGACCGGGCAGGCACGGCAGGCACGGGCAGCGTGGACTTCGTGGAGGGAGCGGGTAGCGGATGAGCGACGCGCGGGTGCCGATCCTGATGTACCACGCGGTCTCCGCCGTGCCGAGCGAGGCGACCCGCGCCCTGTCGGTGACACCGCAGGCGTTCGCCGCGCAGATGGCGCTGATCGCGGACCGCGGCCTGACGCCGCTGACCACCGCCGCCCTCGCGGCGCGGTGGCGCGCCGGCCGGCCGCTGCCCGCCCGCCCGGTGCTGATCACCTTCGACGACGGCTACGCGGGCGTGCACCGGCACGCCCTGCCCGTGCTGGCCGAGCACGGCTTCCCGGCCACGCTGTTCGTCTCCACCGGCTGGATCAGGGGGACCTACGACACCGGCCGCGGCCTGGACACCATGCTGGACTGGCGGCAGGTGCGGGAACTGGCCGCGGCGGGCGTCGAGATCGGCGGCCACAGCCACACCCACCCGCAGCTCGACCAGCTCGGCGACGGCTCCCTGCGCGCCGAGCTGACCCGCTGCCGGGACATCGTCGCCGACGAACTGGGCGCCCTGCCGGTGTCGTTCGCGTACCCGTACGGCTACTCCAGCCGCCGGGTGCGCGCGGCGGTGCGCGAGAACGGCTTCGCGCAGGCGCTCGCCGTCGGCAACGCCCTGGCCCGGCGCCCGCAGGGGCCGTACGCCCTGCGGCGGGTGACGGTGCGGCGCGGCACCACCACCGAGGAGTTCGAGCGGCTCCTCGCCGGCCGGGCCGTCGCCCGCGCCTTCGCCGTGGACCGCGCCCTGACCAAGGGCTACGCGGTCGTCCGCCGGACCCGCCGGACGGTCCGGCTCGCGGCGGACGCCCTCGGCTGACGCCCCCGCACGTCCCACAGGCCCGTCGTACCCGCCGTGCGCCGCCCGGCGGGTACGGCGCCACGGCCGGCCGTACGGGACACGCGCGACACACCGCGCACACCTCGGAAACCGGGTGCGGACGGGGCCCACGTGCCCGATCATGGGCGGCATGGCTGCCGCACTCCCACACGACGCTCTGCCGATCCGGCTCACCGTCGACGACTCCGACTCGCCGTCCGACGTCGTCGACGCGCTGTTCCTCGGCCGCTTCGCGACGGGCGAGCAACCGTTCTCGCACGCGGCGAACATCGACCGCGTCCGCAGCGGCGCGACCCTGCTGCCGCCGCAGGCCCGGGTGCTGCGCGTCGCCCGCGACGACGACCGCAGCGCCACCCTCGCCGAGGGCGACGGCTGGACGCTGCTGGTCTCCCGCTGGAACCGGGGCGCCGACGTCACCGTCACCGCCACCACCGCCGAACTGGCCGCGAAGGTGCTGAACGAGGCGACGGACGGCGCGGCCGACGAGCCGGAACCCCAGCCGGAGAACGTCACCATGGGCTTCTGGTACGTCTCCCCGCGCCGGGGCCCGCACCGCACGACCCGGCAGATCTCCGCGGGCACCTGGGACGAGGTGCGCGCCAACTACACCGCGCCGGTGGCGGACGCGATGGACCGCCTGATGGCGACGACCCCCGAGGACATCGCCGGCCGGCTGCTCCTGCTGCACGGCCCGCCCGGCACCGGCAAGACCTCCGCGCTGCGCACCCTCGCCCGCTCCTGGCGGGACTGGTGCCAGGTGGACTGCGTCCTCGACCCGGAGCGGCTGTTCTCCGACGTGGGCTACCTGATGGACATCGCGATCGGCGAGGACGACTCCACGGGCAAGGGCCGCTGGCGGCTGCTGCTCCTGGAGGACTGCGACGAGCTGATCCGCGGCGAGGCCAAGCACACCGCCGGGCAGGCCCTTTCCCGGCTGCTGAACCTCACCGACGGCCTGCTCGGCCAGGGGCGCAACGTCCTGGTCGGTGTCACCACCAACGAGGACCTGGAGCGCCTGCACCCGGCCGTGGTCCGCCCCGGCCGCTGCCTGGCCCGGATCGAGGTGGGCCCGCTGACCCGGCCCGAGGCGGTCGGCTGGCTCGGCACCGAGGAGGGCGTCGGCCGCGACGGCGCCACCCTGGCGGAGCTGTACGCGCTGCGCCGGGGCATCTCGCCCACCGCGCTGCCGGAGCCGCGCACCGGCACGGACGCGGGGCTGTACCTGTGATGCTTTGATGGAGGCATGCCTGTGTACGTCGGCACCTCGGGGTGGCAGTACAAGGACTGGAAGGGCGTCCTGTACCCGCCGGAGGTGCCGACGCGCCGGTGGCTGGAGGTGTACGCCGCGCACTTCGCCACCGTCGAGATCAACAACGCCTTCTACCGGCTGCCCTCGCGGGAGACCTTCGAGGCATGGCGGGAGCGGGTGCCGGCGGACTTCGTGGTCGCGGTCAAGGCGAGCCGCTACCTGACGCACATCAAACGGCTGCGGGACCCCGAGGAGCCGGTGGGCCGGCTGCTGCGCCACGCGTCCGGCCTGGGCGAGCGCCTCGGTCCCGTCCTGCTCCAGCTGCCGCCGACCCTGCGCGCCGACGCGGGCCTGCTGAGCGCCTGTCTGTCCTGCTTCCCGCCCGGTGTCCGGGTCGCCGTGGAACCCCGACACGCCTCCTGGTGGACCCCGGCCGTCCGGTCGGTCCTGGAGCTCCACGGCGCGGCGCTGTGCTGGGCCGACGTACGCGCCCGCCCCGCGAGCCCGTTGTGGCGCACCGCCGACTGGGGATACGTCCGGTTCCACGAGGGCATCGCCCAGCCGTGGCCGCGCTACGGCCGCCGCGCGCTGGCGACCTGGCTGCTGCGGATCGCGGCGACCTGGCCGGACGACGCGGACGTCTACGCGTACTTCAACAACGACCCGGGCGGGGCGGCGGTCCGCAACGCGCGCCTGTTCGCCCGGACTGCCCCCGGAGTGGGTCTGCACCCGACCCGCACCGCCCTGGCCTCCCTCACGTGACGGCGCGGCACCGCCACCGCAGGCCCCGGCACGGAACGCACACGCACACGGCGCTCGCGTGCCGTGGAGCGCCGCCCTCCCACGGCGACGGCGCTCGGCCGACCGCGACGCCTGCCACGGGCGCCGCCGCCCCGCCACCGTCCGGGCACTCCCCCGGCGCCGCCGCCCCGCCAGTGCGGAACCCCGGCTGGGCTGCCCACCGTCCCGGGCCCTCACGGCTACGCCGCCCGCCGCCCCGAGAGCCCTCACGGGGCAGGCCAGGGCGTCGGCCGTCCCGGCCTGCTCAGGCGGTCCCGCGCCCCGCCCGGTCCGCCTCGTGGGCCGCCCGCAGGGCGTCCCGTACGGCGGCCAGGGCCGCCTCCTCCCCCAGGCCCAGCCGCCGAGCCCGCTCCGCGTAGACCTGCGCCGCAGCGGCCAGCTCCCGCTCCGCCGCCGAGCCCGCGGCGGCCACGAACGTGCCGTTGCGGCCCCGGGTCTCGATCACCCCGTCCGTCTCCAGCGCGCGGTAGGCCTTGGCCACCGTGTTCACGGCCAGCCCCAGCGACTCCGCCAGCCCGCGCACCGTCGGCAGGCGGTACCCCACCGGCAGCGCGCCCGACCGGGCCTGCTCGGAGATCTGCGCCCGCACCTGTTCGTACGGCGGAGCGGCGCCCTCATCGATGTGGATCTTCAACGTCACGCCTCGATTCTCCCCCACCCGCCGGAAAGGGGGAGGCACCGGAAAAGGGTGGGGAGGCACCGGAAAAGGGTGGGGAGGCACCGGAAAATGGGAGGCACCGGAGCATCCGCCCGCCGTACCGTCCGCGCATATGACCGTCATCATCCGCGATCTCCGTCCCGAGGTGCCCGCCGACGCCGAGGGCTTCCTCGGCACCCGTCGCCGCGCGCTGCCCTACCTGGTGTCCACCCCGGCGTCCCTGCGCCACGAGCACGCCCACACCCATCCCGACGCCCACGCCCGCAAGCTGGTCGCCGAGGAGGACGGCGAGATCATCGGGACGGCCCAGGTACGGGTCGCCCATGACAGCCCGGAGCCCGGAAGGGGCTCGGTCAACGTGTACGTGGACCCGGCCCGTACCGGACGCGGCGCGGGCTCGCTGCTGGCGCGGGCCGGCGAGGAGCACCTGGCGGCGCACGGGGTGACCGAGGTGTACGCCTGGGTGCTGGACACGCCGGACGACCGTGCCTGGGCCGAGCGGCGCGGCTACCGGCCGAGCCGCTCGGCGCACTTCCTCTCCCTGGACCTGGCCGGCGCCGCGCTGCCACCGCTGCCCGACCCGCTGCCCGCGGGCGTCGAACTGCGCACGGCCGCCGACTACGCGGACGACCCGCGCCCGCTGTTCCGGCTGGACGCGGAGACGGTGTCCGACGAACCGGGCGACCTGCCCTCGGAGTTCACGGACTACGAGACCTGGCTCGCGGAGAGCTGGAGGAACCCGCTCGTCGACCCGGAGCTGACGGCGGTCGCGGTCGTCGACGGCCGTCCCGCCGCCTTCACCCTGGCCTACACCGACGGGGCCACGCGCTACCTCAGCGGTATGACCGGCACCGCCCGCGCGTTCCGCGGCCGGGGTCTGGCGAAACTCGCCAAGGCGCACTCCCTGCTCCGTGCCCGCGCGGCGGGGTACACGCAGGCGTACACCGGCAACGACGCGGAGAACGGGCCGATGCTGGCGATCAACAGGTGGTTCGGGTACGAGATCCGTGCGACGGAGGTGCGGCATGTCCGCGAACTCGGCTGACCGGTCCGGCACGGTGGACGTCGTCCTCGTCAAGGCCGGCCGGACCAAGATCCGGTACCCGGCTCGGCTGCTGGCGGACGACGGCACCCGGATCGCCGTCCGCGCGCCCTGGGCGGGCGGCGGGACGCGCGACTTCGGCTTCGTGCGCTTCGAGCCGGGCGACGTGTTCACCGAGTACTACTGGCGGGACCGGTGGTACTCGGTGAAGGAGGTCCGGGACGCCGCCGGCGCGGTGAAGGGCTGGTACTGCGACATCACCCGGCCGGCCGTCCTGTCCGGCGCGGAGCTGGTCGTGGAGGACCTGGACCTGGACCTGTGGCGCTCCGCCGACGGCGAGGACGTACGGCGGCTGGACGAGGACGAGTTCGAGGAGAGCGGGCTGCTCAGGTCGGACCCGGACGCCGCGTCCGCCGCGCTGTCCGCCCTGGACGAACTGGAGTCCCTGGCGCGCGGGGAGCGCTTCGGGACCCTGTTCGCCTAGGGACCTTCACAACAGGCCCCGGCCCGGGCCCGACCGTGGGCCCTCGGTCAGCCCGTGGGCTCCGCGCCGTGGCCCGGAACGTCCGCGACGACGGCGTACCGCGCGTCCGTGACCGGTCCGCCCCACAGCCGTGCGTCGTCGGACAGCCACTCGACGCACGGCCGGTCCGTGAGCGAGGTGAGCAGGGCGGTGAGCCGGTCCGCCGGAACGCCGACCGGGTCGGTGTCGCCCCACACCCCCTCCACCAGCACGAACCGGCCTCCGGGACGCAACAGCCCGGCCCAGTGGCGCAGGACGCGGCCGGGCTCGGGCAGGGTCCACAGCACATGCCGTACGAGGACGACGTCGAACCGGCGCGCGCCGACCGGTGGTGCCGCCGCGTCACCGAGGAGGAACACCGCGTCATGCCCGGCGAGCTTGGCGCGGGCCAGGCCGAGCATGGCGGGCGAGGCGTCGACCCCGGTGACGCGGTGTCCCTGCTCGGCGGCGAGGAGCGACAGACTGCCGGTGCCGCAGCCGAGGTCGAGGACGTCGGCGGGAGGTCCCGGCAGCCAGCGGCGCAGCCGGTCCGCCCAGGCGGCGCGCACCCCCGGTTCGCGCAGTCCGTGGTCGGGTTCGTCGTCGAAGGCGGTCGCGGCCGTGTCCCAGTCGTACGTCATGCGCCACAGGGTGACACCCACCACTGACTGTACGAATCGTGACAACGGCCACTGACAGATCGGTGCTCGATGAGGAACTCTCCTGCAACGGGTCTACCTCCGTGAGAACGCGGAACCCGGTGGATCCTGAAGGAGGCAGCCATGCGCCGTGTGACCGTGCAGAAGCCCCTGAAGAAGACGGACCGCCAGAAGGTCCGCGAGGAAGTCGACGAGCGTCCGGCGGGCCGCCCCGAGATCCGCAAGGACATCGCCCGCACCTGGTGGCCTGACGGCTGAGCGGCGCGCCTCCCCCGGGTTGTCTGATGTCAGGCTCAGCGGTTCCTTAACGCGACCATAAGGATCTCCATCGCCCGCTTCAGGCGGGCGATTTCGCGGTCCTGGCGGGCTACTTTCGGTGCGCCCCCACGGGATTCACACCCGCCGGACCGCCTCCGAGGAGTTCCCCCATGCCCGCACGCCGTACGGCCGCCGTCGTCGCCGCTCTCGGCCTCGCCCCGCTCGCCCTCACCGCGCTGGCCGCGTCCCCGGCCGCCGCGCACGGTTCGATGGGCGACCCGGTCAGCCGGGTGGCGCAGTGCTACGCGGAGGGGCCGGAGAGCCCGAAGTCCGCCGCCTGCGCCGCGGCGGTCGCGGCCGGCGGCACCCAGGCGCTGTACGACTGGAACGGTGTCCGCATCGGCGACGCGGGCGGTCGCCACCGGGAGCTGATCCCGGACGGCAGGCTGTGCAGCGCGGGCAACGAGGCCTTCAAGGGCCTGGACCTGGCCCGCGCGGACTGGCCGGCGACCGGGGTGAGCAGCGGCTCGTACACGTTCAAGTACCGGGTGACGGCCCCGCACAAGGGCACCTTCAAGGTGTACGTCACCAAGGCCGGTTACGACCCGACGCGGCCGCTCGCCTGGTCCGACCTGGATCTGCAGCACCCGGTGGCGACGGCCGTCGACCCGGTCGCGACGGGCGGCTTCTACTCCTTCTCCGGCACGCTCCCGGAGCGCTCGGGCCGTCATCTGCTGTACGCGGTCTGGCAGCGCTCGGACAGCCCGGAGGCCTTCTACTCCTGCTCGGACGTGGTGTTCGGATCCGGTGACGGCTCCGCGCCGGCCGCCTCCGCACCGTCCGAGGAGCAGATCGAGGCGGGCGCCGACAAGTCGACGATCGAGCACCACGGCCACGGGGACGACGACGCGACCACGACGACGGACCCCGGCCGCGCCGCTGACGGGGCGTCCGGGGACCGGACCGGGACCCCGGACGCCGAAGCCCCGGCCTCGGACGCGGCGTCCGCGGTCGTGGTGGCCC